>JANNHY010000332.1:0-4498 GCA_031404635.1 Ilumatobacteraceae bacterium
GCCGACGCGGTTGGCTTCGGTGGCGTCGTCACCGGCCTTGCCGACCCGCTCGATCAACCACGACGGAACCTCCATCCCCGACATCTGCGCCATCCGCGACACCTGGGCGATGTCGGTGACCGGCATGATGCCGGGGATCACCGGTTTGGTGACGCCCAGATCTACGAGTTCGTCGACCATGGCAACATAATGATCGACGTCGAAGAAGAACTGGGTGATGGCGAAGTCGGCCTGATCCAGCTTGGCGGCCAGGTGCTTGCGGTCCTCGTCGCGGTCGGGTGATCTGGGGTGCAACTCGGGATGGGCGGCGACGCCGACAGAGAATCCACCGAACTCGGTGACGTCGGCGACCAACTCGCTGGCGTGATGGTATTCGCTGACGGTCGGAACGTCGTCGTCTGCCGGAGGGTCGCCGCCCAGCGCAAGTATGTTCTCGACTCCCTCGGCCCGATAGTCGATCAAGATGTCGCGGATGTCTTGGCGGGTATGACCCTGGCAGGTCAGGTGGGCCATCGGAGTGGTCTCGGTCTGGCGGCGGACCCACGAGACGAGGTCGCGCGTCTTGTCACGCGTGCTGCCGCCGGCACCGTAGGTCACGCTGACGAAGTCGGGGCGCAGATCCTCGAGTTGGGCGATGGCGTGTCCGAGGTTCAGCCAACCGGCTTCGTTCTTCGGCGGGAAGAACTCGAACGAGAAGGTCCTGCGCGTGGCGAGGAGGTCGGAGATCCGGGCCATGCACGTCAAGCTTGCCAGGTTTCCTGCCGATTTCCTGCCAGGCGCACCCAAAAGCACACGACTTGACTTCACGGATGATGGCGTCAATGACGGAAGTGGCGTTCTCCGGTGAACACCATCGCAATGCCGTGCTCGTCGGCGGCGGCGATCACCTCGTCGTCGCGTACGCTGCCACCAGGCTGAATCACGGCCCGGATGCCGGCCGCTGCGGCTGCATCGAGCCCGTCGCGGAACGGGAAGAATGCATCGCTGGCACACACACCCCCGTTCGCTCTGCCCGCCGAACGCTCGGCGGCGATACGGGCCGAGTCGAGCCGGTTCTGCTGCCCGGCGCCGATCCCGAATGCCTGGCCGTCCTTGGCGTAGACGATGGCGTTGCTGCTCACGGCTGCGCACACCTGCCAGGCGAAGCGAAGATCGGCCCACTGCGCATCGGTTGGCGCTGTGGCGGTGACCATCCGCCAGGTCGACTGATCGAGATTGATCGTGTCGACGTCTTGCACCAGCAAGCCACCGTCGATCGAGCGGACGTCGAGCGTCGCCCCATACGGCGGCGGGCCGGTGAGTACCCGCAGATTCTTCTTCTCGGTGAGGATCGCCAATGCGTCGTCGTCGAACGAGGGGGCGACGATCACCTCGGTGAACACCGAGGCAAGGGCGTCGGCCAGCGCCGCCGGCACGGCGCGATTGAGGGCGACAATGCCGCCGAAGGCGCTGACCGGATCGCAGGCGTTGGCCTTGACATAGGCGTCGGTGATGTCGTCGCTGACGGTGGCGCCGCACGGGTTGGCGTGCTTGACGATCACACAGGCCGGGCCGTCGAAGCGCTGGACGAGACGCCATGCGGCTTCGGTGTCGAACAGGTTGAGATAGCTCATCTCTTTGCCACCGAGTTGGGCAGCGTCGTCCCACCAACTGCGCCGACCGGCGACGAGATAGCGGGCACCGGATTGGTGCGGATTCTCGCCATAGCGCAGCGACTGCGCCTTGGTCAAGGAGAGATGCATCGTCTGGGGGAGCACGGCGTCGTCGAACCAGGCGGCGATCTGGGCGTCGTACGTGGCGATCCCGGCGAACGCATCACGCGCCAGGCGGCGCTTGGTCGCCGCGCTGAACTCCCCGTGGGCGCGCACCTCGTCGAGCACCACAACGTAGTCGGCCGGGTCGACGACCACGGCGACGAACTGATGGTTCTTCGCTGCTGCGCGCACCATCGCCGGACCGCCGATGTCGATCAACTCGATGCTCGGGTCGGAGGCGAACGGGTACAGATTGCAGACCACCAGATCGATCGGATCGATGCCGTACTCGGCCATGTCGGCGCGGTGCTGGGCCTTGGTCGGGTCGGCCAGCAGGCCACCGTGGATCTTGGGATGCAAGGTGACGACGCGGTGATCGAGGATTGCCGGCATGCCGGTCAGGTCGGCGAGATCGGTGACCGGGGTCCCTGCCGCGGCAATCGCCTTGGCAGTCCCACCGCTGCTGAGCAGGCGCCAACCCAGTTGATGGAGCCCGTCGGCCAATTCGACGACGCCGGCTTTGTCGTACACGGAGAGCAGCGCTGTAGGCATGGCCAGACAGTAGGGGACGCCGCGTATTGCATGACCGAGGTCTTAACAAGGTGTACGGTGCGCGTGGGCTGAGTTCTTTTCTTACAGGAGGCAGATGTGGATCTGAGCAAGTTCAAGACATCCGACTGGTTGAAGGTCGGCGGAGCCGCCGGCTTTCTGATTTTCGGCTTCTTCGATTGGGTCACCGTCGAGGCAGGTGGCATCGACCTGGGCGGTGGCGGAAACGTCTTCGACTTCTTCTGGACGGGCACTCTGCCCTGGATCCTGATAGTTGCCACGGGCGTCGTCACCTTCCTTCTCGCCACCGCAACAATGAAACCCGGCTCATTGCCATGGCCACTCGTCATGCTGGCCGCAACTGGCCTGGCAGCGCTCCTGCTGCTCATCCGCCTGCTCTTCAACCCCATCGAAGGCTCGGACCTGATCGAGGCCGGTGGCGGCAGCGTCGGCCGCGGAATCGGCATGATCCTCTCGGTGGTCGCCGGACTGGCAGCCTTCGCAGGCGCGTTCCTCGGGTTCAAGGAGTCCGGTGGCGACTTCAACGATCTCAAGGACATGAACAAGATCAAGGGCGCGTTCCAGGGAAGCGGTGAATCATCCGCTCCTCCGCCGCCCCCGCCGCCGGGGATGACACCTCCGCCTCCCCCGCCCCCTCCGGCCTGACCGATCTCGGGGTCCGACCCCGGGCGTCGAACTGGTAGAGTTTTACCATGACGGCTCGGCAGATAATTACCATGGACTCCTCCGGACGAGTCGTGATCCCCAAAGCCCTGCTCGACGAGTTGGCGGTCTTGCCAGGTCAACCATTGCGGGCTCAGGTACGCGACGGTCGGCTGGAGATCGAGCCCGAGCCGCTCGATGTGTCGCTCGTCGAGCGTGACGGTCTGCTGGTCATCGTGCCCAACGAAGTGCTGCCGCCCTTGACGCGCGACCAGGTTCGCGACGTCATCGAGTCCGTGCGGCGATGAGCGAAACCGCGGTCGACACATCGGTCGTCGTTGCCGGCCTGTGCTCGTGGCACCCGGATCACGAGATCGCTCGCGCCGCGTTGGCGATCAGACCAGTGGCGATCGCCCACGTGCTCGCCGAATGCTATTCGGTGCTCACCCGCCTCCCGCCGCCGCGCCGGTTGGGTGCCGATGTCGTGGTTGCCTCGCTCAACCGGGCCTTTGCCGAACCGCCTCGAACTCTGCCTGGTGAACATCTCAAGCCGTTGCTCGAACGTCTTGCCAACTCCGGTATCACTGGAGGGGCGACATACGACGCTGTGATCGCCGCCACAGCCAAGGGCGCCAACCTCGCCCTCGCCTCGCTCGACGGCCGGGCGAGATCAACCTATGACCTTGTCGGTGTCGAGGTGATCTGGTTGGCCTGACAGACAGGGGTCAGGCCAACCGGGCGACGATGTCGGCCATCAGGTCGCCCGCCTCGGTGGGGTTGAGACCGACCTGCACGCCGGCGGCGCGCAGGGCGTCCATCTTGCCCTGGGCGGTGCCCTTGCCGCCGCTGACGATCGCCCCGGCATGACCCATCTTCTTGCCGGCGGGAGCAGTTACCCCAGCGATGTAGGCACTCATCGGCTTGGTCACCGACGACTCGATGAAGGCTGCCGCCTCTTCCTCCGCCGAACCACCGATCTCGCCGATCATGATGACCGCCTGGGTTTCGGGGTCGGCCTGGAACTCGCTGAGGCAGTCGATGAAGTTGGTGCCCGGCACCGGGTCGCCACCGATCCCGACGCAGGTCGACACGCCGATGCCGCGCTGCTTCAACTCGTACAGGGCCTGATAAGTCAGGGTTCCCGAGCGCGACACGATCCCGACGTTGGGCCCGCCCGCCGATGGCAGCTGGGCGATCTCACCGGCGGTGATACCGAGGTTGCACTTTCCCGGGCTGATGATGCCGGGGCAGTTCGGACCCAGCAGACGGGTGTTGGGATAGTCGCGCACCAATGTGTTGAACACCTTGGCCTCGTCTTGGGCAGGGATGCCCTCGGTGATGCACACCACGAAACCTATGCCGGCGGCCGCGGCCTCGAGGATCGCCGCCGGCGCAGCCTTTGGTGGCACGGCGATGAACGAGGCATTTGCGCCCGTCGCGGCAACGGCAGCGGCGACGGTGTCGTACACCGGCACACGTTCACCATCGGGGGTGGCCACATCCTGGCCACCTTTGCCGGGCGTGACCCCGGC
>JANNHY010000333.1:0-21680 GCA_031404635.1 Ilumatobacteraceae bacterium
CATTCAGCCTGTCGAGCCACGATCGAACGATCGCAGACTGATACCGACGTGAGTTCGGAGGTGCTGGCGGCAACCGTACGCAGCATGGCCAACAAGTTGCTCCACGGCCCGACGCTGACCATCAAGAACCTGATCGCCGCGGGAGACGAGGGCGCCGCCTTCGCTGTCCTCGCCTCATACGGAATCACCACGGATTTCACCATTCCACTGCAGCGAGTGGACCTACCCATGCGGGACGCATCATGATCCAAGCACCAGCCCCAGCCATCGGCTGCCCATTCGCTCACGCCATCGCAGGAATCCAGCGGTCACGTGCTGACATGGTCGTTCGCAAGATCCTGCGCGTTCGTGAACGGCCGAGTGGAGTGTCGGCTCGCTCGGCTGTCTACGCGTTCCGGCGGTCAATGTTGATCTCGACGATTCGCTGCACACTCACGTACTTGGTGTTCCCGTTCGTGCTCCCCGCGCTGGGTCTGGTCTCCGATACGGGCGTTGTCATCAGCATCGTGATCGGAATGCTCGCTATCACGTGCGACATCTTCGCGATCCGCCGGTTCTTTGCCGTTGACCACAAATGGCGGTGGCACTTCTCGACGATCGCGTTCAGCGTCGTCTGCCTGCTTGCCATCCTGCTCGTCAAAGACATCGTCCACATGATCGCATGATCACGCCCCAAACCTGACCTCAGCTACCTTGCTCCCAGTTAGCGGGCGCGCAGCGTGACCCGACTCGTCAACCCGTCTGGCGGCGCGTCGGTCAGTGGCGCCAGCGTGATCTGGTCGCCCGGGCCGATGCCGAGTTCCATCGCGGCCGAACGCTGATCGAGCACCAGCGCCAGCATTCCGCAGCCGTCGACCACGAGGCCAATGGCCCCGGTGGCGACATCGGCGAACGTGTGTTGGCGGGTGGCCACGCGTTGCGATTCAGCAAACGCGACCTGCACCTGCGCTCCCCAGTCGGCGATCTCTTCTGGGCCGATGTTGAGTTGGCAGTTGCCGTAGTGGTCGACCCACAGCACCTCGCCGATCAATCGCTCGCCTTCCTGGCGCGGGAGTGGCACCATGCCCGGCAGCAGCTCGTCGGCGTCGATCAACTCGCCGAACTCGGCGAGGTCGATCCCGTTGCACAGGTGGCCGGCGACCGCGGCGAAGATGTCGCGGCCGGCGAACGTCGCCCCGTGCGACTGCAGGTGGTACTCGTCGTTGGTCAACACGACAGAGCGTCCGGCGCCGCCGACCATCGCGACCGCCGGGGCGAGCAGACCGTTGTCAGGCCCGACCAAAACGCCCTCGCCGTCGGCGACCTCGATGGCGATCGACTTACGCTTCCCACCGACGCCCGGGTCGACGACCGCGAGAATGACGCCGCTCGGCACGTAGGAGATGCAGCGGGCCAGGGCCAGGCTGCCGGCGCGCACGTCGAACGGAGCGATCTGATGAGTGAGATCGATCGTCTGCACATGAGGGGCGATGTCGCGGATCACCGCCTTGACGAGGCCGACGAACTCGTCGACTAGGCCGTAGTCGGTGAGCAGCGAGACGGTGTCGTAGCGGCGGCCCATTGGCTTTCAAGATAGCCACGGCCTTTGAGCGCTGTGCGAAAAATCGACAAGGGCCGATGCCAACCCCCCGATGGCACCAGCCCTGTCGGCGCATCCCTTGCGGGTGCGACTCCGTGTGAGAATCACGCGGCGGTCGTGTGACCTTGTGAAAGGTTAGCCACATGCGGACCCGTGAGAAAAGAGTCACACCAAGAAATTTCGGGGTTGAGTGGTGCACCGAGCGCTCTTGGTGAGTTAGATCAGTGTGGTTTGCCCAATTGTTGACTCCGCGTGGTCGCCGCCATCACTGCTTCGAGGAACGCCGAGCGCGTGCCGTGCTGTTCGAGCACTCGCAGCCCGGCAGCGGTGGTGCCACCGGGTGACGTGACCATGGCCCGTAACGCGACCGGATCACCGTGTTCGGCCAGCATCGCCGCCGATCCGACGAATAGCTGACGAACCAGCGCATCGGCGACCGGGCGGGTTAGACCGGCGAGCACGCCGGCGTCGGTCAGTGCTTCGGCGACCAGGAACAGGTAGGCGGGCCCGCTGGCGGCGAGTCCGGTGACGGCGTCAAGCAGCGCCTCGGGCACGCGCTCTACGGTGCCGACAGCGCCGAGGATTCCCTGTGCCCAGTCGAGGTCGTCGTCGGTGGCAAACGGTCCGCCACACATCGCCGCCGCGCCTTTGCCGAGCAAGGACGGCGTGTTGGGGATCGACCGCACGACTGCCACGTGATCGCCGCAGGCCTGTTGCAAGGTGTCGACCGAGACACCGGCGGCGATCGACAAAACGCGCCGCGCCCCTGCATCGACCGCTGCCGTTGCCGCGGCTGCAGCGTCGTGTGGTTTGACGGCAATCAGCGCCGCGTCGCATAACGGCACGGCTGCGGTTACGGCGATGCCGGGGAACATCGCGCTCAACGCCTCGCGTCGCCCAGCCACCACCTCGACCACGGCCAGGTCGGTTGCCGGCCAGCCTCCTGCAAGCAGCCCACCGACCAGCGCCGCGCCCATGTTGCCCCCGCCGACGACTGCCAATCGGTACTTCGTCATGGCCGCAGGCTAATTCGATGCCCGACGCCAGAACGGATGGCGCTGCGACATTCCCCGAAGCGCGCCATCCGTCCGGCATCACAAAGAGGCACTGCCAGATCGTCGCAGCGGAAATCGCCAACAGGGAGGTTGCTTGTTGTCGGGGTTCAGCTAGGCGAAGTGGCTGGCGAACCCGAGGCGGATCAGCGCCGGGAAGTACTGCTCGACGTAGGCGTAGATCGATCCGACAACGCGGTCGATTTCATCCCCGCAGACCCCGGCGACGGGCAGTTCGCCGCGCAGGAACAACGCATCTTCGACCCCGATGGCGAAGTGGGCGCCGACCAGCTTCTCGTTGCGGCGCAGCGCCATCTCGTACACCTGGGCGACGTTCTCTTCTGGCGCCGGCATGACGTATGCCTCGTAGCGCAGCGTGCGCTGGCCGAGCGTCAGCCAGACGGTGATGTGGTCCTTCTCGTCGCCCCGCAGCCGCACATACCAACGGTGGTCGACGCCCTCCGCTCGATCCACGGCTTCGACCGCCGGGTTGGCCGCCGCCAGCTGGGCGAGCCATTTGTCGATTTGTCCTGCGAGCGCCGACACCGTGGCGTCGTCGTGCACATCGCTCACGCGCAGGCCACCAGCTCGCGGACGGTGAGGTCGGTGTACACACGGCGCAGTCGTGCCGCGGCGAACCCCCACGTGTACTGCCGCGCCCCGGCTGCTCCCCGCCGGCCCATCAACGCCGCCTGTTCGGGATGATCGAAGATCTGGCCGATGTAGTGGGCGAACAGCCGCGGGTCGCGATCGGGAACCAGGAACCCGGTGGTGCCGTGATCGACGAGTGTCAGCAACCCGCCCACACCGCTGGCGACAACAGGGATCCCGCATGCCAGAGCCTCGAGTGCGACCAACCCGAAGCTCTCGCTGCGGCTTGGCACGATCACCACATCGGCAGCGCGGTAGTAGGTGCTCAAGATGTGATGCGGCTGCGGTTCTACGAAGCGCACCTGACCCTCGACGCCGAGTTCGATGATCAGCGACTGCAGGTGCTGCATTTCGCCGGCGCCGTCGAGCCCGCTTTCGCCGCCCACGATCACCAACACTGCATCGGGCCGGTTCAGCTCGGCTAGTGCGCGCACAGCCACGTCGGGCCCCTTCAGCGGTTGGATGCGACCGACGAACAACAGCACCGGACAGTCGAGTGGCAGATCGATGGCGTTGCGGGCGCCGCTGCGATCACCGGGAGCGAAAAAGGCGTGCTCGACACCGGGAGCGACAATCTCGATCTTCCCGGCCGGGTCGCCGTACAGCCGACGGAATTGACGCTCCTCCTCGGTGCAGCTGACGCAGATCGCATCGGCGCACCCGATGATCTCGGCTTCGGCCCGGGCGCGCCACTCCGGCTCGAAGTCGCCTCCTTCGGCCTTCACCTTGGCGAGGGTGTGGAACGTGCTGACGAACGGCAGGTCGAGTTCGTGCTTGATGCGATGCCCGACGAGACCGCTGAGCCAATAGTTGGCGTGCAGCACATCGGCCGGCGAATCGTTCTTGATGTGGTCGACCACGGCGTCGCCGAAATCGTCGAGCACCGACGGCAGCTGCTCTTTGGCCAGGTCGAACCGCCCGGCGGGAATGTGGACCACCCGGTGCCCTGGCTCGACCTGCACGACCTCGGGAAGGCCAGGTCGTGATGCCCGCGTGTACGTCGTGCACTCGACACCGGCCTGGGCGAGCGCAGAAACCAGCTCGCGGACGTAGACGTTCATGCCGCCACTGTCGCCCGAGCCCGGCTGGGTGAGGGGTGACGTGTGGAGTGAGAGCACAGCTACGCGTTGCACGGAATCTTAAACCCTATCGAAGTGATCAACATTCCATTTTAGTGGTCGGGACTGGTCTCCGCTGCGCTTCGACTGCTCCTTCCGATCGCAGCGTGGTCGGGGCCCGGCTCGTCATCTCATTGTTTGCCGGAGACGAAGCTCTCGTAGACGTTGAGTAGTGCCCGGCGTTGCTCGGCAGTCAACTGCTGATCGGCGGTGATGGCCTCTCGAACACCAACGCGGGGCCTGTCGGTTGGCGACAGGAAACCGGCCCGCTCGTACAGCGACTCGGCACTGATCTGCAACGCCTTGGCGATCTGCTGGAGGATGTCGGCCGAGGGTTTGCGCAGGCCGCGCTCGATCTGCGACAGATATGGATTGCTGACCCCGGCCAGTTCGGCCAGGCGGCGCACACTCATCCTTGCTACTTCGCGCTGCGACTTGATCAGGGCGCCGACATCGGCCAGCCGCTTGTCGAGGTCGTCGCGCATCGACGTCACGAGTCGGCCTGCTCAGTCGTCGGCGGCGAGCAGGCCGTCGACATGGGCCTCGCCGTCGCGGTAGCGGCGCACAAGCTCGGCACTGAGTTCGTCGATGCGAGTGAACAGCTCGCGGCGCTCGTGTGACCTGGCATGCTCGAATTCGTGGAGGGCATCGGCGTAAGCGATCAATTCCGCGGAACTCAGCGACGACAGATCGCGGTCGCCGGCTCGATCGCACAGTGCCTCGAACTGTTCGGACAGCGGATGGCTGCTGAAGTCTTCCGCCGGGCGTGGCGGGCGCGGTGCGCCGCCGGTGAGATGTGTCGACAAAATCGACGGCAGATCGTCGGACAGGCTTTCGGATCCGCCGTCGAGGCGTCGGCGCTTCTCTGCCTGCACCAGATCGAGCCGTGCCTGGGCCAGCCGGCGAACGTACGACACGGCGTCGTCGTCGTTCTGCAGCGTGGCGCGCAGGGCACGGAGTTCGACAAGCGAGAGCCGTCGGGGATCCACGATCTCAGCCATCAGCATCCTCCACTAACGGGCGGCAGAACCGCTACTTCGTCACCGGCGCCGACCGGGTCGGCCGGGTCTGCGGCTTCACCATTCACCCACACTCTGCACGATGGCAGCACTCGCGCAAATCCATCGCCGAATGAGGCGATTGCCGCGGTCAACACATCGCCCACGGTCGCGCCGGCGAACTCCGCCCGACCAGTGCCGGCGGCTTCGCGAGCCGAAGCGAACATTCGCAGCGTCGCCATCGGCGCCTAGCGTACCGGCCGGTCGACGCCGAGCAAGGATGCACCGGCGATACCCTCCGGGAACCGTGAGCGACGCTGAGCACCTGCCCGGGTTGGGTCCCGACGACCAGCCGTTGGTCCCTGCCGCGCCACAGTCGTTTCGGGTCGAGGTGACTCGCTCCACCAAACGCCGCAAGACGGTCGGCGCGCATCTGGTCGGCGGTGTGTTGCGCATCGCTCTGCCCTCCTGGATGAGCAAGGCCGAGGAAGCCCATTGGGTTGCCGAGATGACCGGCCGGTTCCAGCGCAAGATGTCGGCTGATCGATTGCGCCTCGGTGAACGGGCCGCGACGTTGGCGCGCAGGTACGACCTGCCGGGCCCGGGCAGCATCCGTTGGGCAGACGACATGCGCTCACGATGGGGATCGTGCACGCCATCTGAGGGCTCGATCCGCATCTCGACGCGCTTGGCCGCGTTCCCCGATTGGGTGGTCGACTACGTGGTCGTTCACGAACTCGCCCACCTCGAAGTCGTCGGGCACAACGACGAATTCTGGCGCCTGGTCTACCGCTACCCGAAAGCCGAACGTGCTATCGGCTACTTGATCGCCAAGTCGGGCGACGGCGACGAAGTTGATTGATCGGCCGTCCACGGGGCGCGGCGCGGTCGCACCGACCCGGCCAGTACTCCGGCAGCGATCAGTACCGAGATAGCCGAGACCAGCGAGGTGACGATGGTGAAGCGACCGGGCTGGGCGCTGGCGATCGCGCCTCCCACGGCCAACAGCGAGATCAGCCTGAGCGTGACTCGGCGACCGTCCAACACCGGCCGGGCGACGGCTTCGATCGGTGAATTGTTGTGGCTGGTTGGCCCATGAGTCGGTTGGCCCAGCCGCTGCCTGGCCGGTTCGATCATGCAGTACTCGATGAGTGGATTGATGGCCTGCGACGGGGCGGCAACGAACTCGACGCCGACGCGCCACCGTTCCTCCGACACCTTGCGAACATTGCGGACGAGGATCGGCAATGTCACGTCCTCGCAACCGCGCGATGTGTTGATCGTCGCCTCGAGCAGCAGTTGCTGCCTGCTGGACATCTCCTGGTTGGTTTCGAAACCGGCGCCGAGGGCGGTGATGTCGAAGACCGCGACCGGGTTGTCGTTGACTTCAGCCGGGATCGACGTGACGACGCGCATCGCGCGGCGCAGTTGATTGCGCTTGCCGAAGATGCGCAGTACGTCGAGTGCCATGGCCAGCGACCACAGCGACACCGCCATCAGCCCGGCAAGCCATTGGTGCGGCATGGCGCCGAGGGCATGCGACCACTGCTCGCTCAGGCCGCGCAGCACCATCACCGAGCTGAGCACGACCACCGATGCCACCAACGCGCCGCCATGTTGGAGCGCGTGGGGGGTCATGACCGGGGCCCGGCGCTGGTCGAAGGCCATCGGGTGGCGCAACCCCTGGAACGATGCGCCAAGGTTGCGTAGCGACCATCGGGCGCGATCACCCGGGCGCAGCGTCCAACCACTCATCAGCCCGAGGCCGAATGAGGTCAATATCCACCCAGGTGCCCACACCGCAGCGAAAACCCTGAGATCAGGACGCAGCGGCAGGAAACCCGTCAGCAACGCGCCGACGACGACGGCGATGAAACCACCGCGGCGCAGACCAGACAGCGGTCGGACCGCAGACGCGGCTATCGCCAGGCGTTGGCCGAGGCCTAGCGAGTTCCACCGGAGGATCCCGCCAGGGCCGAACACCATCGTGCGAATGGCGCGGGCCTGCAGCACGCGGCGTTCGTACACCGTGTCTTGTGATTGGACGACTTGACGGATGAGCACCGGTTCGCCGGTGGCGGCGACCAAGTTCCAGTCCGCCGCCATCAGCGCCATCGACCAGTAGGCCTGCGCTTCGATCGGTTGCCCGTCGCCGATCTCGACACTGTCGACTGCGGCGCGACGGATCAGCGCCCCCGAGTCGGTGAGGATCGCGGTACCGCGGGCGCCGAGTGCCGGGTTGAGCGACTCGCGTTCGAAGGTCAGCTCGTGAAGGCCGTTCGGGCCGTGCTCGGCCGAGTCGTCGTCGGCCATCAGCGACGGACCGATCGCCACGGCGACCCGGTCGTCGTGCATCAACGGCAACAGGGTGTTGATGGCGTCGGCGCGGGGAATGTCGCCGGCGTCGAGCAACAAGAAGATGGGTGCTGCCGAGGCCGCACTGCATGTCTTCAGGCCGTTGCGATCATCGACATCGGGTGACGCGTACACCGCGTTGAACTCGGCGGCGAGTGCTGCGACCTCGAGGCGGGCGTGCATGTCGACCACGACCTGTCGACCCGTGGGCATCGATTTCAGGGAGAGCAGAGTTGCCCGGAGGTGGTGAATGGGTTGCTGATCGACGCGGACGACGACATCGACCTGGCCCGGCTCGAGGTCGGTATTCGCCGACGTCGCCGGCGGACGGTGCCACAGGGCCCAGGTGAGCAGGCCGGAGCCGACGAACCCGGCGATCTCGACGACGATGCCCACGGCCACCAGCCACATCGGTGGTCGGCTCGGCAACGTGGCGATCCGCCAGCCGAGGTATGCGGCGGTCGACAGCAAACCGAGGCACGTCAGTGTGCGTCCGATTCTGTGCACCCGTCGAGTCATTGCCGCGTTCCCGCTTTGTCGTAGTCGTCGCGGTCATTGCCCGCCTGCTCACCAAGGGAATCGGCACGACAGCGTGGCGACTTGAGCGCCGCTCGCGGCACGATTTCCGCACCGCAGCGAAAGTGGTGCCAGCGGTGTTGGCCAGGCCGCCCGCTAGCCTCACCTGTTCGTGGGAACCCCAAAACGTGAACGTCAGAAAGCCAACCGCCAGCAGCGCTTGGAAGTACTCGCTCGCCAGGCACGTACGGTCAAGCGCAAGCGCACGGGGATGTACGTGCTGCTGATCCCGCTAGCCGCGCTGGCCATCTCCGGAACCGTGTGGTTGGCCAACCGTGGCGACGACAACCCCGCGTCGGGTGCTACCACGACCATCGACCCCTTTGCTTCGACGCCGACCATCGACCCGAATGCACCGACGACCACGACGATCCCGGTACCAAGCACGATCGCCGGTGCCACGGTCACCGGCGATACACCCTGCCCGGCTGCCGATGGTAGTTCGGCGAGAACGATCACCTTCGAAAAAGCACCACCGACCTGCATCGATTCCACCAAGAAGTACAGCGCCGTGGTCACCACCAGCGAGGGTGCGTACACCGCCGAACTCGACGCTGCGGCTGCGCCGAACACGGTCAACAACTTCGTCGTGTTGGCCCGCTATCACTACTTCGACAACACGCTCTGCCACCGGGCCATCCCCGGGTTCGTCGTGCAATGCGGCGACCCGACGGGCACGGGCTCCGGTGGGCCGGGGTACGAGTTCGCCGACGAGTTGCCCGCTGCCGGTTCCTACAAGGTCGGCTCTCTGGCCATGGCCAACGGCGGCGCCAACACCAATGGCAGCCAGTTCTTCCTGATCACCGGCGACCAGGGTGCGGGGTTGCCTCCTGCGTATTCACTGTTCGGGCAGGTCACCGACGGCCTCGACACCGCGGTGCAGGCGCTCGATGCCCTCGGCAACCCCGATCAGGCCGCCGACGGTGTGCCGCCGCTGGGGCAGATCGTCATCGAATCGGTGACGATCACAGAGAGCTAGGTAACCGCAGCGCAGGCTTGGCGTTCACGGCAGCTCGCCGTGCACCGTCAGCTCACCGACGCGTTCCCAACCGTCGACGGTGTGGACCAAGGCGGCGCCACTCGGCAGCTCGACGACCGGTGTGTTGGCCAGGGCGAGCGTGCGATGGAGGCGATCGGCCGACCATGTTTCGGCCTCGGTCACCAGGGCCAGGCCGTTGACCAGCCCGAGCCCGAGGGTGAAGGCACCACCACGTGGATCGACCATCGGGTCGCACATCGCCCCGGCACTGCCACCGGTTGCCGCGACGACGCCGCCGTCGGCCAACACCTGGCCGATCGCCTGCCACAGCGGTGTGTCCTTCAACACCGATCGCAGGTGCAGCGGCTGATCGCCGACCAGGTAAACGGCTCGGGCGCCGCGCACCACACCGGCGGCGCCCTCGTCGATCGCCTCGCCGCGGCGCATCACCATCAGCGCCTCGATCTCGACATCGAGTCGTTCTCCCCATTTCATCGCCGCGGCGACGAGAAGCTCTGGGCGTTCGAAGGCATCGGCGGTGGGGAGCACGACCACTCGGGTCGCGCCGACGGCGGCGAGCAACCGCCGGTCGAGGTCGTCGTTGGCGGCGAACGGGCCGCCACCTTGCAGTGCCAGGATGCCGTTCATCACGGCGAGCGTAGGCGGGCTCAGGCGAGCAGCACGGATTCCAAGGTGGCGAGGGTGGCATCGCTGACACCGATCGAGCGCACGTAGTTGCGTATCGTGCCGTGCTCGGCGCACAGCTCGTCGAGGATGTGGCGCATCGACTCGGGAAGGGCGGCGGTGAACGCCGGGGGTATCGCGGCCATCCGCTCCGCCCACTCCGGCCATTCGCGGGCAGCCCACGTGCGGAAACGGGCCATGCCCTCGACGGTCAGGGCGTAGTCGGCGACGATGTCGTCTTGGGCGACGCCCAACGAGCCCAGCAGGAGTGCCGCCAGCAGACCGGTACGATCCTTGCCTGCTGCACAGTGGAACACCGCAGGCAACGCTCCGGGCTCGGCCAACGCATCGAACGCTGCGGCGAAGCGCGGCGCACCGATCGTCAGCATCTCCTGATACGCCCAGATCAGGAAGTCTTCGTCGCGCTCGTGTTCCGGTCGGTCGACCTGGGCCCACGTGGAGTCGACGATCGGGAGGTGGTGGAATACGACCGGATGGACATCGACCGGGAATCGACCACGCTCGTCGAGTTCTGGTGCACTGCGCAGATCGATCACGGTGCGCAGACCGAGCGGCTCGAGTGTGGCAACGTCGGCTGGTGTAAGGCGGTACAGGCCGTCGGCTCGGAACAGTGTGCGCCACCGTGTGCTGCGGCCATCGTCGGTGACGTAGCCGCCGAGATCGCGAAAGTTGTGTACGGCCTCGAGAGCGACGAGGCGCTCGGGTTCGGAGGCAAGGTCGGGAAGTAGCTCAGTGCTCACTATGTCAAGGGTACCGAGGCGATCCCGGCCCGGCCCGCCGAGCGCGGTAAACAGCGGATGAACTCCGTCACGCCGGATCGACGTGCCCGGCCGCCGTTGCCGCGTCGAGTTGGGCGAGTAGGGCACGCCACACGCCTGGCAGCGACTGCTCGATGTGCGGGCCGTTACGGGCAATCACCCGCGACCTGGTGATGCCATGTTCACGCCAGGTGGATGCACCCTCGGCGAGGTTGAGCATCATCGGCGCCAGCCGGTCGATGGCCATCACGAATCGGGCAACGGCCGTATCGCCACGCTCGTATTCGTCCCATAGGTCACGAAATCGTCGGCCGGTGTCGGCGGGCAGCAGGCCGAACAGCCGATCGGCTGCGGCTTCTTCGCGGGCCCGCTTCGTTGCCGCTCCGTCGGATTCGTCGTAGGCGAAGGTGTCGCCGGCGTCGATCTCGTCGATGTCGTGCACCAGTGCCATGGCGACCGCTGCGCCGACATCGATCGGCTCACTGGCAAATGGGGCCAACACCATCGCGGCGATGCCGAGATGCCACGAATGCTCGGCGGTATTCTCGCGGCGGGTGCCGTCGGCCAACCGATTGCGCCGTTCGACGCTCTTCAACCGGTCTGCCTCCAGGAAAAAGGCCATGGCTGCTTCCAGGCCGTCGGCTTCGCTATCAGGCTGTTTGGCAGATTGCCTGGCAGATTGCATGCTTCGACCGTAGCCGGATTGCCGAAGTTACCCACGGGTAGCTACAGTCCTACCAATGGCAAATGGGATACGCACCGTCGGCATTGTCGGCTCGGGGATAATGGGCGCCGGGCTGGCCGAGGTTGTCGCCAGGGCCGGCTACGACGTGATCGTGGCGTCACGTTCGCAGGCCTCAGCCGATGGCGTGCTGGTGGCGATCGATCGCGGCTTGGCCAAGGCTGTCGAACGTGGCAAAGCCACCGCCGACGAGCGCACTGCAGTGATGGCTCGGATCACGGTCAGCGAAGGGATTGCGTCGCTCGGCGAATGCGATCTGGTGATCGAGTCGGTGATCGAGGACATCGACGTCAAGCTGGCCCTGTTCGCCGAACTCGACCACGCCACCAAGCCGTCGGCGATCTTGGCCACCAATACTTCGACCCTGCCGGTCATCGACCTGGCCCTGGCCACATCGCGGCCCGAGCAGGTCTGCGGCATCCACTTCTTCAACCCGGCGACAGTGATGAACCTTGTCGAAGTGGTGCGGCCGCTCACCGCCAGTGCCGAGACCACCGACGCGGCAATGGCCTTTGTGGCCTCGTGCGGCAAGGACGCGGTGGAGGTGCTGGATCACGCCGGCTTCATCGTCAACGCCTTGCTTTTCCCGTACCTCAACAACGCCGTGCGCATGCTCGAACGTGGTACGGCGTCGATGGAATCGATCGACACGGCGATGAAGGGTGGCTGCAACTTCCCGATGGGCCCGTTTGCCCTGCTCGACCTGGTCGGCCTCGACACGTCGGTGGCGATCCTCGAAACCGTCCATGCGTCGTTCGGCAATCCCAGTGACGCCCCGGCGCAGACTCTCCGCGACAAGGTCGCCGCCGGCCACCTCGGTCGCAAGACCAAGCACGGCTTCTACACGTACTGACACCGACCGCCGGGGACTTTGACCCAAACTGAGGTCGTGAACACAGGCCGATCACCGATCGAGCCGCCCGGCAACCGTTGGCGGCTGCCCGCGCCGGAACTCGCCGACGACAGTGGCCTGTGTGGAATCGGCGCCGACCTGGCGCCGGGAACGTTGCTGGCTGCCTATCGCAGCGGGATCTTTCCGATGCCAGTGCGCAAGAAGACGCTCGGCTGGTGGTCACCTGACCCGCGAGGAGTGATTCCCCTCGACGGCCTGATCGTGTCGCGATCGCTACGGCGAAGTTGCCGGCGCTACGAGGTGCGGTTCGACACCCGGTTTCGCGAAGTGATCGAACGCTGCGCCGACCCGAATCGTTCGCACGGGTGGATCACACCGCAGTTCGTCGACGCCTACGACGAACTTCACCGGCTCGGATGGACACACAGCGTCGAGACGTACCTCGACGATCGGCTCGTCGGCGGGCTGTACGGGCTGAGGATCGCCCGGCTGTTCGCCGGCGAGTCGATGTTCAGCGCGGCGACAGACGCCTCGAAGGTCGCCCTCGTCGCCCTGGTCGAGTGGCTCGGCCGGTCGGGGGCGATGTTGCTCGACGTGCAATGGACGACGCCGCATCTCGCCTCGGTCGGGGCGGTCGATGTACCGCGCCGGGCGTACCTGGAGTTGCTCGCCGAAGCGATCACCGACCGGTAGATGAGCAGAGCGAGCGGTTTGCAGCGGTGCTGCGGTGCCAGTGGGTTGCCCCACCGGCACCGGCGCCCAATCGCTGTGTCGAGGGTTTGCCGCCGCACCTCGACACCACCGATTGGTTCCGCCCGCTATGAAGGTTCCGTCGGACCCTTCGCACCGTTGCACCTGATATATCGGACAGTGAGCGATCGACTTGAGTCGGCCTTGAGGAATCGTCGGCGCGTCGGCGGTAATGGCGTAAAACCGTGACGGAGCGGTAACACTTTGACGATGCCAAAAGGAGTCGACCGACCGAACCGCGACGATCCGTGGCTGATGCGGACCTATTCGGGGCATTCGACCGCGAGAGCAACCAACGACCTGTATCGGGCCAATCTGGCCAGGGGACAAACGGGGCTGTCGGTCGCTTTCGACCTTCCGACGCAGGCCGGGTACGACCCCGACGATCCGTTGGCGCACGGAGAGGTCGGCAAGGTCGGCGTTCCCGTCGCCCATCTCGGGCACATGCGGACACTGCTCGAGGGCATCCCGCCGGCGGAGATGAACACGTCGATGACGATCAATTCGACCGCGGCGTGGCTGCTGGCGCTGTACGTCGCCAACGCAGAGTCGCAAGGCGTTGCGGCCGATGAGCTGCGCGGCACGACCCAGAACGACATCGTCAAGGAGTACCTGTCGCGGGGCACGTACATCTTCCCGCCGGCCGAGTCGCGCCGGTTGATCGTCGACATGGTCGCCTGGTGCGCGCACCACGCACCGAAGTGGAATCCGATCAACGTGTGCAGCTACCACCTGCAAGAGGCCGGGGCGACGCCGGTACAGGAAATCGCCTATGCGCTGGCCACGGCAATCGGTGTGCTCGACGCGGTCCGCGACTCGGGTCAGGTCGAACCGGCGAAGTTCGCCCAGGTCTACGGGTCGATTTCGTTTTTCGTCAACGCCGGCATCCGCTTCGTGGAGGAGGTCTGCAAATTGCGGGCGTTCACCGAGCTGTGGGATCGCATCGGTCTCGAACGCTACGGCGTGACCGACGAGCGAGCCCGCAGGTTCCGCTACGGGGTGCAGGTCAACTCGCTCGGTCTCACCGAGGCCCAGCCGGAGAACAACGTGCAGCGCATCGTGCTGGAGATGCTGGCGGTCACGCTGTCGAAGCGGGCCAGGGCGCGTTCGATCCAACTACCGGCATGGAACGAGGCGCTCGGGTTGCCCCGGCCGTGGGACCAGCAGTGGTCGTTGCGGATTCAACAGGTGCTGGCGTTCGAGAGCGACTTGTTGGAGTACGACGACCTGTTCGACGGCTCGGTGGTCGTCGAGGCCCGAACAATCGAGCTGCGCGACGCGGCATGGACCGAGCTCGACGAGGTGCTCCATTTGGGTGGCGCGTTCGAGGCGATCGACGAGTTGAAGGGCAGGCTGGTGCGCTCGATGGTCGAACGCACCCGGCGCATCGAATCCGGCGAGCAACGCGTCGTCGGTGTGAACGTGTTCACCGAGACCGCCGAATCGCCTCTCGCCACGCCGGGCAACATCTTGACCGTCGATCCGGCGGTCGAGGCAGAAGCGATTGCCGACGTGCGCGCCTGGCGAGCCGAGCGCGACGACGACGTGGTCATGACTGCGCTCGCCGCACTGACCACCGCAGCCGCCGGCGGGACCAACATCATGGAGCCGTCGATCGCCCTGGCCAAGGCGGGTGGCACGACCGGCGAGTGGGCGACAGCATTGCGCAGCGTGTTCGGCGAGTACCGGGCTCCGACCGGTGTAGCGGCGGCGGCGGGTCGTCGCGGCGGTGACCTGGCCGCGATCGCCGAGCGGATGAAGGCGATGGCTGGTGGCCCGCCGCGGCTGCTCGTCGCCAAGCCGGGCCTCGACGGTCACTCCAACGGCGCCGAGCAGATTGCGGTTGCCGCTCGCGACTCCGGCATGGAGGTCGTGTACTCGGGCATCCGCCTCACCCCTGAGCAGATCGTCGCCTCGGCGCGCGACGAAGACCCCGATGTGATCGGGCTGTCGATCCTCAGCGGGTCGCACCTGCAACTGGTGCCGAAAATAGTGCGGTTACTGCGCGAGGCAGGCGTCGAGGCACCTGTCATCGTCGGCGGGATCATCCCCGAAGACGACCGGGCCACGCTCAGTGCAGCCGGCGTTGCCGCCATCTACACCCCGAAGAACTTCCAGATGGCCAAGATCATGGCCGACATCGCCGACCTTGCGGTGCTCCACCGCGCCTGACGGGTCAGCGGGTGGCGGGGACTGGAAGGTTGGCGTCGACCCAGCGTTCGAGGGCCGGGCCGGTTTCGAAGCTGGTGATCAACGCGTACCGGGGGGCGTTGCCGTTGTGCACCACGACGTGCCACAACCGCTGCGTGTCGACAACGAACCGTGACCCGCGATGCAGCGGCACCCGGATCTCGGTGGCCAGGTCGGGCAGGCCGTCGGGGCCGTTGTCCATCAGCAGCATGTAGCTGTCGGGGTTGTCGGTGAGTTCGAGCCACGAACGAACCACCCAGCCCTCGTCGTCGGGGTTGAAGCGGTTGTTGTCGTCGCGGTGGATGGAGTGGATGGCCTGCTGGCGGGTCTGCGGTTCGAGCTTGATCACCCGCACCCGACCGAAGTTGGCGCCGACGCCGTCGACATACGCTCTCATGGTCGGCGACAAGGCCGCGTTCGACGTCCATTGGGCGTCTTTGTCGGTCTTGCCCTTGTCCCAGAAGCCACGGCAGTCGAGTTCGCCATCGGCCGACGCCAGCGGAGCGAAGTTGGTGTCGCCGCCGCTCTTCCAGTCGAGGTATTCGAGGGCCAGCCACTCCTCGGAGGGAACGTCGAAGTCGGCGGCGGCGAGGGCGACGAAACCGGTCTCGGCCAGCACCGCCATGCGCCGGTGCCCGGAGTGCAGCGGGACCTGCACGCTCCAGTGATCCTCGGTGGGCCAGAAGCTCATGGCCAAGAGCCTACGTGGTCGCCGGCGTCGTATCCGGTGTGGGCAGCGTGTCGTACACCACCGCGCCGGTAGGGATCTGCAGCTCTTGACCGGCTTGGATGTCGTCGGCATTGGGGATGTTGTTGAGCGACATCAGGTCGGTGATGCGCACCTGGAAGGCTCTGGCGATGTTGCCCAAGGTGTCGCCGCGCTTGACGATGTAGAACCTCTGCACGGTGGTGGTCGTGATGTAGATCGTGGTGGTCGACGAGGTCGTGACGATCGGTGGCAGCGTCGACACGGCCTGCTCGTCGTCGCCGCACGATGCCGCGGCTATCGGAAACACGGCCGCCGCCCCGACCAGCACCAAGACCCTCGTCCCCCTCACGGCTGGGATGCTATGCGGGTTCGGCCCCGACTTCCACGGCACCCTACGCTGGGCGCCATGCCGACGGGCGAGTTTCCAGGCGCAATTGCGCCCGCACGGCAGTACAGCTTCGACGTCGGCGGGCTCGGTCTAGCTATCCACGAGTGGGGCAACGAGGCTGATCAGCCGCTATTTTTGGTCCACGGCGGGTTTGATTTCAGCCGCACCTACGAGGTCTTCGCCCCCAAGCTGGCAGCCGCCGGATGGCGGGTGGTGGCCTGGGACCAACGCGGCCACGGCGACAGCGATCACGCCCCTTTATACGGCTGGGATGCCGATATCCGCGACGCGATGGCGGTGATGGATGCCGTCACCCAACGGCCTGCGCCGGTGATCGGGCATTCCAAGGGTGGGTCATTGATGATCCAGTTGGCCGACGCCCAGCCATACCGCTTCAGCCATCTGGTCAACCTCGATGGGCTGCCGTCGAAGCGCCGCGTGCCCGACGTCGCCGAGCACGAACGCACCCGGATGGTCGCCAGCGAGATCTCCGGTTGGCTCGACCACCGCCGCCGCAGCGCCGACCTGACCCGTCACCCGGGCACGATCGAGGAGTTGGCCAGCCGCCGCGGGCGGATGAACCCTCGCCTGTCGTTCGAGTGGCTGTGCCACCTCGTCACGGTGGGTGGACGTCACGACCCGGACGGTTGGCGCTGGAAGATCGATGCCTCGATGCGCTTCGGCGGGTTCGGCCCGTGGCGGCCGGAGTGGACAGTGACTCGCTTGCCGGGCCTCGGCATGCCGTTCCTCGGGGTGCTCGGTTCGGAACTGGAAGAGATGGGCTGGGGCACCGTGCCGCAGCATCTCAGCGGATTCCTGCCCGAGGGCGGCCGCCTGGAGTTACTCGATGGCGTCGGCCATTTCGTGCACATCGAGAAGCCCGACCTGGTCGCGGCCATGGTCCTCGAGTTCCTGGGGTCGCCATGACGATCACGATGCTGCGACACAACAAGATCGACCTGGCACTGCACCGCCTCGATGCTGGTGCCGGCTCGACGCTGTTGCTGCTGCACGGCCTCGGCGAATCGTCACCGACCACCACCCCGCAGTGGGCGACGCAGTGGCCGGGACCGGTGGCGGCCCTCGACTTCACCGGCCACGGTCGTTCCACCGTTCCGCCGGGTGGCGGCTATACCGCCGAGATCGTGCTGGCCGACGCCGACGTCGCCCTGGCCGAAGTTGGCACGGCAACGGTGGTCGGTCGCGGTCTCGGGGCCTACGTGGCGCTGATGCTGGCCGGGGCCCGCCCGCAGCAGGTGCGTGGCGCGGTGCTGTGTGACGGGCCGGGATTGGCCGGCGGTGCCATCGGGCCGACGTCGCAGAGCTTCGTGACCCTGGCGCCGAGCCCTCATCCGCCCGACCCGTACGCGCTGTTCGAGCTGTCACGCGACCTTCGCCCACCCGACTACGCGACGCTGTTCGTGCGCATGGCAGTCGAGTCATCGGGTCTCGACGAGCCGATCGCCGTCGCCGCGGTGGTGCGCCCACCGTGGCTGGCGGCCGTGGTCGACGAACTCGGGGTGATGACCTGCCCCGTGCGCGACGCCTTGGCGATGTACGGCGGCTGACCGGTGGCCGCGCACTGGGTGCGACCGGGCCGCGGCGTTGCCGAAGCGGCGGCGGCGGCGATTGCCGAGTTGCAAGGTGACGATCGACTTCGGGAGGTCATCGTCGTGGTCGCCCCCGGGGCGACGGCAGTCACGCTGCGCCGTCTGCTGCCGCGTGTCAGCGGCGGGGTTGCCGGTATCCGCTTCCTCACACCCATCGACCTGGCTGTCGAGCTGGTCGATTCGTCGGTCAGCACGATGCGCGCCGTCACCACCCAGTTACAGCTGGCGGCGATCACATCGGTATTGAGCAGCGACGAATGTCCTGTCGCCCTGCACGGCGTGCGCGGGCACCCGGCCACCATCGATGCATTGGTCGACATGGCCGTGGCGTTGCGCGCCGCCCACATCGCACCTGCCGCATTGCAGTCACTGGCCGGCGACCCTGCATCCGTACGGTCCGCGTTGGTCGATGTGGTCGTTCGCGCCCGGCAACGTCTGGTTCGCCTCGGCGTTCGCGACGAAAGCGCCACGCTGGCGGCCCTCGATGCCGTCGACGAGACGGTGTTGGCCGGCCTGCGTGTCGTGCTCGTCGTCACCGACACGTTCCACCCGGCACAGCTTCGCTTCCTCCGCCGGCTGGCCGGCCAGGCATCGTGCCGAGTCGTCTCCGTCGTTCCCGCTGTCACCGACGCCGCGCTCAGCGACCAACTGCGTGCCCTTGGCTGCGGCGACGCACCACAACCACTCGGCGCCTCGACACCAACGGTGATCTCGTGCCCCGACCCCGACGAGGAGGTTCGCCAGGTGGTACGGCAATGTGCCCTGCTGATCGACGACGGCGTGCCCGCCGACGACATCGCCATCGTCTGCGCTGCGCTTGCGTACCGCCGTCCGGTCCGCGACGAACTGCAGCGCGCCGGAATCGCCTGGTCGGGCGGTGGGGTCGAGCGGCTACGTGGCTCGGTTGCCGGTCAAGTGCTGCGTCACGTCGTCGACGGCGTCGTCGGCGGATGGGATCGTCCCAACGTGTTCCGTCTGCTGGCGGTCGCCCCGCTGTACCCGTTCGGTGAACTGGGCGCGCCGCGCCGCGTCGGCCAGTGGACGTCGTTGTGCCGCAAGCGCGGTCTCGTCACCGCCGACGACTGGGCTCGGGCACGTGATTTGCAAGTCGAGGCCCATCTCGCCAGGCGGCAGCGTTGGTCGGGCGACGATGTCGATGCTGCGCCGACGAAGAGCGAGATCGCCGACGTCGCGGCGCTCGAACGGTTGCTGACCTTGGTCGAACGGTTGCGCACCCAGTCGAAGCGGTTGTGCCGGGCCTCGACCTGGGAGGCCGCCGCCAAAGCCGTGAACGTCATCCTGGTCGACCACATCGGCGCGTCGACGTGGCGCGAGCGGGCCTGGGCCGATGGCCCGGCATGGCAACGCAACGCCGCCGATCACGTCGAGCGCATCGTGGCCGGCCTCGCCGAACTCGACCACGACGGGATTGCCCTTGCGTTCACGCCGGCGGCGATGAGTCAGGTCATCGGCACCTTGCTCGACGTCCCGGTTCGCCGGCGAGGCGACGCCGCGGGGGCCGTGTCGATCGCCGACATCGGCGGCGCGGTGTGCATCGACGCTGCCCATGTCTTCGTCGTCGGGCTCAACGAGGGGGTGCTGCCGGCGTCGACCACCGATGATCTGCTGCTCGGTCGCGACCTTCCCGAAGCCGCAGCAGGGGTCATCGAGGGGCCGCGAACCATGGCCTCGCGTGCCGAGCGCGCTTGGCACGCGCTCCTCCACAGCGACGCGGCTGTCACGGCGACGTTGGCCCGCACCGATCTCCGCCGTGGCGGCGAGGTGTACCCGTCACCGCTGCTCGCCGGCATGTCAATCGACAAGCACGACTCGCACGCCGTCGGCTTGCTCGATGGCCATCTGCTCACCACATCCGAGGGCCTGGCCAGGGCAACCGATTCGCATCTCGGATCGCCGCGCCTCGCCCGGCGGGCCAACGCGCTACGCGCCCGTCTCGACCCGCAGCCGACCGAATTCGACGGCGTCGTCGGTCCGCACCCGGCGCTGGCTCCCGCCGGAAAGACATGGGCGATCACCTCGGTCGAACACCAGGCCGCATGCGGGCTCGGCTATTTCGGTCGGCATGTGCTCGGCGTCGTCGACGAGACCGACGCCGCGGCGATCCTGTCGATCGAGCCCGCCGAGCGGGGCGTGTTGGTGCACGCAGTGTTCGAGCAGCTGGCCAGGGAGTGGCTGCGCCTCGATCCCGGCGAGCGGCAGCCGTGGTTGCAGGGCGGGCATCTGCCGGCAATGCAACAGCGGGCGATCGAGGTGCTCGATGAACTGGCCGCCGACATCGGCAGCCACCATCGGCTCGGTCACGCCAGCGCGTGGGGCGCCGAACGCGCCCACATCCTGCGATCGATTGCCGCCGCCCTCGATGCCGAGGCTGGGGATGGCTCGCAGCCGGTGGCCGGCGAGCACGCGTTTTCGGGGGTGCAGGTCGCAGGAGCCTCGTTCCGGGGGAAGATCGATCGCATCGACAGCATGCCCGACGGCGGTCTGCGGGTCACCGACTTCAAGACCGGGGCGTCGAAGTCGCTGAGGAACGTGTTGGACGACGGTCGGCGGTTGCAGCTGCCGCTGTACGCACGCGCTGCCGATCACGATCGCGTTGCCCTGACCGGCGATCACCGCGTCGGCCTTCCCCCCGCAACGGCACGGTACCTGGAGGTGCGCGACGCCAGGGCCACCTCGCGTCCGATCGTCCTCGACGCGGCGTTGATCGCCGATTTCGAGGCCTACGTCGCCCGCTGGTTGGCCGAGATAGCTACCGGCCGATTCGTGCCCCGGCCGCACCCGCTCAACGGTCGCTGCATCTTGTGTTGCGTCGACTCACTTGGCGTCGAGGAACTCGCCGAGCGGTCCCGCCTGTTCGCCGACAACGTGGACGACGACGGGTGAACGCCATCGTGCTGCCGCCGTGGGTCGAGGCCGACCCGGCGGCGTCGATGGCCGTGTCGGCGGGTGCCGGCAGCGGTAAGACCACCAGCCTCGTCGGCCGCGTCGCAGCCCTCGTCGCCACGCCCGGCGTTGTGCCGAGCCAACTCGTCGTGATTACCTTTACCGAAAAGGCGGCCCGCGAAGTCTCTCATCGGCTTCGCGAGGCCCTCGGCCACACGGTGCCGCTCGACGACGCGTACATCGGCACCATCCACGGCTTTTGCCATTCGCTGTTGCGACGCTACCCGATCGAGGCCGGGCTGCCCCCCAAGTTCACCACCGCCGATGAGTTGACCTCCGGCGCAGTAGCCGACGAGCGTTCCGAGCAGGTCGTGCAGCAGCTCTACAACCTGGCTGTGAAGCAACAGCCGATCGAGGAGGCGTTGATTGTGATCGCCTCGTTCGGAGCCATGTATGCGCTACCCGAGCTGGTCAGGGCGATCGACAACGATTGGCTGCAGTTGGCCGACGCCCAGCCTGTTCGGCCGATGTCGATCGACGTCGCCCGGGCGACGGTCATGCGCATGCTCGACCAGGTCAGCGGCGACCAGCGGTACCTGGCGGCCAGCAAGCTGATGCACGGCAAGCTCGACGCCGCGGTCGCCGATGCCCGACTGACGCTGGAGTACGTGGAATCGGTGCCGGCCCTCGCCATCGCGGCCGCCGCGCTCGACGAGCGTCATCGCGGTACCAGCAAGAACGCGGCCTGGGTTCCTTTTCAGCG
>JANNHY010000334.1:0-12269 GCA_031404635.1 Ilumatobacteraceae bacterium
AGACCTCATCTCGAACGTCGACCACCGTTCGCGCCGAACCTGCACTCCGGCGCTCCGGGCCTCGGCGAGACTGGTGACCGCCCTGCCGAACCCGAGTCTGCCAATCCGTGGCTGGCGCGACCGGACGGGCTCTGTCCGATCAACGCGCCCGTGAAGACATTCAACGTGGTCGCAGTCGGCACGTCCGTCGATGTCACTACGCGCAAGTCGGACAGCCTTGGAATGCTGTTCACGCTGGCTCAGAACAAGGCTGCCATGCTCAGTGGCCAGATGAAGAAGGAGCCTCTAGCAATTCGCATGAACGTCGGAGACTGCGGTGCCATCACGCTGACGTCCGAACAGCGTGACCAGGACGTGTTCGGCGGCTTTGCCAAGGTCGAGATGCACATCCACCACGTGCAGTTCGACCCGACCGGTTCCGACGGCACGGCTGTCGGGTTCAGCTACGAGCACTCGGTCAGGCCGTACACGATCGAGGACACCGAGCTCAAAGATGGCGCCGTTCAAGGTTCGACCAGCATCACGCTCGACAACATCGATCCGAAGTACCGCCCCGGTGTGGCTTTCGGTGTCGGCCTCGGAACCGAGAGCATCGAAGTGGCAACGATCGTCTCGGTCGATCCGTCGACCGGGACCATAGTGCTCGATCGCGCTTTGACGAAAGACCATCTTGCCGGTGAGGGAGCCGGAATCGAGTTCATTCGCTACCGCTGGTTCGCCGATGCGCTGCTCGACAACATCTTCTGGCACGACCACGTCGATGGCATCCACGGGTGGGGCCATGGTGGTGTCGGCATGCTGGTCGTCGAGCCGCGCAACTCGACCTACCACGACCCGACCACCGGCGCCGAGGTCGACTCGGGAACGGTCGTCGACATTCGCTCGCACCCCGAAGTCGACGGAATCCAGCACCCGCTGGCGCCAGGACTTGTCGAGGGCAGCTTCCGTGAAATGGTCATCTGGACCTTGGACGACAACCCGGTGACTGATTCGACGATCAACCTGCATGCCGCGCCGTGGAGTGATCGTGGAACCGACCCGTCGTTGCGGTTCAGCTCCTTCACGTGGGGCGATCCGGGCACGCCGCTGCTGCGAGCCTACCCCGGTGACCCGGTCGTGATCAGGGCGGTCCATGTCGGCCCGACAATCGACAGCTTCCGCGTCGACGGTCACAGCTTCTATGTCGAGAAGAGGTCCAGGGACGCCGCTACCGGGGAGATGCACAGCCGTGTCACCGACACGATTCACAGCGGTGTGTCGGAGCGCTACACACTGATCCTCGACGGCGGCGCCGGCGGCGCCGGCAAGCAGCCCGGCGACTACCTCTACCACAACGGCATCGCCCGCCGCTTCAAGCAGGGTGCCTGGGGGATCATGCGAGTGCTACCCAGCGGCTCTCCTGGTCTGCAGGCATTGCCTGCATATGCTGCGCCGGCGGGCACGTACGTCCAACCCACCGTTACCGGGGCGCGCCCACCGGCCACCACCAATCCGGGCAACCCGTGCCCGGCCGGCGCGCCGGCAAAGTCGGTGGCGATCAGCGCCGTCGACGTACCCAACAGCGTGCAGGGAACCAACGGCAGCAACGGCACCAGCACCAACGTGACTGGCACGATCACCGCCGCCTACGTGCTGACAGCCAACGCGGCAGCCGCCAAGATCTCGGGTGTGAAAGAGCCGCTGGTACTGCACATCAACGTCGGTGACTGCCTGACGGTGAACTTCACCAACAAGCGAACTGTCGCGCGGGCCAGCCTGAGCGTCGGTGAGCTTGCCAAGTCGGGCGCGTCGTCGGGTGTCAATGTCGGCTTCGACTCGGAGCAGACGGTGGCGCCAGGCGGGACTCAGACCTACAAGGTGTTCGCCGACACCGTGTCGATCGAGGCGGCGATGTTCTCCGACTTCGGCGGCGACGCCACCGGCAAGATCGGCCTGTACGGCGCCATCGTGGTCCACGAGCCTGGCGCTTGGTTCACCAACCCGATAACTGCAGCCACGACTACGACGGGTGCGCTCGTCGACGTCCACCTACCCGGCCAGCCCGGCTACCGAGACGAAACCCTGTTGCTGCAAGACACCGACCCGCAGATCGGTGCCGACTTCATGCCGTACCCGATCAAGGTCGACGGTCTCACACTGATCAACTACAAGAACGCCGGCCGTCGCACCGACGACTTCGGCGGAGCAGTGATGACTCCAATGCTGCAGGTCTACGTCGGTGACCCGATGAAGATCCACGTCCTGTCGACACCCGGGTCGGAACAGCCACACGTCTTCCGTGCCGGTGGCCTGAGCTGGCTTCGCGACCCGTACATGGCAGGCTCGCAAGAGGTCGCCGCGCAGGGCTTGTCGCCATATCAGGGCATCGACGCCCACCTCATCGGCGGTGCCGGTGGCCGCGGCCAACAGACCGGCGACTTCTTCTACGGCGACAACCGCCGACCATTCGCCGAGGCCGGCATGTGGGGCATCATCCGAGTGCTACCAACGCCGAGATGCAGCACGATCTCACCAGTCCGGCGACTCGACGGAAGTGCCTGCATCCCCTGACACGATAGGAACGAGAGAACCTGCCGTCAGCCATCCTCTGGCGGCAGGTGTTTCGTTGCCCATACGGCTGCTTGGGTACGGTCAGAAACGCTGATCCGCTGGAACAGGCGGCCGCAATGCGACTTCACCGTCTTTTCGCTGATGCCCAGTTCACGGCCGATCTGCTTGTTGCTCTGCCCTCCGACGATCAGGCGCAAGATCTGGCGCTCGCGCTGGGTCAAGGACGCACCCGAACCCGGTTGGGTTGCGGCGCTGCGTATCAGCTGCGCAGCAACCGAAGGGCTGAGCGGAGCACCACCGTTTACGGCGGCGCGGATACCCGCCACCAGAACTTCGGGTTCGACGTCTTTGACGAGGTAGCCACGGGCACCGGCGGCAAGCGCGGCGGTGACCTGCTGCGGCTCTTGGAAGGTGGTCAGGGCAATCACCGCGATCTCGGGGTTGCTGGCGGCCAAGATGCCGATTGCGGTGATGCCGTCGACGACGGGCATCTGCAGGTCCATCAGGACCACATCGGGTGTCAATCCGCGAGCCAGCTGCAATGCTTCACGACCGTCGGCCGCCAACCCGACCACCTCGATATCGGGCTGCGCGTCGAGCAACTGCGACAGGCCAGTACGGACCAACGAATGATCGTCTGCCAACACGATGCGAATCATCGATTCTCCTTCAACTCGAGATGCACGGTAGTACCTGACCCCGGCGTGGAGTCGACAACGAGGACAGCGCCCATATCTTCGGACAGATCGCGCAGAAGTTGTAGACCGAGGTGGCCCACCTGCCTTTGCGATACTGCCGTTTCCTTGTCGAAGCCGACGCCGTTGTCGGCGATCAGCAGTTTCACGGCGTTGCCG
The DNA here is from genome assembly GCA_031404635.1 of Ilumatobacteraceae bacterium. GTDB lineage: Bacteria > Actinomycetota > Acidimicrobiia > Acidimicrobiales > Ilumatobacteraceae > JAENVT01. The sequence goes on from JANNHY010000334.1 coordinate 3,405, forward strand.
GCCGTGGTCATCGTGATGTCGACCTGCGACGCGTGGGCATGGGCGTCGGCGTTGCGCAGCGCCTCGCGACCGACCCGCAGCAGCAGCAGTTCGTTGGCGGGCGACAACCGGATTTCGGGCACCTTTAAGTTGACGGTGACACCCCTTCGACGCAAGGCGTTGATGATCTCGTCGAGGCCGGCCGCCCAACCTGATTCTGGCACCTCGACGGGATAGATGCTGTTCAGCAACGACCGCAGACTGCGAACGGTGTGGCGGGTGGTCACGGCGAGGCTGGCGAGGCGCGCCTTTTGCGCGGCGGGGGCTTCGTCGGCGGCGGCCGAGAGACTGAACGTAATTCCGATCAGTTCCTGCACGGCGCCGTCGTGCACCTCGGCGGCGATCCGTCGGCGCTCGATGTCGCTGGCGGCAATCACCCGTTCGAGTAGATGCTCACGTTCGGTCTGCAACTTCTTGAGGCGACGCATAAGTGTGCGGGCGAGGGGAATCGGGGCGATGGTCAGCAGCCCGAAACCGCCGAGCAGCAGCGGCAAAAAGGACCGCCGCTGGTCCGCAGCCCGCGAGTCGACCAGGCTGCTCGGGTAGTAGGTCTCGACCACGACCGGCGTACCGGAGGGCGTTTTTGAGCCGAAGTAGACCTGCAGCAGGCTGGTCTCGCCGGCGGCGATCTCGAACTTGTTCTCCTCCTTGTCGAGTCTGCTCAGGCTGGCCAGCACCCCTTCGCCGTCGAGCAGCCGCTTTTCGTCCTCCTCGAACTCGAAGGTGAGCCCGATCAACTGAGCCTCATCAGACCACAGCACCCGCCCCGCCACCGACCACACCTTGACGTGCGCGGCGCCACCTTCGTCTATCAGCGCTTGCCCGGCGATCGCCATCTTGGCGATCGCTTCGTCGGTACCGATCAGCAGGTCGTCGGTGACGAACGGCGCCAGCGCGGCGCGCCCACTGAGTTCGCCGTATCGACCGGCGTCTTGGATGGCGGAGTTCCGCGACGTGCGATTGAAGAGTTCGGCCCAGCCGATGCCGAGACCTACCAGCGTCAATGCGGTGAACAGAATCGTTGCGCCAACGGCCCCGCGCAGGCTCCTGAGTATGGCCGAACCCTTCCTGAGGCCAAGCGTCATCCCTCGTAGTCTACGACCAAAGGACTAGGTCTTAGCGGTGATCTGAGAGGTGTCGCACAGCCGTCGGGCGATCACCTTGAGACACAGCGTCTCGTCGGCGCCCTCGAAGATGCTCAACACCCGGGCGTCGACGAAGAGTCGACTGACCGGGTACTCCTCGGCGTAGCCGTAACCGCCGTGGATCTGCATGGCTTCACGCGTGACCCATTCGGCGGCCTTGCACACGTAGGCCTTGACCATGCTGGCCTCGATCGAACCCTCGCCTTTGGCCATCAACGTCGCCACGTGGTAGCTGAACTGACGGGCCGCCTGGATCAGCACGGCCATCCTGCCGAGTTTGACGCGAGTGAGCTCGTAGTCGGCGATCGGGGAACCGAACACCTTGCGATTGACGGCGTACTCGGCCGCCGCCTCGTACGCCGCCTGCATAACCCCGATCGCCCGCGCCGCGGTCTGCAGCCGACCGTTCTCGAAGCCTTCCATCTGGAAGTAGAACCCTTTGCCGAGGCCGGCTTGCTCGCCGATCAGGTTCTCGGCCGGCACCCACCAATGGTCGAGGGCGATCTCGTAGCTGTGCATGCCGCGGTAACCGATTGTGTCGATCGGTCGGCCCTCCATCTTCCCGACCGTGCCTCCGGCAATGGCCGGCTGGCTGAAGGCGAATCCATGGCCGTCGCCACGCGGCTTGGGGACGATGAACAAGCTCAGGCCGCGGTGGGTCTTGGCGCGGTCGGCGTCGGTGCGAGCCAGGAGCATCAGCACGTCGGCGCGGGCGCCGAACGTGCACCATGTTTTCACACCGTTGATCACGTAACCGGGCGCATCGTCGGGTCCTGCGGCGGGGGTGGCGGTGACCTTGATGCCGGCCACGTCGCTGCCGTAGTCGGGCTCGGTGACGGCAACGGCGACCATTACTTCGGCCGTCGCCAGCTTGGGTAGCCAGTGGTGCTTCTGCGCCTCGGTGCCGCCCTTGACGAGCGCTCTGGTGAGGATCTCCGGTCGGGTGATCAGCGAGCCACCGATGCCCAACGAGCCCCGACTGAGTTCCTCCGTCGCGATCACCATGGCGATGTACTCGCCGTCGCCGCCCTCGCTGTAGCCGCCGTACTCGGCGGGCACGCTGAGACCGAACACTCCCATCTCGGCCAGGCCGGCGATCAGGTCCTCGGGCACGTCACCGTTGTGGCGGTGCACGTCTTCGGCACGAGGGGCGATCTCGTTGTCGGCGAACGACCGGAAGGTGTCCTGCACCATCTCGAACTCCCCGGCGAGGTGTCGCGGTCCGGGATGATCGGCCAGTGAGGCGATGAACTCGGGCCTGCGGAACCTGTCGAGGAACGAATGGGTGTCGGCCAGCGGAGCCTTCTCCAACCCCCACATCGCCTCACGCCCGCACAGCCGGGTGGTCAGGTCGTGGACCATGTCGGCGGTGAAGGCGCAGGTGATGCGGGCTTCGAGGTCACCTTTTGCTCCATAGTCGAGCATCGCCTTGGCGGCAGCCACCTGGGCCGCGACATGGGCCAGGTCGTAAGCCAACAGCTGGTGTTGGTCGGGGCCACCGCCGGCGGCGAGATGACGGATGGCTTTGGCAACAACGTCGTCGGCGATCTCGATGGTGTCGGCGGCAGCGACGAGATCGGCTGGTGCCAAGTCGGCCAAAGGATCGTCGCTGTGTTCGTGCATCGATTCCGAGGCTACCGACGTGAATGAACACTCTAAAATCGCGGGGTGACGATCCTGGTCCCGGTGTGACAGGCTGGCGTATGCGTTCAGAACCAACCGCACGCGTGTGCGTGTACTGCGGATCGAATGCGGGCACGTCGCCGTCATTTGGCGAGGCCGCTCAACAATTGGGGTCCGCTCTAGCCCATCGCGGCATCGGGCTCGTCTACGGCGGCGGTCACGTCGGGCTGATGGGTCTGGCCGCCGATGCCGCGCTTGCTGCCGGCGGCGAGGTGATCGGTGTGATCACAGAGCAACTGGTGCGTGCCGAGGTTGCCCATGATCGCCTGACCCGCCTCGAAGTGGTCACGACGATGCACGCTCGCAAAGCGCGGTTGACTGAATTGGCTGATGGCTTTGTGGTCTTGCCGGGAGGGTTCGGCACGGTCGACGAATTCGCCGAGGCGTTGACATGGAACCAGTTGGGCTTGATCGCCAAACCCGTTGTGCTGTTCGACGTCGACGGCTACTGGGGGCCGCTGTTCGACTGGATGTTCCGTGCCGTCGAAGCCGGTTTCGTGCGCGACTCGCATCGCATGTTGGCGCAACGAGCGCACACCGTCGACGAGGCGATCGCCCTGGCCACCGGGCCGGTGCCAGATGTCGGCCACAAGTGGCTCGACCGCGACGTCACGCCGCAGCCTGGCGTACCTCGTTCACCGTCCAGCTGATCACGTCGGCTGCGCCGAGCATCATCGCCGTGGTGACAACGCCGTCTCGTTCAGCTATGGCGCCGCTTGCTCGTGCAGCGAGGGCGGCACGCAAGGTGTCGTGCATGTAGTTGGGGGTGACGACGATCCCATACTCTCCTGCGCCACGTTTCGAGGTGACGTCGCCGGTGAACGCTGTGTAATGCAGTCGCAGGGCACCGAGCGCGCACCATTCGAACGACGCCAGGTCGTACGATGCACTCGGGTCTTCGAATGTCGCCACGACTGATCTCGACAGCTGGTACCAATAGGTCGACAGGTTGTCGATCACGAATCGCACTCGATCCTCGGTCTCGCGCCAAATGTTCAACCTGTCGACGGCCGGGCCGCGCACGGTGATGCCGTAGGTGGCCAGCGTGTACCAGGTGACCGGGTTGATCTCGAAACACTCGCCGTCGTGGTGTAGTTCGCCCTCGAGCGTCCATGGCCGATGCAGGCCGGTGGCCGGCGCGGCGATCAGGTCTCCCCAGGCCAGGTACGGGCCGTCGATGTGCGGGTACGGTTGGCGTTCGTTGAGCTGCGCGTGGGCGATGCGCAGCGCACCGAAGTCGTCGTCGCTGGCCGGCTCGGCCATGACAGCAACGATGTCGATATCGCTGCGCCCCGGCCGCCAATCATCGAGTGCATACGAGCCGACGACGTAGAGCCCCTCGACCAACCCGGGTGCAACCGAGTCGACGATCTCGAGATAGGTGCCAAGTGCTGTGGCGACATCCATCACCACAGTCTTGCCGACGTTGGGTCGATCAGCCGGAGATGTACGCCGTGACGTCTGCGCGGGCGAAGAATGCAGCCGATTCTTCGGCGGTGCAGTTCGACCTCACCGCATTGACCAACCCGCCAAGCTCGGTCACCTGGATCATCGTCAGATCCTGCATCGTGGCGCCGATGGCCAGGAACGGCTCGATCGCCGCGATCGTTTTCGCACAATCGGTTGGAAGGCTGCCGACGGCGCTCGTCGATGCGTCGTTCAAGGCGCCGATGAACGTCAGGAATCCAACCGTTCCCGGTGCTTCGGCGGCTGCGACCTCGACGATCTGGGCGAAGACCTGCTTATCGGAAGGATCGAGGTTGTACTTGTCGCACCCTGCGGCGGCCGATTCGGTGTCGAAGGCATCTGAGTCGGCCTGGAACTGCTCGCCAAATGCTTCGAACTCGGCCAGCGTCGCCTCCTCCCACTCGATCTCGGAGGCCTGCGGCTCGATCTGTTTCAGGAAGCTCGTGAACAGCTCGATGCACTTGGCCGGCATGTCGCCGAAGTCGTCGACATTGATCGTGTCAGCGGAGGCATCTGTGGATGGCGCGGAGGTCTCCGACGCCGCAGTCTGGTTGGTCGCCGCGCCGGCAGGTTCGTCGCTCTTCGTGCTACCGCAGGCCGCCAGCAGCGCCAACGCGCTGACCAAGATGATCGTTCTCATGACGCGTTCTCCCTCTCGCTTCCATCGAAGATATCGGCGTCTTTCGCCCAGATACAGAAATCGCACACGTCTCATCGCCTGCGCCGGCCATCGACTTGGGCTAAGCAATGTGGATGGCCATCGAATCGGATGACCCAGCGACGGGTGAATTGCCCCGTGTGTCGCCTGATGACACCGGTGGCCCACCGCGCCCGCGTCGGTTCAGGCCGTTCCGATTCACCGTCAAGCTGCTGGCATTCATCACGGTTGTCTATCTCGCCAGCGTCACAGTTATCCCCGGTGCGCGCAAGGCGACCACTGAGTTGCGCGACGTCAACCCGACGCTGCTCGGGCTCGGGCTGCTTTTGGAGATCGCCGCACTGTTCGCCTACACGTTGCTCACCAGGGCAGCGCTCGGAGAAGAGGCACACAACATCTCCCGCCTCCGCCTGTTCCGTATCCAGTTGAGCACCAAGGCGCTGTCGAGCATCGTGCCCGGTGGCAGCGCGGCCGGCTCGGCGATGGGCTACCGGCTGATGACGCTGTCGGGTGTGAACGGGCCCGATGCCGGGTTTGCACTGGCGACCGCCGGGCTCGGCTCTGCCGTGGTACTCAACCTGTTGTTCTGGATCGCGTTGATGGTCTCGATCCCCATCCACGGGGTCAACCCCTATTACACCACCGCCGCGATCGCCGGCATCGTGCTGATGCTGGTGGCCAGCGGCATCGTCTTCGGGTTGATGGAAGGCCAGGGACGAGCCGAGCGGATACTGCGTTGGATGGCCCGCCATCTTCGGCTGAGTGAAGATCGAACCGCGGCCGCCGTACGCCACATCGGTCTTCGCCTCGAAGACCTGGCCCGCGACCGTCGGTTGCTCGGCCGGGTGCTTGGTTGGGCAGCGGCCAACTGGATCCTCGATGCTGCGGCGCTGTGGGTGTTCCTGCGCGCCTTCGGAGCGTCCACCGCCATCGACGCGCTGATCGTCGCCTTCGGTCTTGTCAACGTACTGGCGGTGATCCCCATCACACCCGGTGGCCTCGGCATCATCGATGTAGTGCTGCCGACTGCTCTGACCTGGTTCGGGTTGACGAGGGCCACCGCACTGCTCGGTACGGCCATCTACCGCCTCGCCCAGTTCTTTTTCCCGATCCTGCTCGGCGGCATTCTCTACGCGACGTTGCGCGTCGGGCCGTGGAGCATCAAACGGCGCGAGCGTTTGCGCCGGTTGCGCGACATCGCCGCCGACCCGTCGAACAACGAACGGGCGCTCGACTTCTCGGTTCGCTTTGCCCAACGTCAGAAGTCGATGGGCGACTCTTCGCCGGCGTTCCCAGTCGAGGGTGACGGCAACGACGACCAATAGCTACTGTCGGCTCCATGACCTCTCACGAGCGGCCGTTCGGCCGCTGCTTCGAAGATTTCGTGGTCGGTGATGTGTACAGGCACTGGCCGGGCAAGACGATCACCGAGTACGACGACCATCTGTTCTGCATGATCACGATGAACCATCACCCGCTGCACACCAACGACTGGTTCGCCGCGGAGAGTGTGCAGGGCCGCAACGTGGTCGTCGGCAACCTGGTGTATTCGCTGGTCCTCGGGATGAGCGTGCCCGATGTGAGCGGCGCGGCGATCGCCAATCTCGAAGTCGAAACGCTTCAGCACAAGTTCCCCACGTTCCACGGCGACACGATTCACGCCGAGACACGGGTGCTCGATGTGCAGGCGTCGAAGTCGAAACCCGATCGCGGCATCGTCACTGTCGAGAGCAAAGGCTTCAACCAACACGGCCAGGAGGTCTGCTACTTCCGTCGCCGGGTGCTGGTGTGGAAGAGCGACAGCTTGCCGACCCGTCGCCGGCCCTACGACGGCGCCGACGTCTGGCCCACCTGACCCCGGTGGAGTGTTTGAAGGCACCCAGGTGACCCCCAGACACTCCACTGCGGTGGTTACCGTGATGGTATGCTGATCGCATGTCGACACAGCTAGCGGTCCGTCTACCAGATGATCTCCTGCGTGATCTCGATTGGGTAATCATCCGGCTCAACTACGACAGCCGCGCCGAGGCCATGAGGGATGCGCTCGTCAAGCTGATCGATCAGGAGCGCCGCCGACAGATCGACGAGCAGTACATCGAGGCGTACACGCGCATGCCTCAGACCGAGGAAGAGATGGCAGACATCCCCTGGCAGTCATGGGATCTCGATGGTGACGACGACTGGCCGGAGCTGTTGTGAATCAGGGTGATATTTGGTGGGCCGAGCTACCTACTGAGAAGGCCAGGCCGTACCTCGTGCTCACGCGGCCGCGGGCCATACCGGTGCTGCACTCCGTATTGGTCGCGCCGATCACCACACGCGTCCGAGGGCTTGCCGCGGAGCTGCCTATCTCGTCTGTCGATGGGATGTCCACCGACTGCGTGGCCAACTTCGACAACGTCAAGACGATACGCAAAGCCCATCTCACACGGCGGGGCGGCGCACTGAGCGCCGGCCGCTGGCCCGAGGTGTGCGCGGCCATGCGCGCCGCGATCGACTGCTGAGTCAGCCGGTGGTGATCGCGGTGACGATTTCATCGATCGCCGCGTCGGCGTAAGCGAGCATTTCGTCGTCTGTACGGTCTTGGATCGGGTGCGGCGTGAACACCCGGGCGACCGTGGGAAAGCCGAGCGCCTGCGACTGGGCCTCGGCGGCCTCGACGAATTGTGCCGAGGCGACGAACACGCTTGGCACCCCTCGAGCTTCCAGATCGACGATGTCGTGCACACTGCACGACGTACAACTGCCTCAATCGGCGAGGGCCTCGATCACCAGCTCGCATTGGGTGGCGATCTCGTGGCGCAGGTCGACCGGCGCCGGCTTGGTGAACGTCGGCTTCGTGTAGCGCAGCACCGTCGCACCGAGTTCGGTCAATCGCTGCTCTACACGGTTCAAGAACACGTCGCCGCGCGGCTTGGAGATGTCGAGCAGCCCGATCGTCTTGCCCTGCAACGAGGCCGGGCGCTGCAGTTGCGACCGCTGCAGGACCGTTCGCTCGCTCGTCGGATCCAGCAGCAACCTGCTCATCGCACTACCTTCCTGGTAACAGGCTGGGAACCGAGGTCACCGTTGGCCCACCCGCCGATTATTGCAGAGAACAGCCCGGCACCACCACCAGCATGCACCAGCAGCAAGCCGTCGGGACGGAACTTGCCGAGGGTTGCGTCGGCCAGCCATTCTGGCACCCCTTCGGCCATGTCCGAGGCACCGCGCACCAACTCGCGGCCCGGTATCTGCAGCCGATCGTGCAGTTCGGCAAGCACGGTTTGGCGGTCCCACCCAGCGTCGGCGAACACTCGCGCGTGTTCCGGGCCGACCGCCAGGATGCAGTCGAAGCCGATCACCAGCTTGGGGTGGTGAAGCGTTCGCAGGCAGGCCGCGAACGTGTTGGCCAGTTGCGCGGGGTCGCGCGCCAACTGGTCGACGATGCACCTCGGACCTTCGCCGGCGAACACGGTGACGGTGTCGACGTCGGCGGCGAACCCGCGGCTGACGGCCAACGATGTGAACGGCGACCCGACCTCGTCCTCGGCGAAGCAGAAGCTCAACTTCCCAGGGTTGCCGTGCGTCGCCCTGTCGACCCCGCCCGGCCGACCGCCACCGATGTTGCGCACCACCAACTGCACCGCCCGGCCGATCGCCAGGTTTGCCCGGCTGCCCTGACCGAAAACGTTGACCCCGCTGTTCAAGCCGACGGCGCGGGTGCCCGGGCCGTTGCAGATCAGCACCGGGCCTACCGGCATCGTCGTGGCCAGCACTCCGTGGATGTTGAACTCGTCGGTGCACACCGCCTCGAGCGCGGCGATCACCCACGGCAGGTGTTCCGGCTTGCAGCCCGCCATCACGGCGTTGATGGCGACTTTCTCGACCGTC
>JANNHY010000335.1:0-5009 GCA_031404635.1 Ilumatobacteraceae bacterium
CTCGCCCCAACATAGGCGTCATGCGCGGGGTATTTTACTGCAGATCCTGTGTTTTGTCCGGCACCGGGACGCTGGCCGTCCCGATCAGCTCGCAATCCATGCCCGCGCCGCGTAGCAATTCGACCAGCCGCTCGGCCATCAGCGCGCGGGCCATTGACGGCGCGGCCGCTGAGTCGCTTCCGATGAGGATATCGCTCGAAATGATCGCGCCGTCATCCATGGCCGGAATCCCTTTCGGCGTCGTATAGGCAAAACTATTCGGGCTTTTCGAAGAGACGACGAGGCTCCATGTTCCGGCGGAGTTCGCCAGCGACGACACGGAATCGGCCAGCCAACCCTGCAGCGGTGATGTAAGCACTCCGACAACGAGGCCAGCGATCACGCCAACGAGAACCGCGTTGCCCGCTGACGACGGTTGACGGATCGATTCTGATGTCTCAGATGTCGGCTCCTTCACGGCCACAATCGGACCCTAGCGGGGTCGTGTGAAACGACGACGTTTCGTCGCCAAGCCCAGGACACTCCATATGTGCGCTATCACGGCCAAAGCAGCGGAAGTGGGGTCGTGGGCAACCATCGTGGTAGCCAGCGACCACAGTTCGCCGTCAGGTGAGCGAATCGCTGCCGATTGAGCGTTCGGGGCTACTTCCGTCGGGTGATCCCGATGGTGTACGAGCCGGTGCCGGCAGGGTCTCGGTGCCTAACGGATAGCCAGTAGGAACCGGGCAGCAGCTTGCGGACGATGCGTGCGTTGCGGCCCTGCCCGTGGTCGTCGTCCCAGGCGAGCACGGCGCCTGGGTCGTTGGGGCCGTGCAGAGTGAGCACGGTGTCGGTCTGACCCTGCGTTGTCATGATGTGCGTCGCCGCTGCGGTGACTTCGAAGTGGTAGGTGTCGACCTCGGCACCAACCGAGAGTTCGGCGACGTGCCGGGCTCCACCAACCGCCAGTTCCACCGTCCCCGGCGAGCCTTTCGGGTACTGGCGGCCCATGAATGTCACGTCCATCGTCGAGAACGTCGTGTTCCAGCCGATGGAGTATGAGCCGATCGTCAGCGAATCGGGGATCGCGTACTCCATGATCGATGTCGGATCGAATTCGGTGTGATTGGTGGAGTCCTCGGTGTAGACGTCGAAGATGTTGAAGTCGACGTCGTCATGGTCCCAACCCTGTTGGGCGTAGTAGGCGTAGACCTTCGGCTTGTCCCACGGGATCACGCCGGATGCGGCCGGGTTCTGATGCTCGTGGATCATCCCGAGCGCGTGGCCGAACTCGTGGCGCACGACGCGCTGGTACTCGCGCAGCGACGTATTCGGCTCCAACCAGCCGTAGTTCATAGTCGGCTGGGTGGTCGGTTCGGTAAGGGCGTCAGTGCCGACCGTCGACCACGAGAATCCTTGTTCAAGGAAGCTGATCCTGATCTCGGCCGCACCGGCGGTGACGAACTTGAGCTTCAGATTGGTCAGCGCCTCCCACTCCTTGCCGATCGCCTCCACCTTGGTCTGCACCTCGGGAATGCCGTCGAGGAACTTGGCCCGCAGCGTGCGTCCGTTCTCCCATAGCTTGAGCCGCTCGACCGCGGCCCGAGGCGCGCTCGACCTGGGGCGCCGGCTCGGTCCGCCTGATCGTGGCTCACCCAACGGCACCGCGACCGGTCCAGGTAGCGGGAAGACGCGGATGTTGTCGACCCGCTCGTTGACGGCAACCTGATCGCTGGCTGCGGTGTCCGCAGCGGCGGCGAGGACCACATGTGGCGAGCAGATCTTGTACTTGCGTGGCATTGGAACAGCTCCTTGTCGAGGTGTCGAAGTGGTTTGCCGAACGGTCAGGTGCCGATGCTCATCGATCGGACGGCGACGTGGGGATTGGTCAGCGCCAGATCGTTCAGCTCGGCGGCGGCGAGGTTGCTGTCGTTGGCCGCGCCGGCGCCGGCGCGGATTACGGCAACGAGCAGGATCACCCGGTTTGCCCAGAGGCCGCTGAGGTCGAGGTAGAACGTTGCGATTCCCGCGCGCATGTTGTGCAGCGTCTGACCGGTCAGCGTCTTGCGTCGGGCTGCGGCATTGGAGCCGACGAACGACCACCCGCCGCCGAACGCTTGCGACGTCGTGCCGCCCGGCGAGTTGAGCACCTCGTTGACCGCTGTCGTCCACGGCACGTTGCCGCTGAACCAGGTCGTGGAGTCGTCGAACTTGGCGGTTTTCTTGGCCTTCGGGTCCAACCACTTGAGCAACGTGACACGAACGTTGGCGCCGTCCATCGGGTCGAGGCCGCGGTGGTGCACGACCACCTCTACTTTCGACGATCTGGCAGGTAGCGCGCACGAGACAGCGGCGATCTCGCCCTCGTCGAGCGGCGCGGTGAAGTCGAACAGGTCGGCCTCGGTGGGCACCGCGGTGGTCCATGCCTCGGCAGCCGTGTGGGGCGCCTGCAAGGTGCTGTTCCAGAACGTGTCGGTGATGCTGACCACATGGTTGGGCGCACCCGACACCGGGGCGCCGAGATCGCGCAGGACCTCGTTGAAGTAGTCGTCCCACTTGCCGTCGGGGCGCACCCGTAGATCGCCGGTCTTGGACCGCAGCGCCATCTGGAACTGGCGCAACGCTTCGGGCACGATGCCGGCCATGCCCTTCGTCCACGGCAGGTTGCCTGGAGCGGGCAGGTCACGGGGGGCTCGCCGCGGTCGAACATCGGGGCTGGCGTGCCACGACCGAACGGTGGTCGTGTCACGCTTCACCTCGATCGATCGCGGTCGATAGCGCAGGTCGTCGCCGTGGGCGCGCACGTAGGTCAGGTCGGTGACGTCGGTGACGTCGAGACGCAGTTCCCACACGCCGCGAGCGGCAATGGCGGCGCGCAGCAACCGCAACCCGCCCTGTGAGAAGATCTGCAGATCCTCGACGGCTGCCTCGGGCAGCCCGATGTTGCGCGCCTCGAACACCCATGTCGGTGGGTTGTTGCCGTTGAGGGTGCGGATGCCGCGCCACGTGCCGACGGTGGTGCCGACGTACACCTCCTCGGGGTGCGCCGGGTCGCAGACGATGGCGGTCACCGGCGCGGGCACGGCGGCACGCAGACCGGTGGGGAACCAGGTGTCGGTGCCGTTGAACCACCACAGCGTGTCGACGCCGGCGTTGTCGGCGTTGCCGACGGTGCCCATGTACAGCGCCCCGAGGGTGCCGAACTGCTCACCGTAGCCGTCGCCATTGGCATCGGGGTCGAGGTTTACCGCGATGTCGGTCCAGATCGCCGACTCGCGGATCGGACCCTCGGCCGAGGTGTTGTCCTTCTTGTTCTTCTTGACGTTCTTGCGGATCACGTTGGCGGGCGGCGCCCACGTGCCCGGGCCGCCGCCGCTGTCGGAGCCGGCGGTGCGGGCGTAGCGCTGCAGCTTGTGCTCGCCCAGGATCCAGGCGACGTCGGGGTGCTGCCAGCGGCACACGGTGATCTTCTCGCCGAAGTCGTCGCGGGTGGTGTTCGCGGTCAGCAATGGGTCCGGACCGCCGGAAGGCAGCGTGGTCCAGGTGGCGCCGAAGTCCTCGCTGTACCAGACGCGCCTCGTTCCGAAAATCAGTTGGCTGACGTTGGGAGCGGCTGGGGCGACGACGCCGCGGCGGTGGGCGATGGCCGCCGGCGTGGAGTAGAACGCGCCGACCGGCTCCCCGGCGTTGGGGAAGTGATTCCATTGCAGCGTTCCGTCCGAGGTGGACCACTGGTTGGTCGAATGCTGGCGAAAGAAGCGGTCGGGCGTGAGCGGGTCGAAGGCCACGCCTCCGCCGTCGCCGCCGACGTCGGTCTCGGGCCAGACACCATTGGACCGCCGCTCGATCACGCCGTTGTCCTGGAGCCCGGTGACGATGTAGCCCTCGCTGACCGGATGGCAGACGAGGTAGTTCGACTCGGCCACGGCGAGACCGTTGTTGCGGGGCACGAAGCCGGCCGGCTGGTCGGGCTTATCGGAGCGGTAAACCCCACCGTCGCAGGTGGCCCACAGCCGAGCCCCGTTGTTGGAGTAGCGGACGTAGTGCACGTCGGAATGGACCCCTACGCCGATCGTTGTCGGCGCCGTGGGATGGCCGAACGTCAGCGTGCCGGCGTTGTCGGCGACGTCGCCGACGATGATCGACCCGTAGCTGCCGATCGCCTGGGCGTGAATGTTGAGGTGGTCGAAGGTGTTGCCGGTGAGCACGACCCGGTTGGGGTGCGTGGGGTGGACGGCGATGCTCATGTCGTAGAAGCCCTGGTTGCCAACCATGTCGGGTACGCCGGCGGTGACCTCGGTCGACACCGGAATGTCGGCCGGTGACGACACCCGGTACAACCGGGGCAACACACCGGCGTCACGGTCGTTGAACACGAAGACCTGCGTAGGTGGAGTCGATGCCGCCAGCACACCGCGCAGGTCGGAGGTAGTCGTAGGAATCGGGGTGAAGTCGGTGGCCCCAGCGTCGCGGACCCACAGACCCGACTGGGCGCCGTCTTTGACCCACACCCACAGCCGCTCGGGCGTGGTGCCGTTGCTTGGCGTCCACAGCACGTCGGTGCAGTCGTTGCTGAGCGCGCTGAATGGCGAACCGGCCACCTTGGTCCACACCGCGTCGACCCCACCGACGGCCGGACGCTGGAACAGGCCGGCCGTGGTGGCGACGACGATGGTGCTGCCGCCGGGCTGCATCGCAAACCGGCTGCAGCCGAAGCCGAGCAGTTCTTTGGCCTCGCGCACCCACGGGTTGTCGTTCGGTCCGGCGTTCGCCGGCCCGGTGGCGACCAGTACGCCGATGCCGCCGAGCGAGCCCCCCGGTTGCCCCTCGGGCTTGTGGCTCGGCTCGCCGGTGCCGACGTACACCTCGTCGAGGGCGGCGCTGGCTTTGAAGTCGACGAAGATCGCTCCCGTCGCGTGGCGTTGTGCCGGTCGGTTGATCTCACCGGCATTGGTGGCCGCGAAGCCGCCGAGCGAGGTCCAATTGGCGCCGCCGTCGGGCGAGAACCACACCCCGCCGTTGCCACTGGC
>JANNHY010000336.1:0-3941 GCA_031404635.1 Ilumatobacteraceae bacterium
CGCGGACGCGAATTGCTCGAAAGTGTCGGTCTGGCGGCGCGCATGGATCACAAGCCAGACGAATTATCCGGCGGCCGGCGGTGGCCACATGATACAGCAGCGGTTGGAATGTGTGAAAGTTGTTGACGTCGATGATCGTGACGTCGGCGTCGGCTCGCGCCAGGCCCTTGGCGGCGCGGATGCCGCCGAATCCCGAACCGATGATGACGACGTGCGGGCGGCTCATCGCCGTGCACCCTACCGATCGGCTGACTTTCGAGTGTTCAGCGGCGTTCGAGGATTCCTCGCACGTAGCAGGCCTGGCCGGCGTGTTGAATGTTGTCGTCGGCGATGCTGACGAGGCGCACGCCGAGGGTCACCGGCGGATCCCAGTTGTGGTCGACGATGCGCTCGAGGTCTTGTGGCGTGGTCCGCTCGAGGAATCCATGCGTTTGAGCCGCGACTGCCTCGTAATACTCGATCAGGGCTTCGGCGTTCTCCGGCCGGATGGTTATCACGTCGCCTTCCGAATGGCCGTAGCCGGTGTTACCGGGCTCGGCGGCAACACCGAACCGTCGCGCCCAGTCGCCCGACATCCACACCTGCTCCTGCCCGAGAATCTCGGCGATGTGATCGTCCTGCACGCGGGTGAGGTGCCAGACCAGCCAACCGATGGGGTTGGCGCCGGCCGCCGGTGGGCTGATCAAAGCATCGGTGTCGAGGCCGTCGACCGCCTCGTGTACGTGCTCGTCGATCCGTTCGAACAGTTCGGCCAGTAGTTCGTTGAGTTCCATGAGGAGGATCTTCGCACGCAGTGCCCGATGCCTAGAATGCGCCGGCCACAACGAGGAGGGCGTGATGGACGCGGTGCGTGTCGGCTTGGTCGGTGCGGGGTTCATGGGCAAGATCCACAGCGTCGCCTACCGCAACGCGGCCATGCTGTTCGGGGCGGAGATTCCCGGTGTCGACTGTGTGGTTGCCACCGACTTCGACCCAGCCCTGGCCGAACGGGCGGTCCGCGAGTGGGGCTGGTCACGATCCGTGGCCAGTTGGCAAGAGGTCAACGCAGCCGAAGACGTCGACGTGATCGACATCTGTACGCCCAACGACACCCACCTGGCCATCGCCCTCGACGCCTTGCAGCGGGGCAAGCACGTGCTGTGTGAGAAGCCCTTGGCCCTCGACGGCAACGACGCCCACCGGCTCTGCCAGGCCGCGCTCACTACCGACCGCGTGACCCAGGTCGGGTTCGTGTACCGCCAGTGGCCGGCGGTGGCCATGGCCCGCCGGCTCATCGACGACGGTGCCATCGGAAAGGTGCGAACCGCCCGCGCCCGGTTCCTGCTCGACTACCACAGCAACCCGGGCGGGCCGATGAGCTGGCGGTTCGACCGGGCTCGGGCCGGCTCCGGTGCGCTCGGCGATGTCGGTTCGCACTGCATCGACCTGCTCCAGTACCTGGTGGGCCCGATTACACACGTCGCCGCCCGGATGCAGACCTTCATCGATCGGCGACGCGGCCCCGAGGGCGCGCTGGTCGATGTCACCGTCGACGACCAGACGGAGATCCTCGCCGAATTCGAAAGTGGAGCGAGCGGAACCATCCTCGCCTCGTGGGCGGCTACCGGGCACAAGTGCGACCTGGGTTTCGAGCTGATCGGCTCCCGCGGATCGGTCACCTTCGGCTGGGAGCGCTCGAACGAGCTGCAGTTCTACGACGCCGGTGACCCCGCCGACCGGCAAGGCTTTCGAACGATCCTGGTCGGTCCGGCACACCCGGGCGCCGACGGCATCCACACCGTCGCTGGGCAGGGTCTTGGCTACACCGATGCCTTCACGATCGCGGCTCGCAACACGCTGCGCAACCTCGCCGCCGGCACAGTGGTGTCGGGCCCGACGTTCGTCGACGGCCTGCGTGTCGCCGAGGTCACCGACGCGGTCATCGAGGCTGCGGCCACCGGGTCGAGCGTGGCCGTCACCCGCCATGCCGTCTAGCGTCAGTCGGCCAGACCAAGTCCGCGCAGGTAGTCGAGGCTGGCCTTGGCGTCTTCCAGCGGGGTGGTCGGTGAACGGAAGTCGCGGTCCTGTTCGATCGTACCCGGCCCGTCGAAACCGTCCGCCAACTCCGCGGCCAGGGCGGAGAAGTCGACGATTCCCTGACCGACCGGGCAGAACACCCCCAAGGAAACGGCATCGAAGAATGCAATGGCGTCGCCGACGACCTTCTGGTGCACGACCGGGTCGATGTCCTTGAAATGCATGTAGCGGGTGCGGCCGCGGTGCTCGGCGAGAAACCGGACGGGCTCGACGCCTGCGTAGGCAAAGTGTCCGGTGTCGATGCACAGCTGCAGGCCGTCGTCGGCGGTGTCGGTGAGGACCCGCTCGATCTCGTCTTCGAACTCGATATAGCTGCCGACGTGAGGGTGCAGCACCGGCGTGAGACCGTGCTCGATGGCGATTCCTGCCACCAGTCGCAGCCCGCTCAGCAACCCCTGGTATGCCTGGCCGTCCAAGCGGGGAGCGGCGCCGCTGCGTCCTGCCGTTGCGCCGCGTTGCTCGCTGACCATGTCGATGACGACGAGGTAGCCGCCACCCAGAGCCGCGATCCGGCCACAGGTCAGGTGGGTAATGTCGGCGATCTCGCCGTGACGGTCTCGATCGTGCATCGGCTCGAAAATGTACGATCCGGCGACACCGAGCCCGCGGGCGTCGAGTTCGGCCCGCACCCGGCCGTCATCGTCGGGAAGATATCCGACCGGGCCGAGCTCGCACCAGCGGTACCCGGCCTCGCCGATTTCGGTGAACACATCTTCCCATAGTGGGGCGCCGGGCTTGTTGGGCAGGTCGACCCCCCACGACACCGGCCCGTTGGCAACCCGCAAACCCACGTTCGGCCCCCTCTCGTATCGCCGCGGACGCAGATTACATTCTCACGCGATGACCACCGCGAGCTCGATCGGCGATGTGTTGGTGACCTTTCCCGGGTACGACGCCGACGGCGAGCACACCGGCCGAGTGCTGCGTGACGCTGGGCTGTCGATCCGGTTGGCGCCCAAGACCGGGCGGCGTTCGCCCGCCGAGCTGCGGGCGTTGCTCGGCGACGCCGTCGGCGCCATCGTCAGCACCGACCCCTTCGACCACGAGGTACTTGCTGCCAGCCCCAACCTGAAGGTGATCGCCCGCGTCGGTGTGGGTGTCGACACCATCGACCTCGCCGCTGCCACCGCGGCCGGCGTGATGGTGACCACGACGCCGGGGGCCAACGATCAAACGGTGGCCGACCACACCCTGGCCCTGATGCTCGCCCTGGTGCGCCGCCTACCCGAGCACGACAGATCGCTTCGCAAGCATCGCTGGGATCGCGGCGGCGCGCTGACACCCGGCGATCTGTGCACCTCGACGGTCGGATTGGTCGGGTCGGGGCGGGTCGGGCGGGCAGTGGTGCGCCGGCTGCGAGGCTTTGGCAGCACCATTTTGGTCTGCGATCCGGCGCTGGCGCGCCCGGACGAAGGCACCAAGCTCGTCGGCCTCGACGAGTTGCTGGCCGGATCCGACGTCGTTTCGATCCATGTGCCGCTTCTGCCCGAGACACGCGGGTTGATCGGCCCGCGGGAGCTGGCCATGATGCGCCCGACGGCCGTTCTGGTCAACGCGGCGCGAGGTCACATCGTCGACGAGGTGGCGCTCGCCGAAGCGCTGCGTGGCCATCGTCTCGCCGGCGCGGCGCTCGACGTGTTCGCCGACGAGCCTCCCTTCGACTCCGAGCTGCTGGAGCTGCGCAACGTGATCGTCACGCCGCACGTGGGTGGTCTGAGCCACTCGTCGATCGCGGCGATGACCCGGCAGGCGACCCGGTCGCTGGTCGAGGTCCTTAGCGGGGAAATACCTGCCGGGGCCGTCAATCCCGAGGTTTGGTGAGCGGGCGTTAACGATGGTCGAGTCCGGGCGGATTGCCCGGAACG
>JANNHY010000337.1:0-3913 GCA_031404635.1 Ilumatobacteraceae bacterium
CCAGTTCTGCGACGACTCGGTTGCCGGCTCGTGGTACGCGGTGACGGTCTTCGGCCCGCTGCCCGACGGCTCGCTGACGGGCGGCGCCACCCGCCGCACACTGTGCCGGCGCGGTGTCACACCCGACGGACTCTGCGTATAACCAATCGACCCGTTCTGGGGAACGTAAAGGCGCTGTCGGCCGTCAGCGCCAGTCGATGACCGTGTCGGGATCGGGTCGTTCGGCTGCCTTGAAGTCGGTGCCTTTGGTGAAGGCCAACGGGGTAAGGCAAACCTGCTGCATCGTGTCGAAGGGGATGTCGACGATGTCGGCGACGGCCTGCTCCATCATCAGATGGATGGTGGTCCACGCCGTACCAAGGCCGCGGGCCCGGGCGGCGAGCATGAAGCTCCACATCGCCGGCAAGATGTTGCCAAGCGCCGATGCCGATTGCGCCGCCGGCACGCCGCCCTCGAGCCGCCGACCGGCGGCGCAGCCGATCACCAGGGCCGGACATTCGGCCATGTGCTCGGCGAGGTAGGTGGCCGAGTCGACAACACGGTCCTGCTGGGCCTGCAGCGTTTGGCTGTCACGCTTGATCGCCCCGGCGAACCCGGGCAACGTCGTGTAGATCTGCCAGCACTGCTGGTAGACCCCGGCGATGGCGGCGATCGAGGCGGGATCGCGGACCACCACGAATCGCATAGTGATCTGGTTGGAACCCGACGGTGCTTGCAGCGCTATGGCCACGCACTCGCGCACCAGATCGTCGGGCACGGGCCTGGTGAAGTCGAGCCGCTTGCGCACCGCCCTGGTTGTGGACAGCAAATGGTCGGGATCAAGATCGAGCAAGCTCATACAACACTCCCCTCGTGGATGACCGGCCGAGCGTACCGGGCCGCGCCATTCGCCGGTCGGCGTATCTCGCCGATACGCATCACATGCATCGCCGATACGCATCTGCGTTGGCTGCCGAACGGTTCCGACTCAAGCCAGACGAACCTTTGCCTCACCTCCGCGCACAGCGTCATCATGTCGTGGTTCTTGGTGACGATCACCTGGTTCGTCGACAGCGAATACTCGGCAACCGTACGGTCCGTGCTGCCCTTCGGCGGCACACCAACGTCAGCGGAACCGACGTGGGTGACTCGAAAGTCGAGCACTCGAAGAGCCTGGGGTACCAGCACGCTGAGATCCTCGTCCCAGAGCAGCCGGATTCTCGGTCGTGTCGCCTGACGACGAGTCGTCGTCACGCCAGAAGGCCCGCGCGCTCGGCGAGCATCTCCTCGAACTTCTCGGCAACTAGGACAGCTTCGACGGAGATATCGAGATCGAGCGCGACGTCTTCGGGCCCGGAGCCTTGAAGCAATTCGACAACCGTCGACGTCGGAATTCGCGTTCCCTCGACACAGGGCGCTCCGGCCTGCACCTTGGGGTCCAGCCGCACGCCGTCGATTGGAACCCAACACGCCGGATCGCCAGCAGTGTCGAACGCGATCCTGGCCAGGTAGAGCTGAACGACGTTCTTGAATACCCCCTGCCCACCATGACCGATATCGAGGTACTCACCGCCGGGCAGCTCGGTGAGAAACTGGCGCCACTGGTCGCGAGCTGCTCGATGACATTCCTTACCGCCAGCGGCCGGGCGTGACGCGTCCGCTTCCGAAGCGTCGCTACCCCGGTCCGCAACGCCTTGTCGGAGACACCTTTCTCCCGCACCATCAACGCAACCCTGAAACTCACCAGATCAGCAAACGAGAACATCCGCTCGAACGTCGGCTCGACGATCGCTGGCCCGTTGGGCGATGGCGTAGTCCACCGCACCACCCACTCGACGTCGTGCCCGAGCAACCACGCGACCTCGGCGGCGTCGTAGAGGCCCTGGTCGAGCATCGTGGTGGACATCTTGCGACCGTATCCCGCCGGTGCCACACAGTTCGTCGAATGACTTCGGCACGCTACTTCGGGCGTAAGCCCCATCCGCTGAGCCCAGAAGTAAGGAAGAATAGAACCGTCGACGTCACTGGAGCAGGGTCAGGTCTCGACGTGTTCTACCGATATGCCCCGAGCCGCGAGAGATTCGGCCAGGGCTTCGAACTCCTCCAGCGCCGCTCTCAAGTCTTCGACGATTTCGGCGGCGATGGCTTCGGGGGCGGGGAGGTTGTCGGTGTCTTCGAGGCTCTCGTCTCGCAACCAGAAGATGTCGAGGCTGGCCTTGTCTCTGGCGGTCAACTCGTCGTAGCTGAACCGCTTGAAGCGTTCGGTCGCCTGCCGCCGGGCAATGTCGCCCACTCGGTAGCTGGCAACGAAGTCGTCGAGAGCTGCGCGCGTCAGCGTGTTTTGCTTGAGGGTGAAGTGCTGGTTGGTGCGCAGGTCGTAGATCCAGAGATCCTTGGTCCACGGCGTGGCCGAGCCGGGCTTGCGTTCGAAGAACAGAACGTTGGCCTTCACGCCCTGGGCGTAGAAGATGCCGGTCGGCAACCGCAGCAGGGTGTGCACGTTGCACTCATGAAGCAGCTTGCGGCGCACGGTCTCGCCGGCGCCGCCTTCGAACAGCACGTTGTCGGGAACGACGATGGCGCATTGCCCGCCGACCTTCAACAGTGTGTGCACGTGTTGGAGGAAGTTGAGCTGCTTGTTCGACGTCGATGCCCAGAAGTCGTCACGCACCACGGTGAGGCTCTGGCGATCGGCCTTGCCTTCGGCGTTGACGATCGTGACCGACGACTTCTTCCCGAATGGCGGGTTGGTCAGCACCAAGTCGAACCTCTGGCCGGGGTCGTCACGAAGCGCGTCGTCGACATGGACCGGGCTGTCGCTCTCGGGGCTCTCGATTCCGTGCAGCAGCATGTTCATCGCGCAGAGCCGGGCGGTGTTGTCGACGATCTCCCAACCGGTGAAGGCGCCCGATCGCAGGTGCTGCTTCTGCGCCCGGTCGAGGTGCGGGTTGTGGTTGACGATGTAGTCGTAGGCGGCGAGGAAGAACCCGCCGGTGCCACACGCCGGGTCGCAGATGCGCATATCGGGCGTCGGCTGCATCACATCGACCATCGCCGAGATCAGCGCCCGGGGCGTGAAGTATTGACCTGCGCCCGACTTGGTGTCGGCCGCGTTGCGTTCGAGCAGTCCTTCGTAGGCGTCGCCCTTCACGTCGGCGCCGAGAGCCATCCAGGTCTCGCCGTCGATCAGGTCGTGCACGAGGCGTTGCAGCTTGGCCGGGTCCTGAATGCGGTTCTGCGCCTTGCGGAAGATCACGCCGAGCATGTCGCCGTTGTGCCCGAGGCTGTTGAGGATGTGGATGTACTGCGCCTCCAGAGCCTCGCCCGACAGCTTCAGCAACGACGGCCAATCGAGACCTTCCGGCACGATGCGAGGCAGCCCGAGCTGTCGCTGCTCCTCGGCCATCTTGAGGAACAGGAGGTAGGTGAGCTGCTCGACGTAGTCGCCATACGACAACCCGTCGTCGCGCAACACGTTGCAGTAGTTCCACAGCTTGTCGACGAGCGCTTTGGAGTTGGTCACGATGAGATCTTCCTCTTGCGAGTCGGAGTCGCGGCACGATCAGTCGCGATGCGAGCGAGCAGTTCCGCCGCGGGTTCGTCGGATGGATCCTGCGGAACAAGTCGCCCCGAGAACGCCGCGGCGAGGATCGAATGGCGGAGTTCGCGGGACCGGGCCAACGCGGAAGTCGTCGCACGAAGAAACGCGGACGTGAGCGACTCCTGCAGGGAGACGTCCTCGAGAAATCGCTGTTGCTCGGCGACCGATGGAACCGGGACTTCCAACGACCGCAGATCCTCCTGGGGTAGGTGGCCTATTGCCACGCCTGACAGGTGCGCGTCAACTTGCTTGGAGTCGACCAGAAATCGCAAGTACTGAACCAAGAACTCTGGAACCAGGCCGTGTCTGGTTCGGACTCGATGAAGCGCCTTC
>JANNHY010000338.1:0-25648 GCA_031404635.1 Ilumatobacteraceae bacterium
ACGCCGAGCTGCCAGAGCGGACGAGATCGATCGAAAGGTTCGCGGACCCATTCCTGAGCGCGGGCGAGAACATCGTTGCGGTCAGCGCTGCCGCCGAGATCGTGGTAGCGGTAGTGGTCGGCGACATCGAACGGATCGGCCTGCACCCACTTGGGTCGGGGCCGGCCGTCGATCACTCGTTGGCGCAGCCGAGGCAGTTGAGCCACCATCCGCGTGACGGTCGTGCCCATGCGCTCGGGTGACGGCGGGCATTCCAGGAACCACACGCTCATCAAAGTCGAGCGCAGCAGGGGGTCGTGCTCGATGTGCCAGAGCAACGCATCGCTGCTGCCCATCGTCTCGTCGTAGGTGATTCCGCTCATGAGCCTCTCCAAGATCGCAGCACAGCATGCGGCCTCCGATGAGGGGCACACCCAGGTATCGGCCCGTTGACGGGTCGGATTGAGCGATTGCTGATCGACCCACCCTACCCATCCTGCGTCACGAGACGTTGCGGATAATCACAGTTCGTGGCGATGCGCGGTCCATTGGGTGTCGCTAGCATGGCGGACATCGACGACGAGCAGCCCCGCTGGCGTCTTCGGCACTCCGACCTCGACGCCGCTCAGACTCGTGCCCTGCTCGACACGCTGCAGACGACCGCGCTCTCAGGCTTCCTTCTCGTCGATCGAGAGTTCAGGTATGTCCGTGTCAACGAGATGGTCGCGGCCATCCATGGCAGTACCTTCGTTACAGGAGCACCTCGGCCATACTGTGGCCGAGGTAGAAGGTGTCGTTATAGGTGCGCGCCTGCCGCCGCCTGCACCGCGGCGATGATCGGCTCCCAATCGGCGCCGGGCTGCCGGGTGACGGTGACGAAGTCATTGACACCGAACACTGACGCCACGCCGCCGGCCGCGAATACGGCTGCGGCGAACGGGATAGTCGCCGCTTGCTCGGCGTTTGCTGCGTTGAACATTGCGTCGAGCCGGGTATCCAGCACGAACTTCGTCGCGTCGGGGTTGGGTGTCGACGAAGGAGTTGCGGTTGCCACGCGCCGATCGTACGCGATTCGACCGGATGTTCGTCACCCCGCCGAAGCGGGCTGCGGGGGGATAGGGTGATCGGTGAGTCGCCGACGGCGATTCATCTTGTTGTTAGGAAACGTAATGGCCACAGGCACCGTAAAGTTCTTCAATGCCGATAAGGGTTTCGGCTTCATCTCTCGAGAAGGCGGCACTGACGTGTTCGTCCATTTCTCCAATATCGAAGGTAGCGGCTACAAGTCGCTGAATGAGGGCGATGCAGTCGAGTTCGAGGTTGCGCCGGGCAAGAAGGGCGAAGAAGCACAGAAGGTACGCCTCATCTAGCAATATCCGGTCGGGCGTTCAGCCACGAACCGGAGCGCTGGCATTGCAGCCCAGCATGTAGCGAAGGCGCGGAGAGAAGGCAGCGGCCTGCTCGGCGGTCATCGGTGATCGCAGATCGACGAATGGCTTCACCCACGAGCGCCCATATTGGACGATCACGCCGTTCCTCGCGCCATCGGTGACGTTTGCACCATGACGGTGCCAGGTCTGCGAGAGCCAAACGGCGACCGACCCGGCCGGCGCTTGCAAGACGACCTCGCTCTCCAGGCGATCGCGCCCCGACGGCGGTTTGCGTTGGGTGAGGTGACTGCCGCGCACGACGTGGGTGGCCCCGTTGTCGACGGTGAACTCGTCGAGCATCCACGCCGACTGGATGCTCAAGGTGAAGTTGGGGAGCGGCTCGGGAATCTGGGTGAGGGGAGAGTCGACATGCCAGCCGGCGCTGTCGGTGTGAGGGCCGACGTGGTTCACACTCATGTCGAGCACGACGGCGTCGCGGCCAAGCTCGTGGTCCATGATCGACAGCAGTAACGGGTGCTCGACCAACGGCGCGAAGGCGACGTCTTTGTTGATGAGGTTGAAGATGCGTTGCGATCGACCACCGTCGAACAGGGTCGGGATGTGGATGAAACTGATGCACACCTCGTCGGCGCGTACGGGCCAGGGCGTGTCGAATTCCTCTGCCTGACGTCGGCGGATGCGGCGCCTCATGCGCGCGATCTCGTCGTCGGTGCTGTGCCAGTACTCGAAGTCGATCTCGTCAACCTGATCATGCGAGATCGAACACTCACCGGTGTCGACCGGATTGTCACGCTCGTGCGCCAGTATCCGCTCGACCCGGTCGCGCAGATCGAC
Source organism: Ilumatobacteraceae bacterium (assembly GCA_031404635.1). Lineage (GTDB taxonomy): Bacteria > Actinomycetota > Acidimicrobiia > Acidimicrobiales > Ilumatobacteraceae > JAENVT01. Next base: position 2,205 of record JANNHY010000338.1, read on the forward strand.
CACGGTGGCCGAGGGCAACAGATTCTCGATCACCACATAGCCGTCGGCGTTCAGGCGCTCCAACGCATCGGCGACCTCGATTGTCGGTTGAGTCAGCACGCCACGCACCCCTCTACAACCGTCGGAGATATTCGGCGGCGGCCTCGGTGCCGAGTTCGCGGAACTGCTCTGCCTTGAAAGCCTCGCGCATCTTGGCCTTCGGGTGTATGTACCCGGCTCCGATCACGGGTTCGTCCTTCCCGCACATGACGTATCGCGAGATTCGCTGGCCATGAGGCGACAGGGTCTTCCACTGCTGGTACGGCATCGAGCGGATGACCGCTTCGCTGCGGAACCACGGTGCGAAGTACTCGATGTTGGGTATGGCTCGAACTTCCCGGGACAGGTTCGGTGTGCCGCCGTGCCAGGCCCGCAGGTCGCGGAAGATCGCCGAGCCGGCGGGCACGGGGCACACCGTGCTGAGCTTCATCCACTCCGGTTCGTCAGCGAGGTTCGGAATCGGGCGGCGCGAGTTCTGGGTGCCCGGGATTTGCCTGATCGGGCCATTCTCGGCGGTGAGATCGCACATCGGGAAGTTGATGGTGACAGCGGGGACCGGCAGCTCTCTGGTGGTGATCCGACCGGACGGATCGTGGAGTTCCGACCAAACGTTGTCCGAGTGAAGGCCCTGATACTCGATCGCACCAGGCATGGCGGCGTCACCGCCTCCACCAAAGACGATGTAGTTGGCGGAGCCGAAGATGGCAGTGAGGATCGGCGTTGTGGTGGGCATGTCGATCAACTCGACCCATTCGTCGACGTGGAGCATGTGTCGAGACGCCGAGCTGCTCCCGAACGAGTAGCGGTGGGGCAAGCCACCGGCTCCGCCTCCCGCTGCGCATGTCGGGTCGACGGCCAGCATCTCGCCGATCGCCCGATCGGCCGCCCGGCGCATTCGCGCCAGTTGCCGTGCACCGAGGGCATCACGAACGACCACGAAACCATCCCGATGGAAGAGCTCAGCGGCTCGCTCCACATCGCCGGGTGCAAGGATCTCGAGTCCTTTGATGCCATTGTGCTTCCTGAATTTCTCGCGCAACCGAACGACATTCGGGTCGTCATATGATCGAGTCCAGCCTGCACACGCCGGGTCACCGGCCACGAGGTTGTAGTGCTCCGGAGTGGTCTCGATGTCGGCCTCGGGAGTATCAAGGCCCAATGGGTTGCTATTGGTCGTGTTGGGGGCCATCGACCGGTTGGCGAAGCCGTTGGGTGGGACCGAGGTGTGCCATCCGAGGTCGCTGGGTAGCGCCTCGGTGTCAGTCATGGAAGTGTCCAATTGTCGTGAAGCGCCGGTGATCATTGTGAGGATCGAAGATACCGCATGATCAGTCAGCTGCACGGGGACGCAAGTTGCCTTGGTCGAAGAGCGGTTCAAGGCCCACGGTCGCCCGACGGCGCCGGCCGAAGATCTCGATCTCCAACGACGTGCCCGGCGCCTCGTACCCGGGGCGCAGGTACGCCAGGGCGACGCTCTTGGCGAGCGTGAAGCTCCACCCCCCCGAGGTGACGATTCCCATGCGCTGGCTGCCGCTGAACACCGACGAGCAGAACGGAGCGTCGGCATCGTCAGCTTCGTCGAGGGTCATCGGCACGAAGCGATAGGCCGGCCCGGTTGCGTGTTCGGCGATCAACGCCTCACGACCGACGAAGTCGGGCTTTGACAAGTCGACAAACCGATCGAGGGATGCATCGAACGGTGAGAACCCGATCTCGATATCGGCCTTCCAACTGCGGTAGCACTTGTCGAGACGCAGGCTGTCGACGGCGTAGATACCCAGGTCGCGAATGCCGTGCACCTCACCCGCCGCCCAGATCGCCTCGTACAGTGCCACCATCTGGTCCGTCGATGCATGGAGTTCCCAGCCGAGTTCGCCCACGTAGTTGACGCGCAATGCCCGCACCGGTCCGACCGCTGTGTCGATCACGCGCATCGACAGCCACGGGAACGACGCATTGTCGAGTGGCGTACCGGTCACCTGGGCGAGCACCTGGCGCGACCGCGGACCCACCACGACCAGCGACCCGTAGTCGGCGGTCACGTTGGTCAGGCGCACCGAACCGTCGGCGGGAAGGGCATGCTCAAGCACGTCGAGGTCGTGCCACTCCGCGGTCGCCGCTCCGACCGCGTAGAAGTGGTCGTCCGAAAGGCGCGTCAGGGTGAACTCGCTCAGCAGCTTGCCGTCGGGCAGCAACGCGTAGACCAGCCTGACGCGGGCGATCTTCGGGAGCTTCGAGCACAGCAACCGATCGAGGTAGGCCTCGGCACCCGGCCCTTCGATCTCGATCTTGGTGAAGCCCGGGAGGTCGAGCACGGCCACACCGTTGCGGGCCGCGTGAACTTCCCGTGCCACAAGGGGTCGCCAGCCGTTGCGACGGAAGAACGACAGCGAATGATCGGTGACCGCGCCGTCGGGATCGAAGTACGTCGGGCGCTCCCAACCGCCGCGAGCTCCGAACGACGCGCCCTTGGCGCGGAGTTTGTCGTGCAACGGTGACGTGTACGACGGCCGTCCGGCCGGGCGCTCCTCGAACGGGAACGACATCGCGTACTCGTTCTGGTACACCTCGACCGCCTTGTCGATCGTGTACTTCGTGGTCGCGTACGCCCTGTACCGACGGCGGTCGATGGACCACAGGTCGAACTCGGGGCGGCCGTCGAGGATCCACTCGGCGACGGCCTTGCCGGCGCCGCCGCCCTGCGCGATGCCGAAGCTGAACGTGTTGCAGTGGAAGAAGTTTCGCAACCCACGCTCGGGCCCGAGGTACGGATAGCCGTCGGGGGCGTATGGGATGGGCCCGTTGACGACGCGGGCGATGCCGGCGTCGCCCAGGACGGGCACGCGCTCGCCGGCGTCGAGGATCTGCTTCTCGAGTCGCTCGAGGTCGTCGCTCCACAGCCTGTTCGCGAACTGGTCGGGGATGCCGTCGAGCCACATCGGCGTGGCCTGCCACTCGTAGGGTCCGAGGATGTAGCTGCTGCGCTCCTGGCGGAGGTAGTACGAGGAATCCGGGTCGCGAAGCAGCGGCAACGGTTCGCTGCGAGCGGCGAGCTCGGCGATCTCGTCGGTGACCAGGTACTGGTGCGCCATCGTCATGGTCGGCAGGTGGCGACCGATGAGCCCCATCACCTCGCCGGCGCGATACCCGGCAGCGTTCACCACGATCTCGCAGTCAATTTCGCCGGCGCTGGTGGTGACGGTCCAGTCGCTGCTCGGGTGCTGAACCAGTCCGATGACGCGCTCGCCACGGCGTATTCGACACCCCATCGTGCGCGCCGCACGAGCCATCGCCTGGGTGACCTGCGAGGGGTCGATGTCTCCGTCGAGCGGGTCCCACAAGGCGCCCACGAGATCGTGTGTTTCGACCAACGGGTAACGCTCGACCAGCTCAGCCGGAGAAAGCATCTCGTACTCCATGCCGTTGGCTCTGGCCATGCTTGTCACGTGATGGAACTCGGCCATGCGCTCTTGGCTGTGGGCGAGCCGAACCGATCCGGTCACGTGATAGCTGATCGGAAATTCGTCGTCGCTGGCCATCTCGCGGTACAGCGCCGCGCTGTACTGCTGTAGCTTCATGACGCTCCAGCTGGTGGAGTAGGTGGGCACGTTGCCGGCTGCGTGCCAGGTCGAGCCCGAGGTGAGTTCGTCGCGCTCGAGCAGCAACACGTCGGTGCAGCCCATCGTGGCCAGGTGGTAGAGGGCGCTGCATCCGGCGATGCCACCTCCGATGATGACGATTCGTGCGCGCTCGCTCATTTCGGGCCCTCCATGTGCTCACCACCATGCCTCGCCGCGGCGCGGTCCGTTGCGAGTTGTGTAATCAGCATAAATTCCAGCGGTCGTACATCTCCCGGAGGCCCAATGACCGATTTGCCCAGCAACGCTCGCGTCGTCATCGTTGGCGGCGGCATCGTCGGATGCAGCGTCGCCTATCACCTCGCCCTCCGCGGATGCACCGACGTCGTGCTGCTCGAGCGCAAGCAGCTGACCTGCGGCACCACGTGGCATGCAGCGGGCCTGGTCGGGCAATTGCGGGCCACGCACAATCTCACCCGGCTCGCCCAGTACACCACCAGCCTGTTCGCCACCCTCGAGGCGGCGACGGGGCAGGCCACCGGCTTCCGACAGTGTGGATCGGTGGCGGTGGCACCGAACCACGAGCGATTCGAAGAGCTCAAGCGCGGCGCGTCGATGGCGCGGGTCTTCGGGCTCGAGGTCGACATCATCACTCCTGCCGACATCGCGGATCTTGTGCCTTTGGCCCGCGTCGACGACCTCGTGGGCGGCGTGCACCTGCCCAACGACGGCGTCACCAACCCGATCGACACCACGCAGGCACTGGCGAAGGGTGCCAGAGCCAGCGGTGTGCGCATCCTCGAGAACCTCAAGGTCGACTCGATCATCGTCGAACATGGTCGTGCCGTAGGCGTCGTCACCGCCGAAGGTGACATCCGTGCCGACGCCGTCGTGAACTGCGCCGGGATGTGGGCCCGCGAACTCGGCGACGCTGCTGGAGCCGTCGTGCCGCTGCATGCTGCCGAGCATTTCTACATCGTCACCGAGCACATCGAGGCGCTGTCGCCCACCATGCCCGCACTGCGCGACCCTGAGGGCTGTGGCTACTTCAAGGAGGACGCCGGCAAGTTACTCGTCGGCTGGTTCGAGCCGGTGTCGAAGCCGTGGGGCATGAAGGGCATTCCCGAGTCGTTCTGCTTCGACTCGCTCGCTTCGGACTTCGAGCACATCGAGCCCCTGGTTGCCGCGGCGACGCATCGCATGCCGTTGCTCGCCGACACCGGCATCCGTCTGTTCTTCAACGGACCCGAGTCGTTCACCCCCGATGATCGATACCTTCTCGGCGAGTCGCCCGACGTCGCCGGGCTGTTCATTGCGGCCGGGTTCAACTCGATCGGCATCCAATCGTCGGGTGGCGCAGGCAAGGTGCTGGCCGACTGGATCATCGACGGCAAACCACCGATGGACCTGTGGGACGTCGACGTGCGACGCGTCATGCCGTTCCAGCGCAATCGGTCGTACCTCCACGATCGCACGGTCGAATCGCTCGGCCTGCTTTATGCCATGCATTGGCCGTTCCGCCAACCCGACACTGCACGCGGAGTGCGCCGGTCGGTGCTGCACGACCGCTTGGCGGACCGTGGCGCCTGCTTCGGCGAGGTGGCCGGGTGGGAGCGCAGCAACTGGTTCGCCCCAGCAGGCGTGAAGGCGGAATACGAGTACACCTACGGCAAGCAGAACTGGTTCCCCTATTCGGCAGCCGAACACCACGCTGTGCGCACCAATGTCGGGCTGTTCGATCAGTCGTCGTTCGCCAAATTCGTCTTGGAGGGCGCCGACGCCGAAGCCGTGCTCAACCAGGTGTGCGCGAACGACGTCGCCGTGCCGGTGGGCAAGATCGTCTACACCCAGTGGCTCAACGAATCCGGTGGCATCGAAGCCGACCTCACGGTCACCCGCGAGGCACCCGACCGCTACCTCATCGTCACCGCTGCTGCAACGCAGGTGCGCGACCTCGCCTGGCTCAAGGACCACATCCCCGCGTCGGCGCGGGCGGTCGCCACCGATGTCACGTCGGGGCAAGCGGTCCTGAGCGTCATGGGCCCCAGCTCGCGAGCCCTGCTTTCGCTGCTCACGCCCGCCGACCTCTCCAACGAGGCGTTCCCGTTCGGCACGTCACAGATCATCGACCTCGGGTACGCCCGGGTACGAGCCAGCCGCGTCACCTACGTCGGCGAGTTGGGGTGGGAACTGTACATCTCCGCCGAGTTCGCCGCCGGAGTCTTCGACGTGCTCACCGACGCCGGCGCTTCGTTCGGGCTTGCGTATGCCGGCTATCACGCCCTCAACTCGCTACGCATGGAGAAGGGCTACCGCCACTGGGGCCATGACATCTCGCCCGACGAGACCCCGCTCGAAGCAGGACTCGGCTTCGCGGTCAGGTGGTCGAAGCCCGACGGATTCATCGGGCGCGATGCGCTGCTGGAACAGAAGGAAGCGGGAGTGCGGCAGCGACTTACCCAGTTCGCACTTCGCGATTCGGAGCGGCTGCTGTATCACAACGAGCCCATCTGGCGAGACGACGTTGTGGTGGGCCGCATCACCTCGGGCATGTTCGGCCACACGCTCGGCGCCTCGCTCGGCATGGGCTACGTCGCCAACGTCGATGGTCCTGCCGATAAGGCTTTCGTGCTGAACGGGCGATACGAGATCGAGGTCGCCGGCGAGCGTGTCGCGGCCGACGCGTCGCTCGATCCGTTCTACGATCCCAGGAGCCTCCGGGTACGAAGTTGATTGGCGCTCGAGGGCTCAGCCTCCGAGCCCGGCGAGGATCTCCTGGAACGACTTGAGTCCAGCGGCGAGCACTCGCGAGAACTCGGCCAATTGGGTTTGGCTCACATCGAGACTGATCGGAAGGTCGAGCTTCACCGGAACAGTGGCGTCGAGCGGGATCGTCTCGTGGATGGGCACGGTGACGACGACGTCGATGGGTACTTCGATGTCGACCGGCACCGTCACGTCGAGGGGGATGTCGATCCCGAACGGGCCGTTGACCGTGATCGTCGTCTGGAACGACTCGTCGATCGGCAGCGTCGTCTTGATCGGCACCTCGATGTCGCGGTCGATCACGACGTTCGTCGCCAACTCGACGTTCTCGTCGATGGGAACTTTGAACTCGATCGTGGAGTTGCCGAACGACTCGAGGCCGGTGATCGCCTCGTCCAAACCGGCCGACACGTTCGGAGCCAGGTCGCCGAGCGTGCTCTGGAAGCCTTCGACCTGGGCGGCGAAGATCGCAGCACCGGCCTCCACTCGATCGAGGTCCTGTCTCGTGTCGGTCAGCTGTGACATGAGGATGGCGATCCACACGAAGGCACCGACGATCAGGAGGCCGAAGCCACCGAGCACGGTGCCGAGATGGCGATGCAACCATGAGGACATGGCAACTCCTGTCTGTTCGATCGGGCGTTCCCGAGGCGCTTGTTCAATTTGCTCGCTCTCCGAGTCGGGGGACGGGCGGCGCATTGCCAGCGCCGCGCCGAGGCCGACCACCGTCACCGCGGCCGTGGCGAGGAAGGTCTCGGCGATGGCCTTCGCCGTCAGCTCCTCGGAGGCGTCGCGAAGTGCCGACTCGAAGCTGGGATCAGTGAGCGGGGGAAGGGCAATGTCGCCGCGCAAGCTGTTGAAGCGCGCCAGCCCCCACGCGGTGAGGGCGGAGAGCCCGACGCTGAAGCCGAGCAGCCGCGTCACCATCACCAGCCCGGCGGCCGCTCCCCGCTGATCGGCAGGGGCACCGGCGATTACTGCCGCGCTGGTCGGCGCCACGGTGAGCCCGAAGCCCGCACCGAGTACGGCCAGCTGCACCGCGATGAGCAGGTACGACGTGTCACCGTCCGATGTGAAGCCCATCGCGATGTAAGCGGCGGTGGCGGCAGCCAGACCGGCGACGACGGGCGGGCCGTACCACGTTCGCTCGGTCAGGCGGCCGCCCACGTATGCCGTGAGGGCCATCGATGCGGTCAGCACCGAGAGGACCCAGCCGGACACGAGCGCCGCTCGGTGAAGATCGACTTCGACCGCGTTGACGAAGATGGGGACGTCGACCATCGCGATCACGAGCGCCGCGCCGACTACGAAGTTGGCGAGCAAGGCGAGTCGCAGATTGCGGCCGCCGAACAGCCGCGGGTCGATCAACGGGTCGCGGGCGCGCTGCTGGTGCCAGGCGAAGGCGCCCGCCGCAGCGACGGCGACCGCGTACAGCCAGCGAAGATCTGTGCCGCGTCCGCCGGTGAGTTCGTCGAGGCCGGTGACGCTCTGGATCTCGGCGTTGCCGAGCAACGCCAGGTTCAGCGACACCAGAACGACCGTGACGAGCAATGCACCGATCCAATCGATCCGAGACGGCCGCGGCGGCCGGTCGTGATCGGCCAGCACCCGCCATGTGACGGCCACTCCGACGATGGCGAGCGGGATGTTGAGCCAGAACTGCCACTGCCACGAAAGGAGGCGTACGAGCATCGCGCCATACAGCGGGCCCCACACCCAGCCGAGCGTCTCGATCGCGCCGAGTATGCCAAGGGCCCGGGCCCTGGTGCGCTCCGGGTACACGTCTCCGACCACGGCGAGCGCCACCGGCACCATCGCACCCCCACCGATTGCTGTCAGCACGCGGCCGAACAGGAAGGGACCCAGCGACGACGACGTGGGGATGATGATCGTGCCGACGATGAAAAGTGAATAGGCCGCGACGAACGTGCGCCGCCGGCCGACGATGTCGCTGATGCGGCCGGCGATCGGCATGACCGCGACGAAGGCGATCAGGTAGGCGTTGACAATCCAGGCCGCCTCGTCGAGGCCGTCCGGCAGCCCGAGACCGAGGTCGCCGATGATCGGGCGCAGCATCGTCGCCACAACGGTGAGGTCGTCGGCGGCGACGAACACCGCGAAGCCGACGGCCGCCAGGACGGCGCGTGGTGAGGCCGGACGACGTCCAACGGACCGTGGGCTCGCCCCATCATCCATCGAGCTCAGGTGCCTTGATCTCGAAGTCGTCTCCGTAGTGACTCAGCTCGAACACCCAGTCGGTGGTCTTGCCCTCGAACACTGTCGAGAACTCGGCCGCAATCACCAGGGCCGTGTCGCGCGCCAGCCAGAAGTCGATCGTGACGTCCTGGCCACGCACGAGACCCGCCGTGACGATCTCCATCTGTGCTGCCGGCGCGACCGCGCGCACGTGGTAGCGCTTCCCGCCGCGCTCCTTGACGCCGACGAGGACGACTTCGTTCAACTCGGCCATCAGCGGGCCCCAACCGCGTTCAGGGTCGAAGAATGTCGCCGGGTCGATGTCGTAGCCGGTTTCGAGCACCTCGAACTTGCCGGTAACGGGATTGGAAAGCCACACCTCTCCGCCAAGCGCAACGGCGCCGAGCTCGGTCGTCAACGATCCGTCGACCGTCACGGTGAGCACTGCGTCGGCACTGCCGGGCGCCGAGAACCGGCCTGTGATCTTGTCGAGAGCGAGCGACTCGAACTGGTCGATGTAAACGGCGGCACCGGAACGCTGGAGGTCGAAGCGCACGCTCGTCACAACTCCCATCGCCGCGGAAGACGCATCGAGGATCGTGACCGCGTCGGCTGGCAGCGGGTCACCTTCCGGCTTCGCGTCGCTACCGCATGCGGCGCCGAGCAATCCACACGCAAGGACGAACAGCCAAAGGCTCTTCGAGCGCATCCCTGCCTCCGATCTGCCCCGACCCGACAGTATCAAGCGGCGTCTACCGCACGTTCCGAGCGCGCAACGCTTGCTTCCACCGCAGGCGGGCGCCGCGATGCAGCAGCGTGCGCGCATAGACCGACCCGGCCAGCCGCAACATCCCGTACGCGGCGGCGATCAGCAAGACGGCCGCGACGACGATCTCTACCACCGACGCCGCACCCGTGGCGATCCGCAGCGGCATCAGCAGTGGCGTGAACGGAGGCAGCACCGACATCACCCTGGCGGCAGCCGATTCGGTGTTCCCGCTGAGCACGAACACGGCCGCATAGGCGGCGAAGAACACCATCGAGATCGGAGCGGCTGCGCTCTGAGCGTCCTCGACCCTGGAGACCAATGAACCGGCCAGCGCGAACAAGGTGTTGTACAGGATGAACCCGCCGAAGAACCAAAACAGCGTCGACGGCAACGCGACCCAGATGCTCGTCGGCACAGTGATGCCCGAGATTGCCAATGCGATCAGGCCGGAGACGGTCATCGCGGCAAGTTGAATGAGGGCGAGAACACATAGTCCGAGAACCTTGCCGGTAAGCAGTTGGTGGGCGCGTACATGCGAGAGCAACACCTCGATCACGCCCGTCGACTTCTCTTCGATGACGCCCATCAGCACATAGCTGCTGAACAGATTGATCGAGAGGAACAGCAGCACGCCGGTCGCCATGCCCACGAGTTGACCCAGGTCATCTCCGTCGCCGTCAGGCTCGAGCACCACAAGTTCGAGCGGCGCGGGGGAGAGGATCCCGCGTATGTCGAGCTCATCGAGGCCGGCGTCGTGCGCGGCCTGTTGGGCGCTGACGCTTCTCCAAGCCGCATCGATGACCGTATCGAGCAACTCTGGCGGGTCGGTCTTCCAGATGACCTGCATTCCGACGATGTCGATCGCGCCATCCAGCGACTCGTCGCGGAGGCCGGCCTCGGCCTCAACGCGTGACGTCGCGCCCCTCACCTTGACATCGATGTCGAACTGATCGGCGACCGTGTGCAGCGTGTCCTCGAATCCAATCGAGGAATCACCGATCAGGACGATGTCGTAATTCGGGCGGTCGTCGTCGCCGACTACAGCTGACAACACGCCGGCGCCGACGATCAACGCGCACAGGCCAGCCGTCGAGATGACGAACGCGCGTGTTCGAAGCCGCTGGCCGATCTCACGTTGGGCGACTAGGCGAATCGGGGCAGTGCCGCCCGATGAGGTCCGCCTCAAGATGCCACCTCGGCCGTGGTGTCGTTGCTGCGCCCGACCGACGCAAGGAACACCTCAGAGAGGTCGGGTGGGGCGAACGAGAACTCGGTCACCCTGCCGTGCATCGACGCTTCGGCGAGCACGTCCCCTGGCTCGGTGGTTGCGGGCACACGCATGCGAACGTGGCGTGGACCCTGCTCGATCACCTCGACTGCGCCCTCGTATGGCACCCACGAACTCGCCGTGTCGAAGCGAACGTTCGCGTAGCGCACATCGGCACGCTCGCGAATCTCATTGACATCGCCGTGCAACACGATCCGCCCGCCGTCGATTATCACCACCTGGCGGCTGATGTCGCTGACCAGATCCAACTGGTGGGAACTGAACAGCACCGCCGAGCCGTGCAGCAACTGTTCATCGAGGATCGACTTCATGTTCTCCACCGCCATCGGGTCGAGTCCGGAGAACGGCTCGTCGAGGATCAACAGATCGGGGTGATGGACCAGCGAGATCGCCATCTGCACCCGTTGCTGGTTACCGCTCGACAGCGTCTGAACCTCGTCGTCGGCACGCTGGTCGATCGACAGGCGCTGCATCCACTCGTCAGCGGCCGCTCTCGCCTCCGCCGCGCTGCGGCCGGCAAGTCGGGCGAAGTAGACGAGTTGGTCGCGCACCGTCATCCGCGGGTACATCCCGCGTTCTGCCGGCATGTAGCCAAAGCGGCGGCGGGTCTGGGTTGTGACCGGTGAACCGTCCCAGGTCACCTCGCCGGCATCGAGCGCGATCAGGCCCATCACCGCCCGCATCGCGGTGGTCTTCCCCGCGCCGTTGGGACCGACGAACCCGACCAACTGACCGCGATCGACTGAGAGGTCAACCCCATCGAGCGCTTGGACATCTCCGAACCGCTTGGAGATGCGGCGGATGTCGAGCATGCAGGCCGCAGTCTTCCCGCGGCTGCCGCTCGCTGTCCAGGCGCCGGAGCGTGTTCCTGTCGGGCGGAACGCCGCCGGATCGCTGCCTGATACTCTCAGCGCGCCCAACCCGGGGCAATAACCACAGATCCCGCGCAGAGGAGGGCTCGTGGCTACCCGACAGCGCACCGACACAAGCACGAGCCGGTCTCGTCGGCGCGGCGACGGCGTGGGCGCCGCTGTGGGGTTCATTGCCCTCGTCGTCGGAATGATCCTGGTGAGGAACGGCTCGGTGAGTGGAGCGGAGGAGCGCGTCTTTCGGGCGATCAACGATCTGCCGGAGGCCTTGTATCCGCTGGTCTGGCCCGCCCAGCAGCTCGGCTCGCTGGTAGTCGGGCCGCTGGTCGCCGTCGCTGCCGTGCTGGTCCGGCGATACCGCCTCGCGCTGGCGGCGGTCGCGGCCACGATCTCGAAGCTCGCACTCGAGCGGATGGTAAAAGCAATTGTCAGCCGGGAGCGTCCGGGCACGTCGATCGGTCCGGATGTCCATCTGCGCGGCGACGTCCCCCTGGCGGGCGACAGCTTCGTATCCGGCCACGCCGCACTTGCCGCTGCGCTGGCCGGAATCATTGTGCCGTATCTTCCCGGGCGATGGAAGGTGCTCCCGTGGGCGGTCGTCGTTCTGGTCGCGTTCGGGCGGGTGTACGTCGGCGCGCACAATCCCCTCGACGTCGTCTGCGGCGTGGGTCTCGGCGTTGCCATTGCATGTGTCATCAACCTCGCACTCCGTGTGCCGGTGGAGGAGACGGTCGACAATGACTGAGCCAAGCAGCAACGCTCAACACGCACCGGACCGGCGGTGGTGGCACTCCAGATGGTTGCAGGCCGGGGTATCGGTAGCGGTGGTCGTGCTGATCTTCGGATTCCTGTTCCCCAAGCTGGCCGACTACGGCGAGGTGTGGCAGACCGTTGCCGACATGACGCCGATCGAGTTGTTGACGTTGAGTGGCATAGCCATATGGAACCTGCTCAGCTACTGGCCGGTACTTACGGCAGTCCTGCCCGGCCTGAGTACTCGGGAAGCTGCGGTCTCCAACCTGGCGTCGACGGCGGTAGCGAACACGCTGCCCGGTGGAGGTGCGCTGGGAATCGGCGTGACGGTCAGGATGCAGAACTCATGGGGGATCCCAGTCTCGGAAGTCGCCCTCGCCGGTGTGGTGTCAGGTATCTGGAACAATTTCGTCAAGCTCGGTCTGCCGGTCATCGCCCTTGGCCTGCTGGCCGTCACGGGTGAGGCGGGGATCGGGCTGGCGACCGCCGCCATCGTCGGTCTCGCCGTGCTTGTCGCGGCAATCGTGCTGTTCGCGCTCGTTCTTCGCAGCGAATCGCTGGCCTGGCGCGTAGGCGAGTTGGCCGGCAAGGTTGCCACCGCCACCGCCCGACCGCTGCGTCGCGGCCCGATGTCAGGATGGGGTGACGGCGCAGTTCGATTCCGCGACTCGACGATCGGCCTCCTCACCGGTCGAGCTGTCCGCATCACCCTGGCGACGATCGCCAGCCACCTCTCGCTGTTCCTCGTGCTGCTCGTCGCCCTGCGCCATGTCGGGGTCTCGAACAACGAGGTGAGCTGGGTGAAGGTGCTCTCGGCTTTTGCGTTCGTACGTCTCCTCTCGGCCGTTCCGGTCACCCCCGGTGGTCTCGGCGTGGTCGAACTCGGTCTCACCGCGGCGATGGGCTCCGGTTTGCCCGATGCCACCCAGAACCAGATTGCGGCCGCTGTTCTCGTGTACCGCGCCCTCACCTGGTTCGCGCCCATCCCACTCGGCATGATCTGCTGGATATTCTGGCGTTCGAATACGAGCTGGCGTCGCACCGTCGACGAACGCGCCCTGTCACACCGCGAGTCGCTCGGCTCCGGAGCCCCGTAGCGGTCTGATGGGAAGCCTCGCCAACTCCGAGCCGTCGCCGAATACGGTGGCACCGGTCGCCCCGGGAGACGCCGGTCTGGAGGCGGTACTTGACGCGACACACCAGTTGTTGTGGATCGAGACGCCGGCCGACGCCGCCGCCATTGCCCGAAGCCTCATCACGGTCCTCGGCGGTGCGACCATGCCGGCCCGGGCCGCAACCAGCGACGCCTTGCCGGTCGATGTGTCGTTCGGTGACGGGGAGCCGCTGGTGCCCGTCGCCGCACCCCTGGGCATCGCCAGGATGCTGCTCGAGCGGTACCTTCCCGCTTTCATGGTCGACGCCCAGCGGGCTCTCGAGCTGGCGAGCAAGACCGAGCGCCTGGCCCAGGATGCTTCCATCGACGCCCTGACCGGGCTGGCCAACCGCCGCATGCTGGACCGATTGCTCGGCCGAGTTCATGCCGACGACATCGTCATCATGGTCGACCTCGATCATTTCAAGGCGGTCAACGACACACTCGGACACGCCGAAGGCGACCGGGTCCTGAAGAGCCTGGGTCGCACGCTCGCCGCCACCTTGCGAGCGAGGGACCACGCCGGAAGGTACGGCGGCGAAGAGTTCGTGGTCGTCCTGGTCGGCGACGGCCAACCGGATCCGTTCCTCGAGCGTCTCCGCGCCCGATGGGAGGCGGCTCGGCCTCACCCCGTCACGTTCTCGGCCGGCGTCGCACCCGCTCGCCCCGATCCCAAACGAGCGCTGGAAGCAGCCGATCGAGCGCTGTACCGAGCCAAAGCGTCCGGCCGCGACCAGTGGCAATGGGCGACGAAGGAGGACTACCAATGAACCCGTCAGGCCCGACTCGGGCAGCAGTCACGGCTCCCTTCGTTGCCGTCAGTGATCTCACCGTTCCCGAGGCCGGCCGCGCCGCGCTCGTGGCTGCGTTCGCGAGGCGCCTCGGCGCAGTTGACGCTTGGCCGGGTTTCCAGAGCCTTCAGGTCTGGGCTGACCCGACCGACGCCACGGCGCTGGTGATGGTGTCGTGGTGGGACACCGAGGCAGCCTTCAGCGCCTATATGCGCTCCGATGACCACCGCCGATCCCACACACGGATCCCAGGCGGGCCCGACCGGGCGAGACCGCGAAGGTTCCGCCGCTACCAGGTCATCGCCCGATGACTGCCGTCAGCGAAGTACACGACTCAGTCGGGCCGTTCCTCGAACGGGCGATCCGTAGCGACGGTGCATCAGCGGTGCGCCTTGCCCTCGACTTGCTCGACCATGGAGCGTCAACCGAGGCGATCGTCGTCGAGTTGCTGGCCGCGGCGCAGTTCGAGTCCGGCGAGCGGTGGCTGAAGAACGTCTGGACCGTCGCCGACGAACACGTTGTAAGCGGCGTCACTCAGAGATCCCTCGACGCCATCGCCAACTCCGTCGAGCCTCCGGCTGCAGCGGGCTCCGTCGTGGTCGCCTGTGCCGAGGGCGACTGGCACTCGCTACCAGCGCAGATGTGCGCTGAGGTGCTCCGCTCCCACGGCTTCGCCGTGTCGTTCCTCGGCGCCTCGACACCGTCGGATCACGTCGCCCGCCTGTTGACCCGAGACCGCCCCGACGCGCTGATCGTCACCTGCAACCTCGCACTGTTCTTTGGGGGCGTCGCCCGAGTCGTCGACGCCGCCCATCGCACCGGCACCCCGGTGATCGCCGGCGGCCGCGCTCTGCGATCGGGTCCCGCACGTGCGCTGCGTCTGGGAGCCGACGCATGGGAACCGGACTTCGTGTCAGCTGCCGCCAGTCTCCATAAATGGGCCAATGATCGTCCATCGCCGAGAGCCGATCCGACCACTCTCGACCGTACCGCGCTGCAACTCGACCTCGACAGCCCACTGCTCGCGGCCGCCGCGTTCGACTCGATGATCGCCTCATTTCCCGGCATGAGCAGCTTCACCACCGAACAGCTGGCGCGGACCAGAGAGGATCTCGTCTTCATCGTCCGATTCATCGCCGCTGCCCGCCTCGTCGGCGACCCGACCGTGCTCATCGAGTTTCTCGACTGGCTCAACTCACTGCTCGCCGCCCGCGATGTTCCACCCAACGCGCTCGTGGCCGGCCTCGAGGCGCTCGCCCCTCTCGTCGACAAGGTCGACGCCGACGCCGGCGAACTCACGAAGGAAGCGATTCGTCACCTGTTGGACCCCGTTGCATCACGGCTTGGCGGCCCGATCTGATCGGTGGTGCTTCACGGCTCCCGGCTCGGCGGTGTCACATCTGGCGGGATGGGTGCGAAGCCCGGTTGGTACTGGGCGAGCGACGCACCAGTCAGCCACCAGCCCCGGTACACCAGCGCCGCTACCAGACCCGGTTCGAGCCGGTCGAACACCGTCGGCACGAACGACAGGTCCTGCTCGACGCCGTCTTTGGTGAAGGTGCGGTGTTCCGGGAACCTGGCGGCGAATGCGTCGAACTCGGCCGTGGTGGCGCGTTCAGCGCTGGCGATCGTGGAAGCCAACCCGAACAGCACCCCGCGACGCGCATCAGGTGCGGGCGTTTCGCCCGCCGGGGTTCGTTCCCAGGCCTCGAACCGGTCGACCATCCACCTCGTGCGCAGTGAGGTGCTCTGGCGGTACAGCAACGAGTTCGCTCGAGCCAGATCCCGTACCAACGGCACCTTGCCGTAACCACCGGTCACGAACACCCCACCGGCGTTCAACGAGATCGTGAACACGTCGTGATAGCGACGACTATCGAGCGCCTCCAATCCGGTGTTGTCATACGCGCCGCCGTCGAGCAGATGGGGGACGCCTCGCTCCGCGCACGGGAACTCGACCCGGTCGAGCTTCATCGCCGCGAAGGCTCCCGGCACCGCCGCCGATGCTGCAACCGCCTGGGCAACCTGCAACCCCGAGCCGGCCGTCGGCGCCAGGCCGACGACATAGTCACCGACGACGTCGCGCTCGAACCCGAACCGTGCCCCAGTCGTCAGGTTGGCGGCGTTGAAGATCCACCGACAGCCCGGATCCAGGTCCTCGAGCTCGACGTCGTCGAACAACCAGTCGTTGAATGCCCACGCCAAGACACCGGTCCGGTTCCGCCTGCCGACCGCACGCCAGATGTTGCGGATCAGCTTCGATTTCAACGAGCGAGCGGTGACCCGCTTGGCGATCGGCTCGATCACCAGCTCGTCGAGCGCCGCGGCGCTGAAGCCGCGAGTGCGTAGTTGCGGAAATCGCGTCGCCAGCATCCCGTTGGCAACCGACCCACCTGACACCGACGACACGAATCGGAGATCACCGAGCAGACCGGCGTCGGCGAGGAACCGTGCCACGCCCAACCCGGCGAAGGTCGCCCGGAACCCGCCACCCGACAGCGTCATCCCGATCCGGACCCCTTCTGCCGGCGGGGGCTCGGCAGGTCGGAGCGCGTCACCGCATGGCGAGATCAGGCCCGACAACGACGCCCCCAGTGCCGGTGACTCGAGCGGCGACCTCATGGCGTCACACTGAACGTCGCCAGAACCCGGTCGAGAACTTCCAGATCGACGTCCGACACGACCTGCATCGCCACAACGACCGTGTACGAGTTGTCGGATGGCATCGCTGCGACCGTGGCGTAGGTGGTGGTCGTGCCGGCGCAGTCGGTGAACGTCTGGAAATGACCGGTGTAGACGCCGTCGTCGTAGTCCTCGATCCCCTGATCGGTGCACTCGCCCGCGTTCGGGGCCAACGCGGCAAGGGTTTCGTCAAGCGATGCTTGCGGCGGGAGCGCTACGAAGACCAGCCCCGGTGTCAGATAGTCGGCCTCCAACTCGGCGATCGACGGCGACGCCGTGATGTGCGGCTGCTCGGTGCCGTCGTCGAGCGTGAATTGCGTGATGTCCCTGTCGGCCCACTCGATCGGCACATCGACCGTGAGTACCCCAGTCTCGTCCGTGATGGTCTCGTAGCCGCTGATCGAGGGCGCCTCGGGTGTCGCCTCGACGGGTTCGTCGGGCACGTCGCCTCCGATCGAGTCGACGAACGAGAACCCTCCCTCCGGGTCCAGGCCTCGAAGCGTGCGCAGAATCGGGCGGAGCTCTTCGTACAGCCCGGCGCCGTTGTCTGCGAACGCTTGATGGTCCTCCGGCGTATCCGAACCGTCCTGGACCAAGGAGCTCAAGAAGCCCGCCTCGCCCAAACGATCGACGATGGCCTCATAGAGCGGATCAGCATCGAGGCGGTCCGCCTCCAACTGCTGGCGTGCCTCGTCGCATTGGCCGAGTCCCACGTCGGACAAGTCGGGGGTGTTGACATCGAAGTATGGCTCGAGGAACAGGTCGCCCTCGATGCAGTCCAAGATGGAGAGGTACGAGTCGCCGCTGATCGTTGTCGGTACCGGGGCCTCGGCTGCGGCGTCGATGGGCAAGGTCGTTGCAACGTCAGTTCCGTCGCCACCCGATGACAGCGCCACAACCGCTACAACGACAGCGATGGCCGCAATCCCTACGCCTGCGGCGACCAGCCAACGTGTGCGCCTCGACCTCTTGTGCAGTGGGCCCGCTGGCGGGCCGACGGCGGGCGGTGCGGCGGGCGGTGCGGCGTCTGTCGGTGCTTTGAAGTTGAACAGGTCGACGAATCCTGGGCGCAAGAAAAGCACCGGGGTCGCGAACTCGATCGGGTTGATGTCCAACATCGCGATGCGCGCTTCGGCGACGGCAGCATCGATCGGGTAACGGCGGTCGATGAGGCAGTAGTAGAGCTCCTCTGCGAACGTCTTCGCCGCGGCGTCGGTGATCTCGAATTGCATCGCGATTACGGCACTCTTGCCCTGCTGCACCAACATCGTCGCGATGCTCGCGAAGGGATCGTCGAGCGTGGTCCGCGCTCCATCACAGGAGTTGAACACGACGAGCTGCAATGAGTTCTGACGACCGATCAGTTGGGCGATCGTGTCGGCTTGCACTTCCTTCCTCTGCCCGTTCTCGTCGCTGAGAAGCAGGATCGAGTCGCCCTCGGCAGTGAACGCACTGTGCCCGACGAAATGCAGGATGTGGTATGGGTTCTGCAGCTTTCGTTGGAGCGACTTGAAGGTGCAATCCTCGAGCCAGTCCAGATCGACCAGGTCCTTGCACTTCTCCAAAGCCTCGGTCACCCGCAGCTTCTCGCCGGCGACGTCGAGATCGCCGGTCGGGTTGGCGATGACCCCGAGCATGCGGATCTTGCCCTCCACGACGTAAGGCCGAGCCGGTTCGGCGGTCTCGAGCTCGCGGACGATGGTCGAATCCCGCTGACTCGCCAGGTCCTTGCCGTTGCGGCGCAGGAACTCCCACGGGATGCGCAGCAGTTCGGGCTCGTTGGTCATGTTGAGCCTCACCCGCACGGCGCCCTGACGGCGAGCTTCATCGAACATCGTTCCGACATCACCGCTGATCAGCGCATTCGCCAACGTCGCCCCGAACTGCTGGGCGGTGACTCCGTGCTCGGTCATCGGGGTGACCTTGCGCGTCGCTGGCTCACTGAGGGCAGAGCGGGTCTCGCTCAAGTTGCGGATCGCTTCTTGCAGCGCCTCGTCCGACATCGGGATCGTGAACATCGATGTCGTGGTCGCTCCGCCGTCGATCGCTGCCGTGACCTCGTAGTCACGATCCCCGCACTGCTTGAACGACAGGCGGAGGTTGGTGTACTCCACCTCACCCATGGTGCCGACAATAGCCGCTCCGGTTCGCCAGACGCACGTCCCGCGCGACGCCGGTCACGATGTGCGCGACAATCGAGCCATGGATCGCAAGGTGTTCTGCCTTCTCGTCGGCATCGATGCCTATGGACCGCCGGTCAACCTTCCGCTTCAAGGCTGCCGCAACGACATGCGGCACCTCGAGCAGTACCTAAGAGGTCGACTCGGCGAGGCCGCATCGATCCTCACCCTGGCCGACGACCAGGCAACACGGGAGGGTGTGGTCGCCGGCTTCCGGTCGCACCTCGCCCAAGCCGGCAGTGGTGACATCGTTCTGTTCACCTACTCCGGCCACGGGAGCCAGGAACTGCCGCCGACCGAGTTCGCCTACGGCGATGCGTCGGGCAAGCTCCAGAACCTGCTGTTGTTCGACGCCGGGCACGAGACCGGGGGGCAGTTCGTCTGGCCGCTTGCCGACAAGGAGCTTGGCCTGCTGCTCGACGAGATCGTCGGGCGCGGGGCGCACGTCGTGGCGATGCTCGACTGCTGTCACTCGGGCGATGGCACTCGCGACGCGTTCGTGACCGCCCGCCAATGGAATCCGGCGACAGCCCGCGACGCCGATCCGGCGGTGCAGACGGCGATCCAGAAGCTGAAGGGCCCCCGGCCCCTGGACGGTTTTCTGGACGGTACGCTGCAGCACTTCCAAGCGAGGACGTCGACGGGGCATGTTGCGCTCACGGCCTGCCAATCATCGGAGTTGGCGAAGGAACTCATCATCGGCGACGAGCATCGAGGCGCGTTCACGGCGACCATGATCGAGGTCCTCGAGACCGTCGGCAGCAAGGCCGACTACCGCTCGGTGGTTGCCGCCGTGCGGTCCCGTCTGGAACGCACGGTGGAACGTCAACGACCGGGCGTGTATCCCATCGATGCGGGCGGCCTCGGCGACGGTCTGTTCCTCGACGGCACCATCGAGCCCGCCCCGCCATCGTTCCTGATGACGAGATCCGAGTCCGGATGGTCGGTCGATGCCGGGGCGGTGCATGGGCTGCGCGCGCCCGCCGACGGCGAGGAGTTCCGGTTCGCGTGCCTTCAGCCCGACGGCACACCGTGTGGTCAAGTTCGTGTGGTCGCGGTCGAGACTGGTCGGGCTGACGTGGAGCCGATCGGCTGGGAGCCGGCCGACGTCGCATACCCCGCGGTGATCTCGTGGGTACCCCTTCCGACAGCAACCGTCACGTTCGATCCCGCCGATGGCGAGCCCGCCGCAGGCGCCTACGGGCAGGTGCGCCAGAAGTTGGCGTCGAGCGGCCCATCGGGTTCCCCGTCGCCATATGTGCGTGAGAGGGTCGCGGGCGCGTCGCCGGCCGGGCTCGCCCTGCGCGTGAGGTTCGAAGACAACCAACCCGGCGGCCCTTGCCTGCGGGTGCTGCGAGCCGACGGCTCACCTGCCATCCCCACTGCGGCGTCGGCGGTTGCGTGCGGAGACCCGGCCCGCGCCGCGGCGACGGTCGTACAGCAGTTGGAACACGTCGCTCGATGGGAGCAGCTCCGCGAGCTGGGCAGCCATCGTTCGGCCCTCGCCGATGCGGTGCAGCTGAGGATCTACCCTGCGGGCCCAGGCGAGACGGCCTTGCCGCCCGATCGGCAACCCTGCGCGCTCGCCGGCGAGTACACGATCCCTTACGGGGCGAACGGCGACGCGCCGACGGTCTTCATGCATCTGAAGAACACCTCGGATCAAGGTCTCCACGTCGCGCTGCTCGACCTGACCGACCGCTTGGAGTGCGATGTCCTTTACCAGACCAGGAAGCTTGCCGCGGGCACGGAGGACAACGTCAACGAAAGGGGCGGGCCGATGAAGCTGACGTTGTCGGCCGGAGTCGATCCGGTTCCAGGGGCGCGCACACAGGACTGGCTGAAGATCGTTGTGAGCGAAACCCCGTTCGACGCCAGCGCGTTCGAGCTTGCGGCGGTCGGCGAGCAGGCGAGGTCGAGCGGGACTTCGCCGAGCAACCTGCTGGAGCTGCTCGCCGCCCGAACCATCAGCCGTACCGTCACCGCCGTCGACCCGTCGCAGCTCGAGCCGGCCGGCGCCGACTGGTGCGCCACAACGGTCGCATTGGTCGTCGAGGTGCCACCCGAGGCCTAGAGGCCTCGCCAGAAAGGAGACACAGCATGGTCATGTATCCGACGTACAAAGGTCTGGTCCAGTTCGACGTCATCGCCAGCGCCCGAAACTTCACGGGCATGCATCCGACCATGCAGGAACGGGTTCGGGCACTGATGGAGGACTCCGGCGGCAAGGTCGGTTGGGGCCAGGGCGTGCGGACACCGCAGCAACAGTTGCAGTTGTTCCTGGAGCGTCACTCTCCCGATCCCAAAGGAAAGATCACCTGGAATGGACAAACGTATTCCAGGAACCCAGGGGTGGCCGCGGCGGTGCCACCCGGCCGCTCGATGCACGAGGTCGGCCTGGCCGCAGATATGGCGGGCGATTTCGCGTGGCTGGGGAACAACGTGGGCCGGTTCGGGCTGATGACTTTCGCGGACGTCAACAAGGAGCCATGGCACGTGCAACCGGTGGAGTTGCCGAAAGGCCGACAGCAGTACGAACAACAGGGTTCGAAGTGGGGGGCATACCCGTCGTACAACACCGAATTCAAGACGGCCGATGGAGCCGCTCAAAGTCAGCCCGCCAGCCCGATGACCGGATCGGGTCCGTCGAGCCAAGCTGCTTCGCCGACCCTCACCCCGGCGCTGGTCGCCCGACCCGGCGACGTTGGCCCGGCGGCACGACTGCTGATGGAGGCGCTGGTCGCTCGCGGTGTGCATCCGGATGCGGCCGCCAGCCGCGACACCGACTACGGCACCGACGACAAGGAGCTGGTGCTGCAGTTCCAGCGTGAACACGGTTTGACCGTCGACGGCGAGGTCGGTCCGCAGACATGGTCCAAGCTGCTTTCGACGGTGAACCCTGGCGAGACGGGACCGATGGTGAAGGTTCTCCAGACAGCGCTCATCGTGCGCAGCCTGATACGCGACACCATTGCGAACCTCGATGGCGTCTACGGTCCGGCGACACAGCAGCGCGTCCGCGACTTCCAGCAGGTCAGTGGCATCGATCCGATCGCGATCGTCGGCGCCGAGACCTGGACGGCACTGCTCGGGGTCGAGAGCAAGGTGAACGTCGGTACCCGCGGAGGCCCGGGGGAGATCGACGTCGACCTCGACGACCTCGACTTCCTGGCCGCGCTCGACGGGCTCCCGGCAGAGTGAACAGATGAACGGAGCTCGAACGTGACAAAGAAATTCGCCCGCACGACTGCCCCGGTCCGGCTCACGGCACTTCCTGCGGCATGTGGCGACTGCCTGGTGGTGGAGTACGGGTCGGGTTCGGATGAGCATCGGATCCTCATCGATGGCGGGCTCGCCTCGAAGTACGACGTGGGACTCGGCCCGCACCTGGCTGACTCTGCAGGCGGGCGGAAGTTCGACGTCGTGGTCGTCACCCACGTCGACCGCGACCACATCGATGGCGTCATCCGTGCCCTTCGCGGGCAGCACCTCCACGCCGCTGACATCTGGTTCAATGGCCGCGACGAGATCGATGCGCTCGTCAATGGAAGCACACGCGGCGTTCGGCAAGGTGACGAGCTGAGTACGCTCATCCCTGCCGACCGGCGGAACCGGGTGGTCGACGGCCGGGCGATCCACGTCCCAGCGACAGGGCCGGTGTGCTTCGAGCTGCCCGGTGATGCCCGCTGCACGCTGCTGTCGCCGTCATCCGAGCGGCTCCAGAAGCTGCTCGACAAATGGCCGGATCCGGTTCGCGTCGTCGACGACCCGACGGAGGATCTGCTGAAGGCGCTCGACGACCCGCTCACCCGTGGCGTCGGTGAGTTCGGGGAGGACAGCAGCGTGGCGAACGGCTCGAGCATCGCCTTCCTGTTCGAGGTGGATGGCGCCTCGCTGTTGCTCACGGGCGACGCGTTCGCCGCCGATCTGGAGACCACGATCGGCCAACTGCTCGCGTCGCGGGGTAAGCAGAAGTTGCGCGTCGACCTGTTCAAGCTGTCGCATCACGGGAGTCGGCAGAACATGACGGACCGCCTGCTCGACCTCATCGATCCCGCTGCCGTCCTGGTCTGCACCGACGGTTCGAAGTTCCGCCACCCCGACGAGGACGCGCTCGGCAAGATCCGTTCGCACTATCCCGACGTGCCGATCCATTTCACGGACGACACCGATCACATCCGCCAGCGTGCCGCCACCGTCGGCGCTCGTCCCCCGGAGGCTTTGCCGCTGCGGCTCGACCTCGGGACGGCCCCGTAGACCGACGTGAAGACCGCCTGATCGGGCCCGTCACGGCGCGGATCGTCAGACGAAATACTTTGCAAAGTCGAAAGAACGCCGGGGTGTAGTCATTCCAGTTCAACAGCCTATGAATCGTTTGGC
>JANNHY010000339.1:0-15467 GCA_031404635.1 Ilumatobacteraceae bacterium
GCATCCAGCATGCAGCAGTTTGCGTCCACCGTGAAACAAAATGCAGACAGCGCTCTTCAGGCAAACAAGCTGGTGCAATCCGCATCCGAGATTGCTGGCAAAGGTGGTGCTGTGGTGGAAAAGGTGTCGTTGATGAGTCCCACCGATTACTACGTCGGCGCGCAGGGCCCGCAGGCGCATAACTGCCAGTGAGATCTCGCGCATGTCGTTCTGTGCTCCAGATCATGCTTGCGTCGTGGAGCCGGAGCAATCGGCGCCACCTGGCTCCATCGACTGCTTCGACGAGCTATCCTTACCTTTGGTGAAGAGTAAGGAGGTGGTGGTCATGGAGATCGCGGCGAGGATGAGTTCGAAAGGCCAAGTGACCGTACCCAAAGCGGTGCGTGACGCACTTGGTATCGGTGAGGGCGACGACGTCGTGTTCCGCGTCGAAGGCAACCGGGCCGTGCTCGCGCGTACACCGGACTTCCTCTCGCTTGCTGGGGCCATCAAGGTTCCGGCGTCCCGCCGCAATGCCGCCTGGGATGACGTGGTCCGAAAGACGCGAGCGTCTCGCGGGGCCGCTCGCCGATGAGAGCGTTCGTCGACACGAACGTCCTTGTCCGACACCTCACAGGCAATCCACCGGCGATGGCCGAGCGGGCGACTGCTTTCCTTGCATCTGAACCGGAGTTGTATCTGGCCGATCTCGTCGTTGCCGAGACCGTATACGTGCTCGAGTCGTTCTACGAAGCGCCGCGCGATCAAGTCGCGACAGCAATGAGGTCGCTGATCGCCTTGCGCTCGATGATCACGGTCGATCCGGCGTTGCTCTTTCGGGCGATCGAGGTCTACGAGGTCGATCGCGTCGACTTCGCCGAGGCGTACCTTGTCGCGTGCGCCGAGAGCACCGGCATCGGACGCATTGCGTCGTTCGACCGAACGATCGACCGTGTTCAAACCGTCGAACGCATCGAGCCCTGACATCGCGACCCGATCTGCGGCGCCGTGCTCGTCGTTCTGCACAGCCGGTGTCCATGCAGGCAAGAGGACGACGCCGAACTGCCGTTCGAAGCAGTTGAGCTCAGGTGTTCGTGCCTCGCTTGAGCCGGCGGATCACGTACAACTGCGATGACCAGATTCCCTCGATCCAATAGCGCTTTCCAGCGACCTCGATCCAGGCATCGCCGTCGGCGTCGTTCATCGGGCCGAGCACATCGAGCGAGTCGAACCGCGCCCGGATCGTCGGCAGCGCCGCCGGTCGCCACGTTCGCAAGGACAACCCGCGACGGTCACGCCGCCGCCTACCATCTGTCGTCAATGGCGGCTGAGAAGGTCAAACTGCGCATTGGCAACGTCGCCAAAGCGGTGCTGGTCACTGGACAGGCGTATCAGGACCCGAAAGACGCGCTCAACGAGTTCATCTCCAACTCTGCCGACGAATACGCCGAAGCCGATCGTGTCGGGCGGATCAGAGTGGTGCTGCGACGACGTGGCCGTGTCCCGGTGATCGCCGTCGACGACGACGGGCGAGGCATGTCACCCGACAGACTCCGAGAGCTGGCCCGCAACCTGTTCGAATCGGTGAAGGTCGGCGACAACCGCACCCTCGGCGAAAAAGCGATCGGTCTGCTCGCCTACCAACAACTCGGAGGACGGCTCGATGTCGTCAGCCGCGCCGACGACTCCACCGAGACCTGGGTGTTGCGCCTCGAACGAGGCAAACCACTGGCCCATCTCGAACGCGAGCGGCGCCGCACCCGCGATGTGCCCGGCACCACTGTGTACATCGGCGATCTCGACCCCGACGTCGCCCGTGTCCTCACCCAGCGCAAAGTCGTCGACTATCTCCGTCAGCGTCGCAGCGCGGCGCTGGCCTCGGGCTCCTACACCCTGGAAGTCGTTGAAGGGCGCTCCAGTGAGCTGGTCAGCGCCGAGAGGCCCGACGGCATCAAGCTCGAAATCCCGGCGCGGACCACCCTGTGGGGCCGCGTCGAGTTCGCCCTGTACGTCGCCCCTCCCGGCCCCCGCCACCGCAGAGTGGCGGTGGTCGCCCGCGGCGGCACTACCGTGATCGACGACCTCGCAGAGCTCGAAGAATTCGACTGCCTGCCGTGGACCAGCGACCAGGTGTCGGGGCGGGTGGTGTTCGAAGCGTTGCAGCAGACCGCCGGCCGCAGGGCGATCCTGCGTGACCGCGACGTGTTTCCGGTGTTCGTCGAAATGATCCGCTCGATCGAGCCAGCCGTGGCCGCCAGCGTGGCCAAGATGGCGAAAGACGTCGACGAGGCGACAGCCGGGCGACTGGCTGACACCGTCCGCAAGATCTTCGGAAGGGTCCTCAAAGAGCTCGCCGATCTCGACAACCCGATGCGCACCGCGCTCGGTTCCGAGGTCGGTGAGGGCGGTCTGTTCGGGGGCGAAGGCTTGGACGGGGCCCTGCCAGCGGCATTGACCGACACCGGCCCCGATTCCGAGCCTCGCGACCCATCTCGGCAGTGGCCGTCCGGCGGAGACATCCCCGATCTGACACCGGAGCTGTCGGCGCCCCCCGAGCAACCCGACTCCGGCCCGTCGACACCCGCCCGCCCCGACCGGCGGCGGTCCTCTGACCTGCCGACGATCGTCGTCGACCCCGAGCCCGGTGAGGCCCGCAGCAGATTCGACGCCGACAACGGTGTCGTGCTGTACAGCGAGGCCCATCCCGACTACCTGATGTTCAAAGACGACGAAGCCGCCCTGCTCGACTACCTCGCCACCCTCGTCGCCAAGGAGTACGTCGTCTACAACAACCCGCGTGCCCAACCCGAAGACCTCGCCGAAGAAATGGTGCGGATGCTCGTACGAGTACGCCGCCACCTCCCCAAACGCCGCTAGCAAACACGACCCCACGCCGTCCTCACCGCCGCACAGGTGTCCACTCCGCGCTCCACACTGATGGACCACTCGGAGTAGTCCTCCGGCTTCTCGGTTGCCGGTCTACGGCGAGCGACACCCCGGGGACGACTTGCTGAGATTGGCGGTCGGTGGCTCAGAGCTCGATTTCGATGCCGGCGCGTTCGATGGTTGGTGTTGGTCTCGACAGGTCGAGGCCTTTGGCTTGTGCCCATCGGTGGATGACGTTTGCGAGCGCAGGGCTGTCGTTCGTTCTTGCTTCGGTGCTCAGGCTGTGGACGATGTCGATGACCTTGCCGTCGGTGATCATCTTCCCGTCGGCCCAGTCTCGCCAGCCGTCGAGCGCGTCGATTCGTTGTTCTGCTGCTTCGACTCGTTCGGAGAGGTAGCTCCAGCGTTCGATCAGGTTGTGGCTGTCGAAGTCACGTCGCGCCGCCGCCAGGTTGGTCCTTGCTGCTGCGCGAGTTTCGCGGGTCGGCCTGGCTCGGTCCTCGGCTGCCTTGAGGGTTTGGCCAGCTTGGGCGAGTTGGGCGTCGGTATCGGCGAGCAGGGTGCGGGCTTGGCGTCGACCGAAAAGGCCGGCGTGGTCGAGATCGCGCTGCGCGGCACGCTGAGAGTCTTGGGCTTGTTTCACGAGCTCGTCGGCCGCGTCGACAATGGCGTCGAATGGTTTGCACGCGGTGGTGGCCGCCGCGAACTGTTGCTGCGCCGCCTCGACTGCATCCACGAGTTGCTGTCCTCGCGTTTGGGAGTCTTCGAGGACTTGCCGAGCGTCTCGGTAGTCGTTGGTGGCTTCCCGTCGTAGTTCGTCGAACCAGTCGGGGATCTGGCATCTGGGTTGCAGGTGTGGCGGTCGGCGGTCTTGCTCGGCGAGTTGCCGGCGTTGAGCAACCGCCGGGACGTCGGCGCGGTCGCTGGCGATGATTGCTTCGAGGATGTCGCGTGCTTCGGCGATGTCGTGAGTCTCAGTCTCCGTGAGGATGAGGTTTTCCTGTTCTCCACGGGTCACCGCCACATACAGGCCGCGGCCGGTGGTGGATGGTGTGGCGAGGGTGATGCTGCCGGTTTGGGTGTCGGATTGGTTGCCGGGTTCGGTGGCGGCGTAGCCGAGGCGGACGTGTTCGCGGACGTAGTCGGCGGGGAGGGTGACGGTGCCTTGTCCGCCAACTTGGGTCACGGTCAAATCGCCGCCAGTGCCGATGTCGGTGATTGTCCACAGTTCGCGGTTGCGAACATTGTCACCGCTGCTCGTGTGGAGGTGACGATCGTTGCGGCGGGTGGCGACGATGTCACCAACGAGGGCCTCGCTACCATCGGCGATCGGCGAGGACCAGGTCGGGTCAAGGTCTCCTTGTTCGACACGTCGTTGGATGAGCTGGTTGATGGCGTCGACGTGGTCGTTGGTGGTGGTCGTGATCGCTGTCGTGTGACCTTGAGTGTGGTGCTCGATCCAGTAGTTGGCGATGGTGGCGAGGTGTTCGACGAGGGTGCCGGGAGTGATCCGCCCGTGAGCTTGGTAGGCGTCGAGGGCTCGCGGGTCACCGCGTCGCAACTTCAATGACGCGGCTGCTTCCCACGGTTTGGTGAAGCGATGGATCCGTTCCAACTCGATCACGCGCCCGGTGGAGCAGAGTTCGTTGAACATCCCACCGCGACCGACCGCTTGCAACTGTCGTGGGTCACCAACCAGCACGAGTCGCCAATCCTGACGGTCGGCCAGGCGGGTCAATCGGTAGAGGTCGGCGGTTTCGAGCATCCCGGCTTCGTCGACAACGATGGTCGCGCCGGGGAGCCGCCACAACGGATCCGGCCCGTCAGGGCGGGCCCACTCGTGGAGCAGTTTGGCGACCGTGTCAGCAACCATCCCGGTCTCGCGCTCGAGGACACGGGCTGCCTTGGCGGTCGGGGCGAGGCCGAACACCGGGCGGTGCTGAACATCGTGAAAGTCGGCGACCGCGGCGCGCAGCATCGTGGTCTTGCCGGCACCAGCCGGTCCGACGATCAACACCAACCGGTCCTCACCAGCGGCTGCTGCCGCGGCGTCGGCCTGCAACACATCCAACCCGGCACGGCGAACCGTGGCCGACGGTGTCGGTTCAGCCGTTTGGGCGTCGATCGCCCAGGTCAGGATCGCTTCTTCCTGGGCGACGACCGCGTGCTGGTGACATGCGCGGCGACGGGTTCGATCCACACCGACCGCCCATCCGACGTTCGCCGCGAGGCCCGCTGATCGAGGGTCGGATCGAGGTCGATGCACTGCTCGAGGACTTTGTCGACCGCCCGGTCGAGCGCTGCAGCCCACCGCTCACCGCCGACACCCGGCTGTGGCCGGACGTTGTCACACACGGTGCGCAAGATGTCGAGGCGATGCCACGCCGACCTCGAAACCGACAGCTCCTCGATGATCTCGCCCATTGTCACCTGCTGTGGAGATGCTGATGTACGGCCGGCATCGGCGATCGACGCCGTCAATGTCTCGGGAGTGACCCCGACAGCGGCGGCTTCGGTCGGCCACCGTGTCTTCAAATCTGGGACACCGTTGCCGGTCTTGTGAGCGGGTGTCGACGGCCGCCTCGCGACCCAACGCGGCACGCTCGAACCTGGACGGGTCACGACCCTCCCGCTCGTAGAACTCGGCCACCTTCACGGCCAGGGCCTGGTCGACTTCGGCGGTCCGTTTCGAGAACTGCCCCGACAACTCGGCCGGCACACCAGCGATCTCCGCCTGGCCCTTGACGATCTCCGCGAAGGCGACCCCGTACCGGTCGGTGAGCTCGGCGCGCAGCACCGATTGATACAACCCGCCCAACGCCCGCTGATGACCCTTCAACAACCGAGCATCGAGCGCCAGCCAACGACCGTCGCCGGCTTGCACCTTGGCCGAGATCACCAGATGGGTATGCAACTGCGGATCATCCGCCCGACTCGTCGTCTGACAGAACGCGGCCACCGTCAGACCCTGGGTGTCAGGGTGCAGCCAACCACCATTGGACCGCACCCGAGTGGTCGCCCCGAACCGCTCGACATAGTCGACGACCGCCTGGGCGGCGACATCGTGACACTCGGCGAGACCGGGGTCGCCGGTCAACGCCCACCACACCGACAACGACTTCGGTGCCGACACCGTCGCATCAAGCCCGGCAACCGCTCGGATCACCTTGCCATTGGCCAGCGTGCGGTCGTTCAACGGGTAGCCGAGCACCGCCTCCGAGATCGGGTCACGGCCCGACAACAACAACTCCAGCGCGTCGGTCGACACCTCACCCGACAGACCGAGCCCGGCGGCCTGCGCACCCAACCACCTTCCCGACTCCTCGCCCGGTGCCTGCGTCAAGTACTTGGTGTAGTACTTCGCCGTCGCCGCTGCAGATCCGGCGTACAGCGTCGTCACACGCATCATGACAACGCACCGCCGCGCGCGGTCAATCATGGGTGCGGTGGCTCGGGTAGTCGTCACGGGTGGTTCCTCAGGACTCGATCGCGAGCGAGAGTTGTGAGAAGTGACGGCCTTCGACGCGAGCGCGTGGCGGCGAAGAGGATTGGGTTGACGCGTTGAGAGTGATGCCGTCGGGAACGGCGATGCCGTAGGTGCCGGTGTCGAAGACACCAGCGACGGTTCGCTGCTGTGCGACCCTCACCAGACCGGCATCGCGAAGCCGGCGGATCGCACGGCCCACGGTGTCTTTCGCCAGACCGAGCGACGCGGCCAACGCTCGAACCGAGACGCGGGCAACGCGCTCGTCAACTGGGCCGCTCGAACGTAACAGCAACTCCTCGAGGACCATCCACGACGTCGGACCCAGGTCGCGACGAAGTGCGCTCGCCTCGAAGGCGACCACGATCGAACGGGTCGCCTCAGCGGGCAACAGTCGCTCCCGTCGGCAGCACCACCGCATCGCAGAGCCTGACCACGCGACCCGTCGTTGCCAACTCGATCAACGCCCAGCGAGGCACCCGCAGACAACCCGGCCCCAGGCGGAACACCGGAATACCCGTCGTACCACCCGAGTTCAGATACTCGTTGGCGAGCTCATACGCACGCGATCGACCGATACGCAACAAGCGCGCCGCCTCATCAACAGTGAGCAGTTGAGGCGACTCGTCTGCTTCGGTGACGGCGTCCAATGAAGCCATGGACTGTCCTAACTACACCTCTGTCATTCACCCCGCAAGGAGTTACCGCCGCAGCTGATTGGACGACGCGAACCAGACGGTACGTGGTGACACTCAATGGACTTCAGTGGTACTCAACGGACAATTGGCCGTGACAAACTTCACACCCCACCCCGCTGTACGAATTTTGAGGACACGGCGTTCGTGACGCAGACGCGGCGCGTCGATTGCGCCGGACGGTCACGCGGGAGTCCGCCACCGCGACTCCGGGCCGATGTCAAGACGCGTTGTGCTCGAGTTCGTGTTCGACGGCTCGGCGAATCCACGATGAGATCGATCGGTCGTCAGCGCCGGCGGCGTTGCGGATCCTGTCGAGGGTTTCGGGTGGGAAGCGGACCGGCACGAGCTCGGTGAGTTTCGAAGCGCGGCGTCGGGCCGGGCCTTGGGGAGTTTGGTTCTCAGGGTCGGCGTAATAATCGTGTTCTTCGGTTCGAGTCATCTTCTTGGTCATCGGTCCTCCAGGTATCGGTCCGCGAGATGTTTGGCAGCGACATAGCAGCCAATCGGGCGGCAGCGGGTCGGATCATTCGAGTTGGATGGAGCGAGCGGGACCACCAGGATCTCGCCGTGAACTTCGGCCACCATCAGCCAGTCTGCTGGCGGTTTGGCTGGGTAGAAGAGCGGGTCGGATTGCCAGACATCTTGAATGTCGTCGATTCCCAGTCCGGCGTGTTTGAACAGGTGGGCTGCTTGCCCATCGATCTCGAACGGGTCGTTGTCGTCGAGTTGATCGAGATCGAACAGCTCAGCCATCAGTCCGATTGTAATACAAACGGATACAAAATGACAGACACTCCTCCCCGCTGCATGGTTGAGCGTGGCGATGGTGTCGCGCTGTCGCTGAACGCCTCGGCCGACCTCGGGCTTGGGTTCGTTGACACCTCGATCATCGGTGTACGCACTGATCAGGACGACGGCACTCGCAACAGTATTCGGCGAAAAATGGGTGTCGACTACGACCCGGTTCCCGCCGGCCCACGCAGCGCGTTGCCACTAGACCGTTGCCTGCTGACCAACCCAGCACGCGAGTCCAGCTGGTTCGTCCAAGTGAACACGATGTTGCATTGTGTGCCGTCATAGCAGCGTGTCGTGTGCACCTGCTGTGCACCTGGAGCGCATCTCTGGTGGCTGCCCGGTCAGCTCCAGTGCTCTGACCAGGTGGTTCTCTGGTGGAGACGAGGGGAATCGAACCCCTGACATCTACCTTGCAAAGGTAGCGCTCTGCCAACTGAGCTACGTCCCCGAAGCCAGGCTCAGGATAGCGGCCGGCGCCAACGATTTCGCCTGCCTGATTTCATCGGCTCAGTCGTCCTTCAGTGCAACGGCGTTCGGAGTGACGTTCAACTTCGGTTGGTACTCGGCGACCTCGATCACTCGCCCAATTCCGAGGTACTTGACGCGCAGTTCGAGGCGGCACGATTCGCAGGGACCGTAGAACCGCTCGGCGACCGTGGTACGACAGCGAGGACAGCTGAACGTGTCGGTGTCGGTCACGACGCTGCTGGGTTCTTGAGCATCGTCCCAGCAAACGCACCGGTGTGTTCGCCGTGGTCCATGAATACCTGACCGTTGACCAGCGTGTAGTCGTAGCCGGTCGAACCCTGCACATAGCGGCCAGCGCCATGAGGGAAGTCGTGGACGTACGACGGCACCGGCAGGTCGAGGGCCTCGAAATCGATCACGTTCACGTCGGCGAAGGAGCCCCTAACCAACCGACCCCGTCCGCACAATCCGAACAAGTCGGCGGTGTCGCTGGTGAGCCGGCGGATCCCTTCCTCGAGGCTCCACCGCTGCCGTTCACGGATCCAATACGAGAGCAGGAACGTCGGCTGGCTGGCGTCGAGTATCTGACCGACGTGGGCGCCGGCGTCGGCCAATCCGAGTGTGACGAGCGGTTCGTCGAGCATGTACTCGACAGCCGACATCTGCTGGTTGAGGAACGGGAAGCTGCAGACCAGAGCACCGTCGTTCTCCAGCTGCAGCTCGATGTATGCAGCAGCGGCGCTGATGCCTCGCTGGTCGGCGATCGCGGCGAGTGATGTCGATGGATCGAGGTCGTAGCGGGCGCCGCCGCCCATACCGACGAGTTGGTTGACCACGAACAGCCTGGCCAGGTCGAGGCTGGGCGGAGTTTCGTCGGCAGCCTCGATCAACCGTGTTCGCATCACCGGGTCGCGCAGGGCCACCATCGTCATGCCGTTGCCCATTTCCTTCAGCTCACGCCAGCAGGCCGCACGATCGAACGGGCTACGAGTATCGAGACTGAACAACACCCCGACGCTACGTGCCGTGGTCTGCGGCCGTACTGTGCCCCCACGCGAATTCTCGTGTTTGGCCAGCTCGATCACCTGTGCGTACAGATCCGGCCGACTGTCGTGTTGCAGTAAACCGAAACTTACCGGGCGGCCGCTGCGCCGGCTGACCTCACCCATCCAGGCCATCTCTGCACGCGTAGCCGGAATGTCGGCGTTGTCGCGCTCGCCTTCGCCGATACGACTGGCGCTCTCGAAGACCCCGGCACCGTGGCGACCGAGCACGTCGGCCAACGCGAACAGTTCATCTGGTTCGGCGTATGTGCCGGGTACCGGCCGGCCATCAGGCATCTTGTGTAGAAATGTTCGGCTGGTGCTGAAACCCAACGCTCCCCCACGCATCGCCTCGGCGAGCAGGTCGGTCATCGTCGCCAGATCCTCAGCGGTCGGCGCGGCCCGGTCACTGCCGCGAGAACCCATCGCATATTGGCGAAGCGCGCAGTGCCCGACCATGCCGCCGACATTGAGACCCTTGGGGAGGCGAGCCATGCTCTCGAGATACTCGCCGAACGTCACCCAGTCCCACGCCAAACCTTCGAGAATTGCTTCGCGGGGAATGTCTTCGACGCTCTCCATCATCTCCGCCAAAACCTCGTGGTCTTCGGGCTTGCACGGCGCGAAGGTGACTCCACAGTTACCCATCACAACGCTGGTGATCCCGTGGTAACAACTGCTCGACCCGATCGGATCCCATGCCAACTGGGCGTCGAGGTGAGTGTGGATGTCGACGAATCCCGGTGTGACCACTCTGTCGTCGGCATCGATGACCCTGGTCGCGTTGCCGACGATGTTCGCGGCGACATCGACGATCTGGTCGTTGTTGATCGCCACATCGGCGACTCGTGGCGGCGCGCCAGTGCCGTCGACCACTGTCCCACCGCGGATGAGCATGTCAAAAGTTCCCATTTACTTACGGCCCCCGTCGAAAACGGTCCCTGACAAGCGGATGGTCTGCCACGGTAGCGGCCTGCCCTACGCCAGTCGATGTCCAGACGGTTGCAGTTTCGTTACACGCCGTGACGTATAACCGGCGGGTTCCAAATTGCTGGTACCTAAATCGTCAGCAATTGCGGAGCGCACGGCCGAGACGAGCGACGCCCTCGGCGATGTCGGAATCGTCATAGAACGCGTAGCTGAGCCGTAGGTGGTTGCCCAACGCGCCGGTCGGGGAGAACTGCGCGCCATGACGCACATCGACGCCGCTCTGTTTGGCAAGGGCTCTCAGGGATGCCCCGTCTGCCCCCGTCGGCAGGGCCAGCCACACGAAGTAGCCGCCGGTCGGGACGTCGTACTCGACCCACTCCGGCATGTGTTCGCCAAGGGCGGTGATCATCGTCGCCGAGCGGCGGGCGAACGTTGCCCGCAACCAGTCGAGATACTCGTTCTGCCAACCCGTGCGCATCATCGCCGTCGCCAGGCTCGACGTGACCGGGTTGAGTCCGCCACCGCTGAGGATCAAACCGCAGTCAGCGAGCACCGTAAGCCGCTCGAGCGAACCGTGGATCCACCCTAGGCGCATTCCAGGGGCGAGGATCTTGGAGAATGTGCCGATCGACAGGATGGGCCCGTCGTCGATATAGGCCGACATCGGAGGTGGCATCGGTCCCGGGGCGTAATGCAACAGGTGGTATACCTCGTCGGCAACGATCAGCACATCGTTGGCCGTTGCTGCAGCAACCAGATCGTTCCTCCGTTGCGCCGACATCGTCACGCCGGTCGGGTTCTGGAAGGCCGGAATCGTGTAGGCGAAGGCAACTCGCCTGCCCGCGGCGCGCACCGCAGCCACCTCGTCGATCAAGGCCTCGACGACCAGACCGTCGCAGTCGATCGGCACCCCTCGAATCTCCAACCCGTGATCACGGAACACTTGGAAGGCGAGAAAGTACGTCGGCTCCTCGACGATCACGACATCGCCGGGTTCGGTCAACAGCGTGCTCAACATCTCCAGGGCCTGCGAGTTGCCGTTGGTCGAGAACAACTGGTCGGCAGCAACCGCTGTGCCGTAAGCCTCGGTGAGGAATTCGCTGAGTGCGACGCGGTGATGACCGTCGCCCCATTCTGCCCCGTATTGCAAGAACTCGGGCGAGTCGACGAACTGCATCGCCGCGGCACGGCGCACGTAGTCGACCGGCAAGATCGCGGCGTTCGGCTGTCCGACCCCAAGGTCGATCACCCCGTCGGGAACGACCACTTGCTGAAACCGAATCGTAGACACGGGTCTAACGTACGTCCATGAGCGCCGCCGCACGAACCACGGGCGAGATCATCAGCGGAAGTTGCCATCACGACTGCCCCGATACGTGCGGTTGGCACGTCACCGTCGACCGCAGCGGACCGACGCCGATGGCGCTGCAGATTCGCGGCAACCCCGATCATCCTTACAGCAAGGGCGAACTGTGCCCGAAGGTCAACAAGTTCCTCGATCGGGTCTACAGCGACGAACGCGTGCTGCATCCGCTGCGCCGTGTGGGACCGAAAGGCGAGGGTCGATTCGAGCGGATCACGTGGGACGACGCCCTCGCCGAGATCGCTACCCGATTCCACGAGATCATCGAGCGCGACGGCGCCGAGGCGATCATGCCCTACAGCGATGCCGGCAACCAGAGCCTGCTGGCGATGGGGTTCCCGGAGCGGTTCTGGAATCGGCTGGGCGCGACGCGAGTGCTGCGGGCGATCTGCGGGCCGACCGTCGGAGCCGGTGTCAAGATGACCAACGGCACCACCAGGTGTCTTGACCCGCTCGAGATCCGCCACTCGAGGTTGATCATCCTGTGGGGCACCAACACCAAGCTGACCAATCGACACCTGTGGCCGACCATCGAGGAAGCCCGTGCCGACGGGGCGCAGGTCGTGGTCGTCGACCCGATACGCACGATGACCGCCGACGACGCCGACTGGTTCATCCAGCCGCTGCCCGGCACCGACACCGCCTTGGTGCTGGCGATCATGCACGTGTTGATCCGCGACGACCTGACCGATCGGCAATGGGTCGCCGATCACACCCTCGGCTTCGAACAGTTGGCCGCGCACGTTTCGGAGTGGACACCGCAGCGCGCCGCCGCAACGTGCGGTGTGCCAGTGACCGACATCGAACGGTTGGCTACCACGTATGGCACGATCCGCCCAGCCGTGATCCGCACGCTCGTCGGCGCCGAACACCACGAGAACGGAGCGATGTTCTTCCGCTCCCTCGCCTGCCTTCCGGCATTGGTCGGCGCGTGGCAGCACCGCGGTGGTGGGCTCGCCCGATCGACCGGGGTGTGGACCGAGTCGGTGGTCGACGGCAGCGCCCTGCAACGACCGGCGCTGCTCGGCGATCGTCGGCCGCGTTGGGTCAACATGAGCCGCCTTGCCGAGATCCTCACCGAGACCACCGATCCAAGTGTCATGGCTCTGGTGGTCTGGAACTGCAACCCACTGGTGATCACACCGAACGTCGAGAAGATCCGGGCCGGGGTGCTGCGCGACGATCTTTTCACCGTCGTCCACGAGCAGTTCATCACCGACACGGCGCGTTACGCCGACATCGTCTTGCCGGCGACAACGCAGATCGAGGCCACCGATGTGGTGCCGCCGTGGGGGCATCTCTGGTTGAGCTGGAACGAGGCGGCGATCGAGCCGTGCGGCGAGGCGGTCAGCAACAGCGAACTGTTCCGCCGGCTCGCCAGGGCGATGGGCTACACCGAACCCGAGCTGTTCGACGACGACATGTCTGCGATCCGCGACTCGCTGCCCGGCGTCGATGTCGACGAGTTGCGCCGTGTCGGCCACCTGCGGGTGCCCTACCCCGACGACGGCCGCCCGTTCGGTGACGGCGTGTTCCCAACGGCGAGCGGGAGGGTCGAGTTCGTCAGCGAGGCGTTGGTCGCGATGGGCCAACCGGCCCTGCCGACGTTTGTCGCCCCCGCCGAGGGGCCCGGCACGGCATTGGCCGAGCGCTACCCGCTGCAGTTGATGACGCCGAAACAGCACACTCGGTTTCTCAACGGCAGCTACTCCCACCTGCCGGGGCACGGTGGGCGTGAGGCTGGACCGTTCCTCGAATTGTGTGCCGACGACGCATCGAGTCGCGGGATCACCGACGGTCAGTGTGTGCGGGTCTTCAATGACCGGGCCTCGGTGGAGGTGCCGGCGCGCATTACCGCCCGACTGCGACGCGGTGTGGTGTCGATCCCATGGGGATGGTGGAGCCGCCACCACCCCGACGGCATGGTCGCCAACTCGCTGACGAACGACACCCTCACCGAGTGGGGCGGCGGCGCGGCCTTCTACGACACCCTCGTCGAAGTGAGTCCGGTCACAACCCATCCCGTCTGAGCAGGCACGCGGGGGTAGCCTTGGTCGCATGGCAGGCGAGCTGATCTACGCATTTCGAGTCATGCGCCTGCCGCTGCTCGACGCCGGCGGCGCGACGATCGGCCGGCTCGACGACATCGTCGTGATTCCCGGCCGCGCCGGCGTCGCGCCTCGGGTCCTCGGTTTTGTCGCCACCAGCCAGCGCCGGCGGATCTTCGTCAACGCCGCCCGCCTGGCAGGCATCGACAGCGACGGCGCCCGTCTGCGCAGCTGGGACGTCGACCTCAACCCGTTCAAGCCCAAGCCGGGTGAGGTGCTGATCGGGCGCGACGTCATTGATCAGCACGTCGGTGACGAGACGGTAAGCGACGTGGCCCTGCGTGCCGGCGGCGACGGCCGGCAGACCTGGTGGCAGGTCGCCAAGGTTCGCCTGGCTCGACGCAGCGCGCTACGGCGCCGGCCGAGCTATCGCCTCGTCGATGTCGCCGAGCTTCCCGAGCTGTTCCACACGGTCGGGTCCGAGGTTGCCGCCGAGGTCGCTCGGCTGCGAGACATGCACCCGAGCGACGTTGCCGGCATTGTCCGGGCGATGCCGCTGAGCCAGCGCAAGCAACTTGCCGAGGCGATGGACGACGAGCGGCTGGCCGACCTGCTCGAGGAACTGCCCGAGGCCGAGCAGCTGCGGATCATCGAAGGACTCGATCTCGAGCGTCTGGTCAACGTGCTCGACGAGATGGAATACGACGACCTCGCCGATCTGCTGGCCGAGATGCCCGGCGAGCAGCGCACCCGCATACTCGAGGCCATGGACGCCGAGGACGCCGACCTCGTGCGTCGCCTGTTGAGCTACGAAGAAGGCACAGCCGGGCCGCTCGGCGGCTTCCACTGTCGCCGAGTTTAGGTCGGGCGCCTTGAGCTCCGCGATTTCCCGCACCTGCGCGCGAGTGACCTTGCCCACCTTGTTCCGGTTGGGCACGCCGGACCCCTTGGCCAGACCCGCCGCCCGCTTGAGCAAAATCGCCGCGGGAGGCGTCTTGGTGATGAACGTGAACGATCGGTCGCTGTAGACCGTGATCACGACCGGGATCACCAGACCGGCCTGATGCTGGGTACGGGCATTGAACTGTTTGCAGAACTCCATGATGTTGATGCCATGCTGCCCCAGTGCCGGCCCCACTGGGGGCGCCGGCGTTGCATTGCCGGCGTTGCACTGGAGCTTGATCAGGGCCTGTACGGGCTTCGCCATTTGCTTCTCCTAGACCGGCTGAACCTGAAGGAAGTCGAGCTCGACCGGCGTGGCTCGGCCGAAGATGCTCACCATGACCTTGACCTTGCCCCGCTCGCCGTTGACCTCGTCTACGACGCCGTTGAAAGCGCTGAACGGCCCATCCACCACCCGCACGTGGTCTCCCACGCGGAACGACACCGTCGGAGTCGGCTTCGACTTGGTCGCCTCCATCTGACCGAGGATGCGACGCACTTCATTTTCCTTGAGCGCCACCGCGCTCTGGCCCGATCCGATGAATCGCGTGACTCCGGGCACGTTCTGAACCAGGTGCCGCGTCTCGTCGGATAGGGCCATCTCGATCATGACGTAGGACGGGAAGGTCTTCCGCTTCGACGTCTTTCGCTTGCCGTCCTTCATCTCGACGAAATCCTCGGTGGCGACGAGGATCTGGCCGAACGCATCTTCCAATGCGGCCGAATGGATCGCCTTCTCGAGATTGGTCTTCACCTTGTTCTCGTGACCCGAATAGGTGTGGATCACGTACCACTTCATGCTCATGGACGTTCCCATCCTTTGGCCGGAGG
>JANNHY010000340.1:0-48882 GCA_031404635.1 Ilumatobacteraceae bacterium
GCTGGGAATTTCCAACGGGCCGACGACTATTGTCTCGGTAGCCGCGTTGGCCGCAGACACGTCGTGCTGGCCAAAACCACGCGCGCGCCGTGTACGCGGATCAGATCGTGGCTATCGGCATCGTGCAGCACAGGCGACTGCGAACCCGTCCTCGTGGCCATGCTCATCGTGTCTCCATCTGTGAGTGAGTGACCATCTCGACGTGGGCGCTATCAAGACCACGCGCCAGCGTAGCGACACCGCGGTCGAGCGTGGCGACCGAACCGCCGTGACGGCGAGCGAGTGCCAGCAGGTGGGCGTCGGTGACCTGGCGATGACCGATCAGTCGGTCGCGCGGGAACAGCGACGACGTGGACGGTTCGACGTCGTCGACCCAGAACCGATGCGAACCGACCGAGCGAAGTTCGACGAGCAGCGCCGCCGACTCGTCGGGCCGCACTGGATCTCCGACCACGCTGGCGTTGGCCGAGATCCGCATGAAGCCGCTCTCGGTTATCGGGCAGGTTGCCCAGCCCAGGTCCGACCTGGACTCGAACCATGCGATCGCCACGTCGTGAAAGGTGTGTTCTGGCCAGGCGATGGCTACCAGCACGTTGATGTCGGGCAAGGTGATCACAGGCGAGCGATCATTCCTGGTCGAGTGCCTGCCGCACGCTGTCCATCGTGATCGGCTTGGCACCGCGGCGAGGGGCGAACGTCGGAACCCGGCCGTCGCGGCGGCGCTCGGCCCGGCCGGACTGAAGCCCCTTTCGCGACAACTCCGAGATCACGTCGCCGATCGACCGTCGCTGCTGTTCGGCGAGCTCGCGTGCAGCGGCGAGGACGTCGTCGTCGACCGTGAGTGTGGTGCGCATGAGGTGATGCTATCGCATCAGATGTGTCAACATCGATGATACTCTTGGTGATTGCACCGCGGTCTTCGAACGGCTGGCGGCGAGGGGAGGCGCGATGGAATCGACGGAGGGCGCTCGATCGTTCCTGGCTTCGGGCGACGCATACGACTCGTTCATGGGTCGGTACTCCCGTCCGCTCGCCGTCGTGTTTGCCGACGCTACGGGCGTGGCAGCGGGTCAGTCGGCTCTCGATGTCGGGTGCGGTCCAGGCGCACTGACGGGTGTGCTCGTCGATCGGCTCGGTGTTGGCTCGGTGTCAGCGTTCGATCCGTCGGCCCCGTTCGTCGCCGAGTGTGCGGTCCGTCATCCGGGCGTGGACGTTCGGCACGGGCGTGCAGAGGCGATCCCGTTCGAGGACGATCGTTTCGACTGTGCGATGGCGCAGTTGGTGTTGCATTTCGTCTCCGATCCAATGCAAGCAGCTCGCGAGCTGAACAGGGTGCTGCGACCTGGCGGCAGCGTTGCGGCATGCGTGTGGGACTTCGCCGAAGGGATGGAGATGTTGCGTGCGTTCTGGGATGCGGCGCTGGCGGTAGATCCCGGCGCGCTCGACGAGGCGCGAACCATGCGCTTCGGCCGTCAGGGCGAGATCGCCGAGTTGCTCGACGTGGCGGGATTTGGTGATGTCGCCGAGACCACGCTCGAGGTCTCCTCGACCTACGACGACTTCGACGAACTGTGGGCCGGGTTCCTGGCCGGCATCGGGCCGGCCGGCGCCTTCTGCGCCTCCCTGTCCGAGGCGCGACGCGCGGCGGTGCGTGAGGAGCTTTTCCATCGGCTCGACTCACCAACCGGACCGTTCACGCTCGACGCAGTGGCGCGGTGCGGGAGCGGGCAAGCACCCAGCTAGGACGAGGGGGATCACCCGCCGGCGTGAGGAGAATGTCGACGATCACGTCATCGCTGCGAGAAGCTCGTCGAGGCGCTGACTGGTCGGCCACGCCCCTCGCCCCTTGTTGTTGAGGACGGTGTAGGTGAACCGTCCACCGGGATCGTGGACGGACACGAACCCCACGCCCGCATCGAACCCGTGTAGCGAGACTGCGGCAGTCGACTCGTAGATCCAAAAGCCGAGCCCATAGCGCATCGAGCTCTCCGGCATGTCACTGCGCGGGCGCACCATCTCGGCGACGGTCTCGGGAGGCAAGATCCGCCCAGCGAACAACGCGTCCCACAGCGCGTGGACATCCGCCGCGGTGGTATAGATGCCGCCATCCCCGTTGCCCCGCACCGGGAGGTGGAACACGTTCGTGCGCAACCCCTCGTTTTCGAGGTAGCCGAGGGCGGCGCGACCCGGTAGCTCGTCAGATCGCAAGAACGCCGTGTCGGTCATGCCGGCCGGCGCGCACACCCGTTGCTCGACCAGCTCGTGGAACGGCACACCGGATGTGCGCTCGGCGATCAACGCCAGAACCACATAGCCGCCGTTGCAGTACACGAACCGCTCGCCGGGTTGACATTTCATCGGATGGCCGTCCAGCACCCGGAGGAACTGCTCGGTGGTCGCCAGCTCGTGGACCGGAACAGTCATGACGTAGTCGTTCCAGTCGTTGACGGCGTCCTCGTCGAGGTAGTCACCGATGCCCGAGCGGTGGGCGAGGAGCTGCTCGACGGTGACGCCGTCGTCGATCAGGGGAAGATCGTCGCCGAGCACCGATCGCGCCGTGGTTTCGAGGCCGAGCTCACCGCGCTCGACGAGGCTCATCACGGTCAGGGCCGTGAGGCCTTTCGAGCCGCTGGCAGTCGCGAACTGCGTGTCGATCGTCGAGGCGATGCCGAGACCCCGATGCGCCAGGCCATATGCGCGCTGAAAGACGACGCTGCCTTGGAGGTCGACCCGAACGACGCCCGACAGACCCTCTTCGGCGACTATCCGGTCTATCTGATGGCCGAGGCCGTCGAGGTCGTCGGCCGCAGGTCTCATGCATCCGATGCTGTCACACCTGGCCGCGGCCGATGCACCGAACACCTAGGGGTCTGGAGGACTGGGCCACCCACCAGGCCAACGGCACGGTGGTCCACGTTCCTATCAACAGCACGAGGCCGCACACCCTTGCCTTCGGACTGAACGACTCTCCAGCCGGGCTGGCCGCATGGCTGGTGGACAAGTACGGGTACCGAGGCCGTGGGCGGAACGGCTGCACAACGTCCGGCGGTGGTCGGAGATGCCATCCGGTGGGTCATTTCCAAGCGCTGGAGGAACCGGCGCTGCTGGTCGACGAGTTGCGCGCCTTCTTCCGCCCGCTGCGGGTCCAGGATTGATTACGCACTCCGGGACCCGCCATCGGGACTACCAGCTCAAGCTGGATTCATGAAGCCGTTGATGAAGTCGAGTACGTTCTGCCGGTCCAAGCGGAACACCCCGCCGGTCCCGGCGCAGTTGCCGTTGAGGCCGAACGAGGTGACGCCGCCGATCACCATGCTGTCGCCGACGAAGTTCGGGCCGCCGGAATCGCCGAAGCAGGTGCCACCGGTCGAGGCGTTGTTCGACAGCAGCATCGAGAAGTTGCCGACGAAGCCGGGCACGTTGATCTGCAGCAAGCGGGGGTGGGCCACCATCCGGACGCGCTGCGATTCGACGAACACCGGGTTGATCTTCTGGAGGCCGTAGCCGACTGCCGTGAACACCTGGTTCTGCAGCCCGCGCCGGGTCTTCAGAGCGTCGAGTTGGTTGGCCCTCGGCATTTGCCCGTAGCGAGCGACGTTGATCGGCTGTGCGAGCTCGATCATGCCGACGTCGTGCACGAAGAAGCTGGCCGTCGGAAACAACGGGTGGGCGGCGAAACGCACGGCCTCGACGCTGTTCGGGCCGGCAAACGGATAGTTGTTGTCCCCATTCTGGACGTCGGACTCGGTGAACACCCGGATGCCCGAGAACTCCCCGGGTGCCCCGGCGCAATGCCCTGCCGTCACGACGTACTTCGGTGAAACGAGGGTGCCCGAGCAGCGGAACGCAGGCGCGCCGTCGACCTCCATGAGGACCAGCACAACCGCCGGATGGGCGGCGCCGTCGAGCTCGCCATCAGTGATCGCTGTGGCTGGGGTGACGCCGAGACCGAATGTGCCGGTGACGAGTGCCGCGATGGCTAGTAATGCACGTTTCATAGAATTTCTCCTTTGTTGTGCCTGGCCGGTGTCGTCCCGGGCGCGGCAATCCTGTCATGGCACCGCAGGCCACAGCGCACCAGAAGCAAGATATGAACTCGTGTTCCTCGTCCAACTACTTCGCGACGTCGACTCCCTTGCGCCCCAACACTTCTCGTGTCAGTCCTTTGGCTTTCCTTTTCCTCTGCCGTTGCCCTTGCCCTCGTCGTCGGCGACGGTTGTGGTGGTGCTCGCAATGTCGCCATTGCTGACGTCGAGTGTCACAGTTGCCCCTGACGGGACCAGTCCGCTGGGCTCGAGACCTGTTACGACGCCTGCCGCGACTCCTGGCGCAGCGACGGGGTTGGTGACGACCGACAATCCTGCAGTGGTCAACTTGTCGGAGGCTTCCGCAACCGGGAGACCGACAAGGGCGTTTGCGTCGACTGTGACCCCTGCGGCGGCTGGTGCCGTCGTGGTCGTTGTCGTGCGATCGAGTGGCCCTTGGCCGTCGGCGCCGACCAGTCGCACTACGGCAACCACGGCGATGAAGGCTGCGAGGGCGCCGACCGCCAGCCGCCGACTTCGGCGCCGCGACGAAGAGAGCTCCTCGGAAATGCCGAGAGCCGGGGCGCCGACCACGATGCCGCCCTCGGGCATGATCGCTGTTCGCGATCCGTCGCCGTCGGCGCCCATCACCTGGGTGAGCGAGACCATCTCGCCGACATCGGCGATTAGCAGGGTCTGGCCAAGGTCCGCAGCAAGGTGGGCTGGTGGGCCGGGTGGCGGCATGGTGGCCAACTGCAATCGGCGGAGTTTGGCAGCGAAGTCCTGAGCGTCGCGAGGACGGTCGGCGGGAGCCTTCGACAGGGCTTCGGCGATTGCAGCTTGCACCGATGTGGGCACCGTCGAAGGTAGCGGCGGTGGCTTCTGGTGAACGTGGGCCATCGCCAACGCTCCAGCATTGTCTGCGGTGAACGGAGGGCGCCCGGCGAGCATTTCGTAGCCGATAACACCGAGTGAGTAGACGTCGCTGGCCGGGGTGGCTTCGGCACCGGACGCTTGTTCGGGGGAGATGTATCTGGCCGTCCCGATGACCTGTCCGACCTCGGTCAGGGCTACCGAATTAGCAGCGCGGGCGATACCGAAGTCGGTGACCTTGATCGTTCCATTGTCGAGAAGGAGCAGGTTGCCCGGTTTGACGTCGCGGTGAACCACACCCATGACGTGCGCGGCGTGCAGAGCTTCCGCGGTCTGAGCCAACAACGACAGGACCGTGTTGACCGGCAGCGCCCCTCGATCAGCCATCACACTCGACAGCGGCTGGCCGGCGACGAGTTCCATGACCAGGTAGGCGACGCACGATCCATCGTGGCGGTCCTCGCCGTAGTCAAAGACACCGGCAATACCGGGGTGTGCGAGCGCAGCAGTGTGTCGCGCCTCGGCTCGGAACCGCTCTAGAAACACAGGCGAGTCGACAAGGTCGTCGCGAAGGATCTTGACCGCAACCTCACGACCCAGCACCATGTCGGTGGCTGCCCAGACCTCGCCCATACCACCGATGGC
Source organism: Ilumatobacteraceae bacterium (assembly GCA_031404635.1). Lineage (GTDB taxonomy): Bacteria > Actinomycetota > Acidimicrobiia > Acidimicrobiales > Ilumatobacteraceae > JAENVT01. Next base: position 5,544 of record JANNHY010000340.1, read on the forward strand.
GATACGCCGTGTGAGCGAATATCGGTCACCCAATACCGTTGTGCTCAGACCACCGCTTTGCGGATTGGGTGGCGGTACAACGGACGACATGTTGATTGCGGTACCCGGTTTGGGTCCTGGCGACACCTCGGCAATCTAACCGCAAACCCCTCGTGGCGCCTTTCGGCTCTTCTCCCAGGTCACGAACTTGCGATCATGGCCACATGTTTCTCGAGAGTGATGCGGGCCGCGACGACCGCCGTTCGTACATCGCCGCCGGCTTTGCCGTGTGCGCAGTGGTTGCCATTGTCGACCTGTCCGATTCGGTCGTGCTCATTCCGTTGCTGGTACTCGCGCCGCTCGTGGCGTCCTCCGGCGGAACTTATCTCGGTACTCTTGCTGTCGCGCTCGCAGCGGTCGGAGCCGCGGTCCCTCTGGGGTGGTTCGACGGCATCGCCGGTTCCCGACGTTACTGGGTGGCGATTGCCACGACAGTTCTCGGGGGCGCTGTTGCAGTATGGATCGCAAGAACACGCGAAGCGCGCGATCGCCAACTCGCCGACTCGCGGCCGATCGTGCGCCGCGCCGATCGGCTCAGGGCAGCACTTGCCACCGGACGAATGGGTGAGTGGTCGTGGGACCGGGTGACCGGCGCGGTGACATGGGACTCGAACGTTGCGATGCTGTTCGGCCTCGAGGAGGGCGAGTTCGGCGGAACGTATGACGAGTGGATTGAACATGTCGACGAACGCGACCGCTCGATGGTTCAAAGTTCGGTGGCGGCCGGCGTAGCGCGGAAGGAGCCATTCCGCTTCGATCATCGGTGCACGTGGCCCGACGGAAGTGTGCACTGGATCGAAGGGATCGGTGACGTCATCGTCGCCGACAGCAATGACGAGGTCATCGGTGCCTTCGGCTTGGCGATCGACATCGATGAGCGTCACCGTGAAATCGAGGAGCGCTCGCGGCTGCTCGAGTTGGAGAGGCGCCAGCGGGAACGGATCGAGTATCTCGCCAAGGTCAACGACGTGTTGGCCCTCTCGGTCGACACCACTGAAATCATCCAACGCGTCACACGGTCCGTAATCCCCGACCTTGCCGAGTGGTGCTCGATCGTCGTGGCGATCGACCGGCGTCGCGACGCGCCGCTGATCACTGTTGCCCATCGCGATCCCGACAAGGTCAAGTGGGCCGAGCAGATCCAACGTGACTACCCGTACGACCCTGACGCCAACTGGGGCGCCGCAGGTGTGATCCGCTCCGGCCGGCGCGAGGTCATTTCGAGCGTCGACCCTGCGCTGTTCTCGCGACCCGGCGGCGATGTTCTGGAGCAGGCGGGTATGCAATCGGTCATCACCGTTCCGCTCGTCGGGGCCCTGGGAACCCTCGGAGCGTTGCAACTGATCCGCTGCGCTGGCCAGTTGCCGTTCGCGCCGGCCGAAATCGACCTCATCGAAGAGCTTGCCGGACGTCTCGGCGCGGCCCTGAACACTGCGGTCCTGTTCGATCGTCAGACACGCAGCCGGGCCGCTCTCGACACACTTCAACAGGTCAGCGGGCGCATCGCATCGGTCGCCACAACCGACAAGATCGCCCACGCTGTTCTCGCCTACGGCTCTGCGGGGATCCGCGCCGACGACGGCGTGCTGTTCCTCGTCGACGACGACGGAGACTTGACGGCCAAGGAGTCCATCGGCACAGCAGACGCCACGACCCTGGACGCCCAGTTGGGCGTGGCGTCACGAACTGTCGATGGGGTCTCTGTCGTTGTGACCGACTTTTCCTCAGGTGGATCGCATGGCACAGCTGTTGGCGTGCCGTTGCGAATCATGAACCGCATCACCGGGGCGCTCGTGTTCACCTTCAACGACCGCCGCGAGTTCACTCCCGAGGAACTATCGATGTTGGTGACGCTCGGTTCGCGTTGTGCCGGTGCGCTGGAGCGCGCGTCGCTTTACGAGCGAGAGCGAGCCATTGCCCTCACCTTCCAACATCGGCTCATGTCTACGCTGCCGCGCACCCCGGAATGGATCGATGTGGCGGCCTGCTACCGGCCGGCGACTGGCATGGCGATCGGCGGGGACTGGTACCAGATCCTCGACGCCGGCGGGGGTCGTGTCGCCGCAGTTGTCGGCGACGCTGTAGGGCATGGTCTTGCCGCGGCGGCAGCGATGGGGCAGCTCCGTGCCTCGATCGCCACCGCGGTTGCGAACGACGCCGCCCCGGATCAGGCGATTGCCGCCGTAGACCGATTCGCAGTGCAAGGCGCCGACACACTCGGAGCGTCGGCAGCGTACGTGCTGTTCGCCCCCGACCGGCCAGCCCGCTACGCAAGCGCCGGCCACGTGCCGCAGATCTGGGTACCGGCATGTGGCCGTGGCGTGCTGTTGGAGGGCGGCCGCCAACCGCTGCTCGGGTTCCGTGTGCCCGACGAACACAATCTTCCGGCCGAGTTTCCCTTCGGTGCGGGAGATCTCGCGGTGATGTTTACCGACGGGCTGATCGAACGCCGGGGGGAGACCCTCGATGATGGACTGAAGCGGCTGCTCGACGCAGTTGACGAGACAAGACATCTGCCTCCGCAGGCGATGTGCGACTCACTCCTTGAGCGCCTGACCGTTGGACTTGATCCTGACGACGACATCGCCTTGCTCGTGATCAGGCGCAATTGACCCGATGACCTAGCGGGCGATGAGCACCGGGATATCGGCGTCCCTCAACACGGCTCCGGCGACCGAGGGGACGAACAGTCGGCTGAACCAACTGCGTTCATGAGAGCCGATCACGATGACGTCCGCTTGATGATGGTGAGCTGCGGCGATGATCGCGAACGCGGGATCACCGACTTCGCCGACCACTTGAGGGTCGGGCAGATCCGCCTCGGTGGCGACACCTTGCGCCACTCGCATCGCCGCGTCGATCGATGCACCGTCCAACTCAGGACTTCCGAATCGGTGGCGGAGTGAACTCCGTCGCGGGCCGGGGCGACAACTCCCGAAGGGGCCATCACGATGGGATAGCCGACACCCCAAATCAGAGAATCACCGCCCCACAACATCGGCGACTGGTCGGCGACGCTGACCACGATGTAGGTGGCGCTGTCGCCGAAGAGGGCGTAGGCAACGCGAGCTGTATCAACGGAGGATTCCGATTCGTCGACAGCGATCAGTACCTGTGTCATGCCGGTGCTACCCATTCCGGCGTTCGAGCAAACGTATCAACTACGCCTCCGGGTCTAAAGCCGATCGTCGCCGATGCTGTCGGCTTTTGGTCCATCGGAGTGGAGGCGATGTCGTCCGGCCATCACCATCACGAGCGCCAGTGATGCAACGACCACCGCCGTGGACCAGCGCCTACGGCTCCGCTTTCGGCGTCCGCGGGCCAACGGAGGCAGGTCCTCGATACGGGTTCGCGCTTCGTCTACCAGCTCTGACAAGGTATTGGCGGTGGACTCGGCCACGTTTTTCAGGGCATTCGACATCTCAGCTCACTTTCGATCTGTTGCTGCTGCTCTTGAACTTACAACCAGCGCAGCCGGTCATGTACACGATGCTGTACCCCGTCTGCGGGGGATCTAATCCGAGATCTGATCCTGCAAGGTGGGTCGGAAGGGCGGCGACTAGCGTTCCGACGCAATCTTCGTCAATGTCACGCCGTCGTTGGTGAATTCGTAGCTATCGACGACCGAGCGCAGAATGTTGTCGGCAAGTTCGTCGAATGTAACGTCGAGCGGCCCGGACTCCAGCTTGAGGCTGGCAATCATCTGGTGCCCATCGAGGCGGAAAGTGGCGTGTACGCGGTCACCGACATGGCGTTCGGCCAGCATGGAGAAGACTTCGTCAAGACCGAGTCGCACGTCGTCGATCTCGTCAACGCTGAACCCGGCCTCGGCGCCCAAGGAAGCGACGATCATCCGCACGGTGGACGCGTACCGGGTTCGCAGCGGAACGATCACATCGAAGTGATCCTCGTGGTCGAGAGGCGGGTCGAGTTCGGGGTCGGCCATCGGGCAGAACGCTATCCGTCCTCGACCCCGTCGACGCTGGTCGGCTGTTCAGGCCCAATCACGAGGCTGTTTGGCGCGGTGACGAGACGGGTACGTTTTCGCCATGTCTTACGGGCGTGTGGAGTACACATGAGCCTCCTCTCGGCGGCATCGCCCGACGCGTCTGATTCGATCAATGTCTCAGCCGGGAAGCCGATCACCGTCGCGCTGGTCAACGACTACGAAATCATTGTGCGCGGTCTTGCGGCAATTCTCGCACCGTTCTCCGATCGCGTCCGCGTCGTGGAGCTGGAGGTTAGAGGCGAGCCGCAGCACATGGCCGACGTCGCCCTGTTCGACACCTTCGCCGGACGGCGTCACGCCCTCGAGCGAGCACGCGACATGGTCAGGGAAGGGCACGTCAAGCACGTCGTGCTGTACACCTGGGATGCAGCCGCCGAGTTCCTCACCCTGGCCGACGACGTCGGCGTGTCGGGCGTTGTGCTCAAGTCACAAGCGGGCGCGGCTCTGGTCGACGTCATTGAGCGCGTCGCCAAGGGTGAACGTATCGGTCTCGGGAACCTCCACCGAGGCCGTCAATCACGTGAGCGCGAACGGCTCTCCACGCGTGAGCAAGAAGTGCTCGCCCTCATCGCCGTCGGCATGAGCAATGGAGAGATCGCCAGCGAACTTTTCCTGTCGGTTGACACCGTCAAGACCTACGTCCGCCGCTTGTATGTCAAGCTCGGAGTCAACAATCGTGCTCAGGCGGCGTTGCAAGCCGCAGGTCACCACGTGCTGCCGCAGGCCTGGCGCCGAAGTGAACGACGCGTACGTCCGTCGTGAGTGGTCGGCAGCTCGAGCGTGAGTACGAGGGAACGACCGGCACGTTGCGAGCCGCTCGAAGCGATGTGGTGAGCTGGCTCAATGGACATCAGGTCGACCACGACCTTCAGGAGCGCGCCGCACTCGTGCTCAGCGAACTCGCCTCGAACGCGGTTCAGGCCTCACCGGGAAATGCGTTCAGCCTACGCATGTCGTTTGCCGACGATGGCTCCGTGGTCATGGCAGTCACCAGCCGCACCGACCGCGATGGGCCTCCACCGCGGGACGACTGGGGTCCGGCGACGATTCTCGCGACCCGCGGACGGGGACTGTTGATCGTTGGCAAACTGTCGGACCATGTCGATGTCGACCAGCCTGCCGCCGGCACGATCGTCGTGACCGCTACCTTCCGCCCAGCGGCTCAGGGCTGACGGCACCACCCGATCTCGATCGTCGCGACCAAGCCTGCCGACACATTTCGCGTGGGGGTAGCGTGAGGCCGATGGCCGAAACCACTCGATCGCGCGACGAAGATCCGTCCGGACGGACCACCGCTCGCGATCGCGACGACCTCGACGACCTCGAGCTGTTCTTCGAGTTTGCGGCGACACGCGATCGGTCGATCCGCAATCGGTTAGTCGAGCGGCACATGGGGCTAGCCGCCCACATCGCCAAGCGGTTCAGCCGGCCCGGAGGCACGGAGGACGACCTGCGGCAGGTGGCGATGCTTGGACTCGTCAAGGCCGTCGATCGTTTCGAGCCCGAGTATGGCGTACCGTTCGCGGCTTTCGCGGGCAGCACGATCGAAGGCGAACTCAAGCGGCATTTCCGCGATCACAGTTGGATCGTCCGGGTCCCGCGCTCGGCCAAGGAGCTTCATTTGATGGTGCGACGTGCGGCGGACGAACTTTGCCAACGCTCCGGAGCTTCACCGTCCGTCGAAGAGATCGGGGCACACCTCGGGCTCGAGCGCGACGACGTATTGCGTGGGCTCTCAGCCTCTGCTGCCTATCACGTCGACAGGATTGGTGCCGGTGGCAATGACAGTGACACCGAGACGCCGCTCGATCGAATCGGCACACTCGCTTCCGACGAACCGGGCTACGAGCACGCCATGGATTCGCACATCGTGCACCGACTGCTGGCTCGCCTGCCTGAGCGCGAGCAAAACATCGTCCGACTCCGCTTCTACGAGCAGCTGTCACAAGCTGAGATCGCCGCGGCGGTCGGGGTGTCGCAAATGCAGGTGTCGCGTCTCCTGCACGGATCGTTCGAACGAATGCGCCAATGGATGAATGCCGACAACGCCGAGATGGAGGACTGACGCTGGTCTGCATCGTGACGGCAGGGAGCGAATGTCACCCGAAAGGGTGATCATTCCGTTTTGGGTATGGAGACCTTTGGTGCAACGACTACCGTTCCCGCCATGGCCGAACCGGGTGCTGCTCAACTGGAGATTTCCGCGACCATCGATGGGTGGAAGGTGAGCGGCGAGATCGACGCCCACACGGCTCCCTCACTGGCGGCAGCTATGGCGCAACTTCCCGCCGGCGTGGTGACAGTCGACGTGGCCGGCGTTTCGTTCATGGATTCGAGCGGTCTGCGTGTTCTGATGGACGCCACGACGCGAGCGCGCGACGGCGGCGGCGACCTCATCGTCGCCAATTCCACACCGGGCATTGCTCGCCTGGTCGAGATCAGCGGGCTCGGCGGACAGTTGCGTCTCGACGGCTGAACCGTCGGTCTTGGCTGCTCTTGCGTCACACCTTTAGATCTGGGCAATCGTGGTGGAGTGTCTGGCAAAGCGGGGCATCAACAGCGCCGCGAGTACGATGACCACTCCGGCGAGCACCGCCAGCCAGGCCATTGACGACTCGAGGGCGAGGGATTTGTCGAATGACGACGTCTGTACCGCTCCGACGAAGCCGGCGATGCCGACAACGGCGCCGAAGAACATTTCTCCGCTGCGAGAACGAACTGCGCCACTGATCAGCAAGCAGACACCTAGGCCGATCTCGATCAATCCCAGTGTCGTGGTGTGTGTGAAGCCGAGCACCTCGACAACTGGATCCGACATAGGTCCGTCGAATCCTCCTCGGGTGATGGCGATCAGTCCGACGACGAGCAGCACCAGGCCGACGAGCGCCGCAACCATTGCGTCGGGCGCCCAGCGCGAGGTGTACGCCGTGCGGACCTGCCCCCCTGGGATCGGAGTAGCGGGTACCAGAACCTGGCCATCGACTGGAACTTCGCGTGCGACTGGAACTTGGCGTGCAGCCACCACCGGCGTGTCGACGACGGTGTCCGTGCGTTCGTGATATGGGCCTTCTGTAAACGTCATGATATTTCTCCTTTGAGACTGATGAAAGTTGAGATGGTTGAACGGACTACCGGTTCGTCTGGAGGTGGCGGCCATTGACGGCCCGATAGATCAGTAGCGCGATGATCGAGCCGATGATCGAGCCGATGATCCCTGACGCCTGGAACGCACCGCTGTCGGCGTCGTTGCGGAACAGCACGTAGCCGAGGAATCCGCCAACGAACGAGCCAATGATGCCAAGCAACAGCGTGCCTCCGAAGCCCATCGCGTCGTTGCCCGGAACCACGGCGCGAGCTATGAACCCGCCGATGATTCCGACGATGAGTAGGAACAGGATGAACCCAATCATGTAATGCCTCCCTGTAGATGGTGGAAAATCGGAAGTTCCCAGGGAGCTGAAGTTCTAAACTTATTGATGGCCACCGCCGCCGGCGCCGAGGTTCATCACCCGGCTGGTCGGCGCCCTACTTGGGCTTGGCGGTGCTGTCGCGAATGACTAGTTCCGTCGGTAGCAGCACGTGGTGGGACCGAGTCTTGGCCCCGGTTCGCGATCGCTCGATGACCGCAGTCAGCGCCACCGCGGCGGCTCGGCCCTTGGCAGCGATGTCCTGACGAACGGTTGTCAGCGCTGGGCGCATCCGCTGGGCGAGGGGATTGTCGTCGAAGCCGACGACCGAGAGGTCCTCGGGAACATCAAGTCCAAGCGCCTGCGCGGCGTGGACGACTCCATAGGCGATCGCGTCACTGAAGCAGAGGATTGCCGTAGGCCGGTCGTGGCTGTTGAGCAGTATCCGTGCCGCCTCATCGCCGGAACCTTCCTCTGAATGCCATTCGTGGACGACTGTCGGCAGGATGTCTGCCGCGTGGAGTGCGTCGAGCCAGCCGAGCATCCGCTGCTTGGTGACATGACCCCCCGCCGCGGCCAGCGGGTCGGCGACGATTCCCTTTGGACCGCCGATATTCGTGGTGATGATTGCAATGCGCCGGTGGCCGAGATCAACGAGGTGTTGTGCGCCGGCTCTGGCACCGGATCGGTCGTCGATGTTGATGCTGGGGATGCCCGGTGCGGGTGCCTGGTCGACGAATACGAGCGGCAGCTTGCGGCGCTTCAGCCATTCGACGGCGGTTGACTGTGTATTACACGAGTAGACCAGGGCGCCGTCCATCGGAACGTCGCGGGCTGGGATCATGTCGGCCTGCTCCGAGGCCGACAGCAAGGTCAGGGCGAGCCCGGTCGGGGCCAGTTCTTCGGCGATGGCGCCGAGAAACGTGGTCGCCACCTCGTCTGAGAAGGCGTAGCGCAACGAATCGGTCAACAACACACCGACTGCGCCCGTCGTGCCGCGTGCCAGGGCCCGTGCCGCGGGATCCGGGCCGGCGTAGCCGAGTTTCTCGGCAGCCGTCAAGATTCGTTCGCGTAACTCCGACGACAGCTGGTCAGGTCGGGAGAACGCGTTCGAAACCGTCATGCGGCTCACCCCGACCCGATCAGCGATCGTCTGCAGTGTCACTCTGGCCATCACCCGATTCTGGCCCGGTCCTTCAGTGAAACCTAGTTGGGCCTGATGGGCGATCAACGCTCGGCGACGTAGCGAGCCGGTCGCATGTTGATCGTCGGCCGCCGCAGCGTCTCACGGATCAGGGCGATCGATCGGCGGAGACGGCGGCGCGGCTCGACAAATGGCTGCACCGGGGCGTTCGGCAACGCACTGTACGCGACGCTGTGGAGCTCGGTGTGCGACAACAGTTGGGTGAGGGCGAGGACTTGTTCCATGTCTATACTCCTGTCTTTCTGTATCGGTATAGTAACATCACCTACTGTACCGGTCAAGTCGGAATATCCTCGATTGCTTGCAGTGATGCCTGTCACAGTGAGACCACTTCGCAAATCGTCAGCCCGGACCGACCGCTTACGTAGCGGGCGCGTCGTTGGTTGACGTGAGGTCCACCGTTTCGGCGAAGTTGTCGGGCAGGACGAGTTGCTCGCGCTGGCGCTCCTGGCGGACCGCAGTGACGATGACCTGCAAAGCACCCGACACCGGGACTGCAAGCAAGGCACCGAGGATTCCGAACACCTCGACCGCCAGCAACACACTGAGCAAGATCCCCAGCGGGTTGACGTGGAGCTTGCGGGACATGATCCACGGGTACAGGACCCCATTTTCGACCTGCTGGTAGACAACGAAGAAGATCAGCGAGATCAAACCGGCCGTAGGCGAGTGGAGGTATGCCGCAATGACGCAGACTGCGGCACCGAGGGTCGCTCCGACCATCGGGATCAGGTCGGCTACCGCGACGAACAGGGCGAGAACGACCGGGCTGGGCACCCCTAGGGCAGCGAGGCAGCCGAATGCCGCGATGCCGGCGATGAGGCTGATGATCAGATTGCCGATGACGTAACCACTTACTGCGGCTGCCGCGTCGGACGCAATGCGCTGCGCCGACGTCCGCCGCCGATAGGGAATGAGGTTCTGCGCGGCGCGTGCGATTGCCGCCGACTGGCTGAGGAACAGAAAGGTAAGCAATGTGACGGTGATGAAGGCGAATGCCGCGGTCGCCACCGCCTGTGCCGCCTGGAACGACGAATCGCTCAAGCGGTCAGCGGCCCTGGCGAGCTTGGCTTCGTTGTCTTTCACGTAGTTCTCGATGTGAAGTTTCTGGACGATGTTGCCGACCGGGCCTCTGCCATTTGCTGCATCGTGCACAGCCCCGGGAAGGTCGGTGATGATGTCGACGAGTTGTGTCCTCACCGGCATCACGAACAGGGTGACCACACCGATCAACACCAGCAGTGTGGCCAATACGACCAGGCCGGTGGCGAGCGAGCGCCGATCACCGAGGCGGTGGTCCAGACGGCGCACGAGCGGAGCGAGAACGATCGCCATGAACCCGGCGACAGCAACCCAAATGAGTACTCGCGCCGCTGCGAGGAGAAGCAGGATCAGTATGTAGGTCGCGACCACAACGCCGACTGCACCAACGATCGTTCGCCACGGCACGTGCGACCATGTGTCGTCCCTGGTGGCAGCGGGCGCGTTAGCGACCTCGCTGTTCCCCGGTCCGACACGCCCGGGAATGTAGAGGCCGTCGTGATCCGACGCCTCTGACATGTTGTGCACGAATTCAACTCTTCCCTGCGCCGTATGGATTCAAACCCGTCACGGACCGTCGCTTCGCCCGCCTGAATGGGTTTAGACCAGCGTGGCACGGGGTACTGACAGAGACACCCCCTAGTTGAGAGAACCGTTGAGCTGTCTTGACCAATCTCCCAAGGAGAAATTGACATGACGTTTACTCAAGGTCCGATCCACGAACGCAGCGACATCATCGTCCAGTCGCCAGCGGCGGCCGTGGTCGAAGTTCCAGTCGGGGGCCGGATCGCCGTACCCGCCGGCCCGGTCGCCGGCGGACAGGTTCGCAGCTCCTACGCGTCGCGCACCGCGCCCGACGCGATCATCGCCGCAATCGTCGGCCTGGTGATACTGGTCATCGGGCTGATCGCGATCGTTCGCAATGGCTTCGGCACGCCGCTGTCAGACTCGCGCCTCGAAGTGCTCGGCTTCACCCACACCACCGTGCTGGGATTGATCGAGATCGGCCTCGGCGCCGCCTTGCTGATCAGCGGCGCGACTCGGTCGCGCAGCGGCGAGGTGTTGTTCGGCAGCGCGTTGGGCATCGCCGGGTTCGTTGGTGCCGTGCAGACCGAATCGTTCGTTGAGTCTCTCGCCCTCGAATCGTCGATGGCGTGGCTGGCGGTGCTGGCCGCGGTCGTCGTGGTGCTCTCGGCCCTGATGCTGCCGCGCTTTGCCAGAAATTCGACCACCATCGCTCAGATCTAGAACACCCACAAGGGCGGCCAACTGCGGACGCCCTCAATGAACGGAGCATGCTGTGTCAAACGTTGCAACTATGGGCGCCCTCGTCTACCACGGTCCTGACTCGAAGGCGTGGGAGCAGGTCCCCAAGGCGGTCATCATCGACGACACGGATGCGGTCGTGCGTGTGGACGCAACCACGATCTGCGGGACTGACCTGCACATCCTCAAAGGCGACGTCCCCGCCGTGACGGACGGGCGCATACTCGGCCACGAAGCTGTCGGCACCGTCGAAGAGGTCGGTTCTTCGGTGAAGAACGTCAAGCCCGGTGACCGAGTCCTCGTATCGTGCATCACGGCCTGTGGTGCGTGCAGGTTCTGTCGTGAAGCCCGCTACGGGCAGTGTGTCGGCGGCGGAGGCTGGATCTTGGGTCACCTCATCGACGGCACGCAGGCCGAGTTCGTGCGAGTGCCGTTCGCCGACACCTCGACGTATCCGATGCCTGCTGATGCGGCCGACGAAGACATCTTGATGCTGTCCGACATCTTGCCCACAGGCTATGAGATCGGCGTGCTCAACGGCTGCGTGCGACCCGGAGACGTGGTCGCCGTGGTCGGCGCAGGCCCGATCGGGTTGTCGGCCATGATGGGCGCGCGGCTGTTCAGCCCCAGCCACATCGTGGCCATCGACCTGGCCGACAGCCGCCTCGACGCGGCGAAGATGTTCGGTGCCGATGTGGTTGTCAACAACGGCCGCCAGGACGCCCTCGAAGTGGTGCGGGAGCTCACGGGTGGTCTCGGCGCCGATGTCGCCATCGAGGCGGTCGGCATCGCCGCGACCTTCGAGCTGGCCACGACGTTGATCCGCCCGTGCGGACACGTCGCCAACGTTGGCGTGCACGGCACGCCGGCAACGTTGCACCTCGAGGACCTGTGGATCAAGGACGTGACGATCACCACCGGCCTCGTCGACACGTACTCCACGCCGACGCTGCTGAGGTTGACGACCAGTCATCAGCTCGATGTCGCCCGATTCATCACTCATCATTTCGCGATGAAGGACTTCATCGCCGCCTACGACACGTTCGCACATGCGGGCGATACCGGTGCGCTCAAGGTGGTCATCACTCCCGCGGGATAGCGAATGGATGACATCGCGCCGCGCAACCAGCGCCGCTATTGTGCCGCCGTCCGTCGCCGACGACAGCGAATGCTCACCAGGCCGTCGGTTCTGTCGCTGGCGATGTGGTCCATGAGATGACGGACGATGCCCAGACCGCGGCCAGAAGCCTGGTCGGCGCCGGCGACGGTCCATGTGTCGGGTTGGAATACTTGATCGGTAGCAGTCGACGTTCCGCCTACAACTTCGACCTCCCACCACTCAGGGTCTGCAACGTCGACGCAGATCACCAGACGGGATCCATTGCCATGTTCGATGATGTTGGTGGCCAGTTCGCTGACGACCAGCTCGTAGTCGCTGATCACGCGGGTCGAAGCTCGGTGCTGGCGCAGTATCTCGGCGACAAACTGGCGTGCAGCGCGTGCGTTCGTAGGGACGGCCTCGAACGTGCGCTCCTCACGATCGCTCGCACCCACGTTCATGCCTGCTGATACCCCCGTCGGCGACGCACGAAACCTCGCGATTGAGGGTTCGTGCCGGTGGCGTCGGCGTAGTAGGGTCGCGCGGGTCGAACGTAGTCGACACCGGACGCCGGAGCGCAGATCTGTGGCCATCGGGACTGCCGTCGAATCGGCTACGGTCGATGCTGTGTCCGGCTCTCAGGATGCCCTCTTGATTCACGACGTCGTCTTCCGGCGACAAGCAGAACGGCTGATGCAGCTGTCGGAGTCGCTCACCACGGCCGTTGACGAGCAACACGTCGCCGAATCCGTCTGCTCGTTCCTCATCGACACCTTTCAAGGCCGATCAACGGTAGCGCTGCGTGACAACGACGTACTTGTCATAGTTGCACTTGCCGGCTTCAGCGACCACGATGCGGCCTCGTCGCTCGGAACACGAGTGGGATTGCTCGAAGACAGTCCCATAGCCGAGGCGGCGCGCACCAACGCGCCGGTCGTGCGGACCGGCCCGGGCGACTTCGATCAGAGAAGTCCAACTCGGGGTGCACGGCGATCCGCGGCCCGCGACCGGGCCAGCATTTCGATGCCGCTACGCGCCGACCCGACGGGACTTGCTGTCGGTGTCATGCACGTCGGCTGGGCCGCTCCGCCTCCGATCACCGAAGCGATGACCACCTTGGCTGGAACCGTGTCGTCGCTTGTCACGCTGGCACTCGCTCGCATCGCCGCCACACAGGCAGCCCACCAGGTCGAATTTCGTCATGCTCTCGACGCAATGCTTGACGATGTCGTCATCGCTCGAGCGGTGCGAGCCGACAACGGCGAAATCGTCGACTTCCTCATCGAGTTTGTCAACAGTCACCAAGCCGACGGTGCGGCGCGCGACGCCGACACCCCCGTCGGGCAACTGGTCGGCGAGATCTATCCCGAATGGCGCACGTCAGGCATGGTCGATCGGCTCCGCGATGTCGTCGAGACCGGAATTCCGTACCAGGAGGACCGTGTGCACTACGCCGACGGCACAGACGACGGTAACCGGCACCAGCGCTACTGGAGTTTGCAGGTCGCCAAGTTGGGTGACGGCTACATCGCTGCATCGCGCGACGTCACGGAAGTAGTTGCCGCGGAGGAAGCAACACGAGAGGCAGCGCTGCAGGCGGCGGCGGAGCGCACAGCGATTGGTTTGCTGCAGGCGGCCGCGCTGCCAACCACGCTTCCGGAACTGCCCGGTGTGCGTATCGCCGCAGTGTACGAGCCGGCCGACCCACGCCAACCTGTGGGCGGCGATTGGTACGACGTCTTCGCCCTCGACGATGGGCGCGTCGCTGTGGTGATCGCCGACGTCGCCGGTCATGGTCACCGAGCCGCTGTATTCATGGTGCAGGTCCGCAATGTCTTTCGGGCGATTGCCATCGAGCACACCGAACCTGGCGACGTGTTGATCCGCGCCAACAATGTGACCACCCGCTTGAACGAGCCTGACGGACCGTTTGTGACGTGCTGCTACGCGGTGCTCGACGTAGGTGCGCGTACGCTGCGATGGGCACAAGCGGGCCACTTCTCGCCGCTCATCGTTGTTGCCGACGGCACGTCCATCTATCTCGCCGAGCGGCCCGGTCCACCCCTCGCGGTGTTCGAGGGGCAACGCTATGAATCGTCATCAGTCGACGTGCGCCAGGGCGATCGAGTGTTGATGTTCACCGACGGGCTGGTAGAGCGGCGACGTGAACATCTCGACATCGGCCTCGCCCGCCTCGCTGGACTTGCTGCGACTCATGCCGGGCTCGCGCCACAGGACTTCGTCGAAACGCTCGCCGCCTCCGTGACCCAGCGGTTCGACGACCTGGCGTTGGTCTGCGTCGACTTCGTCGACCAAGGTGGATAGCGATTCCCAGGCGATGCCGGTCAGACGAGATCGCCACCGGACATGAATGGCGCCGGCGATCAGCCGTGTGGCCGTGCCATGGCCAAGAGCTGGTCGACCACTGATGTGGCCGTGGAGTCGAGCTGTTTCGTCTCGATCAACTCGGCCAGCGACAGGCCTTGGTCCTCGGCTTGACGCACCAGCCTGGTCGCCGCGTCGTAGCCGATTCGGGGTGCGAGCGCGGTGACGATCGCCGGCGAACGTTCGGCGTTGTGTCGCATGCGATCCTCGTCGACCTCGATACCGCGGATGCAACGAGTGTCGAGCAGCGAGGTTGCGTTGGCGAGCAGGTGAATCGACGACAATACGCTGCGAGCCGCAACGGGCATGGCGGTGTTGATCTGCAAAGTCGACATCGTCGCGGCGAACGTGATCGTTGCGTCATTCCCGACAACTTGCGCTGCCACCTGTTGGACCATTTCGGGTATGACGGGATTCACCTTGCCAGGCATGATGGAGCTTCCCGCCTGCAGTGCCGGCAGTTTGATCTCGGCCAGGCCCCCATTCGGGCCGGAACCGAGCAGTCGAAGGTCGCCGGCGATCTTGTGGAGGGCGATGGCGACCACCTTCAACGTCGCTCCGGCTTCGACCATCACGTCCTGGCTCGATTGCGCCTCGAAGTGGTTGCTCGCCTCGGTGAAGGTGAACCCTGTTCGTAAGGTCAACCTCTGCGCAACGATCGAGCCGAACCGGTCGGGTGCGTTCAGACCCGTGCCGACCGCCGTTCCTCCAAGGGGCAGCTCGGCTAGGCGGTGCAGAATCGCGTGGATGCGACTGGTCGACAACTCGATGCTCCGAGCCCACCCACTGACCTCCTGCCCGAAGGTCATCGGCACCGCGTCCATCAAGTGCGTTCGCGCCATCTTGACCGTGTTCACGTGGCGAGCGGAGACGTCGCCCAATGACAGCCGAAGCGAGTCGAGAGCCGGCAGGAGCGTGGTGGTGAGCTGCAGCACGGCGGCGATCCGGGCTGCCGACGGGAAAGCGTCGTTCGACGACTGCGAGGCGTTGACGTGATCGTTCGGGTGCACGGCTTCGCCAAGTATCTCTGACGCTCGCTGAGCGATCACCTCGTTCAGGTTCATGTTGGTGCTCGTGCCCGAGCCGGTCTGGAAGACATCGACGGGGAACTGATCGGACATAGCTCCGCCAATGACCTCTTCCGCGGCCTGACGGACAACAGCGCCGATCGGCGATGGGATGACGCCAAGCTCGCTGTTGACTGTCGCACATTCCGCCTTGATCATGGCCAGCGCTTCGATCATGGTCTGCGGGATTCGTTCGCCGGACACGGGGAAGTTGTCAATGGCGCGCTGGGTCTGCTCCCCCCAGCGATGAGGCGCGGGTGCTCCTGCCGAGGCCGTGGTCATGGTTCGTACCTCCTCCGAATGGAACGATGATGACCCTATCGATGTCGATGTGTATGAAGTTGCAGCGTGTCGGGTACAGCATCGACATGTGAGCCGCCGCCCGGGTGTCTATCCTTCCACGCGGCGGCGAGAACCGAAAGTGAGCTGATATGCAGAGTGCCCTGCGAAACGCCGCGGAGTCAACCGCCCACGCGCTATCGGACCTGGTCGAAGGAGCCCGCGATCGTATTGAGGACTTACCTCCGATCGGACGTGGGCGCCGGAAGCGTAAGGATAGGCGATTGCTGGCTGTGGCGATCGTGGGCGGTCTCGTGTTGGTGATGCTGATCGCTCGTCGGTGCCGCGGCGGTTGTGGTACCGCGCCGACGCCCGGTCGCCTCGACGAAACGGGCCGCGGCGTCAGCTGAACTGCATAGCCCAGCCTGACGCGAGTTCAGGTGCCGACAAGCGTGCGCGACGTGACCTCGGCAATACCCTTGACTCGCTTCAGCCGTTGGACATGGGCGCCCGAATCCGGCCAAGCGGCGGTGGTTGTCAGCAGCGTGACGACTCCATCGCGGACCTCGACATCCTTGAGCGATGGGTCGCGTCGCAGCACCGGGTCAGAAGACACTGCGGCGCGTACCTTGGCCTCCGTTATCCATTCGGACAGGGGTCGGCGCTGTTGCTGGAGAACTGCACGACGCAGAAACTCAGACCAACGAACGACGTCTTTGCGGTTGACCCACGTGGCGGAGGCCAGCGCAGCGATCCACATCGGACGAATACGCCGGCGGACGACTCGGGGAATCATGGGCTTCCTTTCATAGGTTGATCACTTGTCAGCCTTGCGGGCTGCGTTGCGTCTCTTCTTCGCGGCCACCGCGCGAGCTGCATCGATGTCGGAGGCGGCACCGGCGTTGGCCATGCCCCCGGCCCAATCGGCGAGGTGGGAGCGCACGTACCAGTGGTATTTCTCGAGGATCCCGGTCTGGCCGATCAGCAGATCCTCCGACACCTTGTCGACATCGCCGGTCTGTTCAATAGCCGCACGATGATCCGTGATGACCCCTTGGTAGACGAGGTCCAAGGCCCCGAGGTGGGACAGTGAATCGGCCCGATCAAGTCCATAATCGGCCCAGGTGCGATCGGCCACGAGTCGCCCGGGCAGAACGCTGGGCACGCCACCGAGTGTGGCAATCCGTTCTGCAAGATCATCGATCATCGCCTGCACGCCGTGATAGTGGGGGTCCAACATCTCGTGGACACTGATGAAATGCGGGCCGACCACATTCCAGTGGATGTGCTTGAGCGTGAGCGCCAGATCGAGCAGCCCGACGAGGCGTTGCTGCAACACCTCGGTGACGAGCGCCCCGTCGGCGCCGGAGAGCGTCGGCGCGGTAAAGGCTGCCCGCCGCGAGGAACTCACGTTCCGGCTGCGGTCGAGCCCGGTGGAGGCGCCGTTGCTTCGTTCGGTCGATGATGCCATCAAGGGCTCCTTGCGGTGTCGGCCGCTGCACCCCGGCGGCAAATCCCCTTGTACCCACGTCGATGGCACGTCAAACGCAAGCCGCAGACACTCCTCAGCCGGGCGGCGTTGGATCCTTTTCGAGGTGGCCCCGTAGCTCGGCCAAACTCGAGGCGATCAACCGCCCAACGTGCACCTGGCTCGTGCCGATCTGCTCGGCAATCTGCGCTTGGCTCAGTTCTTCGAAAAACCGTAGGTACAGGATCTGGCGTTCGCGCGGGCGAAGTTTGTCCAACAATCCGGCTATGAGCTGGCGATTCAGCACTTCTTCGAGGTTCGCTTCGATGGCCGGGGTGTTTCCGCTTCCGGACGGGTCGAGGCTCTTGGAGCGGTAAGCGTTGTTCGCTTCCAGTGCTTCGATCACCGCGTCCTCGGGCAGTCTCAACCGTTCGGCGATCTCGGAAATCCGCGGAGATCTCTGCAACTCTTTCGCCAATGCCTCACCCGCCGCGTTCACCGCTGGTCGAAGATCCTTGGCACGCCGGGAGACGTGAACGCCCCACGTGTGGTCGCGGAAATAGCGGCGAAGTTCGCCCATGATGGTCGGCGTTGCGTAGGCGCCGAACGGTACGCCATGGGTCGGGTCGAACCTGTCGATGGCGTTGAGGAGGCCGATGCGCGCCACCTGCACGAGATCGTCGAACGGCTCGCCGCAGTCGGCAAATCGGCGTGCGCCACGCGTTGCGAGCCAGGAGGTCCGCTCGGCAATCTCGTCTCGCAGGCCCGTGTCACGGCTCGTTGCGTAGCGATCCAACGATTCCAGTAGCCAGCCTTCGTCGCCTTCGGGCATGCTTTGTATCGGGTTCACGTGATCGACGCGTGAGCTACCGCCGCCCAGATCTGAGCATGATCGTCGACCAGTTCGATGCCGTGCTCGGTGCATACTCCGGCGAGCACCCTGCGGCACAGAACCAGATCCGGGTGCTCGGCGTCGAAGCCGTCGATCGCCGTCCGCCCGCGCACGGTGAACGACTGCTGCTCGACAGTCAACTCAACCTCGATCGGTTTCCCCCCGCCATGCTCGATCAGGGCGAGCAACACCTCGCTGACGGCGATCTTTATGTCTTCGGTCTCATCGACGGTGAAGCCGGCCATCGCCGCGATCCCGCTGGCGGCCAACCGCAGCACACGGGACAACGACGGATCGGGCGGCAATCGAAGTACAACCGGCCCGATCACTGCAGACTCAGCCACGACTGTTCTCGATTGAGAAGTGCTCGGTCGTGCCGGTGATTTCCAAGAGTCGAAGCACCTCCGAGCCCACGTCACGCAGAACGACCGTCGTGCCACGGTCGTGCGCTCTGCGGCTGGCGCCGAGAAGGCTGCGCAACCCCGACGAGTCGATGAAGAACACGTCTCCGAGATCGATCACGACAGGGCCATCGATGTCGCGTTCGAGTAACGCGGCGTCGAGGATCGGTCCTCCGGCGACATCGATATCGCCGTGCACGACAATCGCGCCGCCCGAATCGTTGTCGACGGTGAGCGATTGGTTGTTTTCCATCTCAGTCACGTGTTGCGCCTCCTGATAGCTGAAGTTGGGTGGTGTTCGAAGTCTGCTCGGTTCAACGCTAGATGCCATCGCCGAGGTCGCGCTGACGGCTCATCAACACCGGCACCCGGAAATCTTTGATCGCAATGTTTAGCTCGCCGACGAATGCGGTACTAAAGCCGGCACATGCGCAATACCGCAGAGAAAGACCACAGTGAGCGACGAGCAGTTCGGCCCGACAGAAGCCGCCAGCCCTATTGCGCTCACACCGATCCTGCTTCGTCGTTACCCGTCCCAACGACGACAGGCCAGGGTCACGACGGCGGCTTTGGCCGTTGAGGTCGAAGCCGTCGTCATGACCTCCACCACCACAAGGTGAGGGGCGAACTCACCCCAGATCGCTGAGACCCCCCCAGCGAGCGCTGAAGCCCCCATTTCAGCGATCCGAACGTGCCCGGCCCGATCCGTCCCCGGGCTGGGCACGTTTGCGAAACTCAGCTCAGCGGCCGGGCGCCCATCAGCTTCAGCCAGCGGCCGTGATACTTGATGGCTTGCCAGGGGCTGGCGTGACTGTGCACGGTGAGTTGCCGCTCGGCGCAGACGCGGCTGAGACGTTCGGCGACGAGCGGATATACGGTATGGGGCAGGCGGGGCGCCAGGTGGTGCTCGACCTGGAAGTCGAGACCGCCCATCACCCAATGCAGCGCCCGACCACCCAGCCTGGTCCGGCAGTGCACATCGACGGTCGTACGGAGTTGGTGGGCGGCGAAATCGGACCCCCGACGCGGCGTATCGGCTGAGGAGAACTCGGCGGGCTCGGCGCAGTGGGCGAGTTGAAACATGGTCGCCAGGAGCAGACCGACGCTCCACGAGACACCGAGGTAGAAGACCAGCACGACCCACCAGCGGTGGTACACCAGCGGTACGGCGATCGCCCATCCGAAGTGGATCACCTTCCCTAGAACGAGCATTCCGACGTCGCGCCGCCGGGGCTGTCGAGGGAAGCGGTGGCCGCTGATTCCGTGGTTTTTCAGGTCGATGAAGTCGGAGACCAGGAACCACTGCAGCGTCAAGAACCCGTACAAGACCCACATGTACAGATGCTGGTAACGGTGCCACGGACGCCACGGTTGATCCGGGGCGAGGCGCGCAAACGGCGCCTGGTCGATGTCGGCATCGATCCCCACCACATTGGTATTGCCATGATGAAGGTTGTTGTGCTTGAACCGCCATATCCACGAACTGGCGCCGAGGAGGTCGCCGGTGTATCCGGCCAGCCGGTTCACGGTGCGTGAGGTGCTGAACGAGGCATGGTTGGCGTCGTGGAACACGCTCGTTGCAGAGGCGGTCAAGGCGACCACCAGCATGACCATCGACACGATCTTCACCACGACCGACGACTGCGCCACGACCAGCAACCAGTAGCTGCCGACTGCGAGCACGGCGATGACCACGGCCTTGAAATGCAGCTGCCTGCGTGCCACGGCAAGTTCTCTGGGTGAGGGCCGAACCGCCTCTGTCAGTGACAATTGGTCACTGACCATCTGCTCCACTCGTGCCACAGCCGTCTGCATGACCTCGCTCCTTCGACATCTCGGCCGAAACCGCCTGCCGAGGTTTGGAGCGGGCCTGCCGCACGTGGTTCGAGCGGCCAGGTCACGCTACCGGTCGTGTGCGGTTTTCCCGGTTATCCCCTGGCTCAATCGGGCCCGAAGCTGGTATTGTTCAGCTACGTTTTTGAAGTTCCAGATCCGGTCCAGACCTTGCCGCTCGCCCTGTTCCGAAAGAGGCAAGCATGGTCGACGTGCAGGTCCGTCTCGCTGTGGTGGAGCGCGGCGCTTGAATGCCGAGCAGTCGACTCGTATCGCCGTGGCGTTCGCACGGGAGGCTGCCAAATCTCCCAGGTCGGGCTTGTGCGCGGCGGTCGTCGACGTGTTGGCTGTGTCGGGCGCCGGTATCACGGTCATGGGTGACGGGCAGGCCGGTCCGGTGTGCGTGTCGAGCCGGCGAATGGCGGAACTCGAGGACTTGCAGTTCACGATGGGTGAAGGTCCGTGCCAAGACGCGTTCCGTTCTGGGCGACCCGTGCACGCCCCGTCTTTCGACCTTTCGGTGATCGCTCGCTGGCCATCATTTGTCGATCAGGCCCAGGAGTGTGGGGTCGGTGCAGTCTTCGCCTACCCGCTTGCGGCGAACGGCGTGAAGATCGGCGTGCTGACGCTCTACCAAGACGATGAGGGAGAACTGAGTGCAGCGCAGCACGACGACAGCATGGCTTTGGTGGAGGTGCTCACCGAAACAGTTCTGAGTCTGCAGGATGCGGCGCCCGAGGGAGCGCTCGCCGCCGGGCTCGAGGATGCGGTGACATATCGGGCCGAGATTCATCAGGCGTCGGGAATGGTTTCGATACAGCTAGGGATTCCGGCCACCGAGGCACTCCTGCGGATCCGTGCCTACGCGTTTGCGAACGACCAACCCGTCGGCAACGTGGCTGCCGATATCGTCGCCCGTCGATTGCGTCTTACCGATGATCGCCACGAACCAGGAGAAGGGGGGTAAAGATTGTGTCAGACGACACTAGACAACGAGCCCTGAATCGACAGGCGCTCACCGCAACCACCTTCGTCGAGATCGTCGACACCCTGGTCGACGACTTTGACGTGATCGATGTTCTCACCGTGCTGACATCGCGCAGTGTCGAGCTGCTCGAGGCGGCGGCGGCCGGGATCCTGTTGGCCGACGGCGACGGACATCTCCGGGTGATCGGCGCGTCCACCGAGCAGGTTCAGCTGCTCGAGTTGTTCCAGATCCAGAACGACGAGGGTCCGTGCCTCGACTGCTTCAACACCGGCAACGTTGTGCTCAACGCCAGCTTGGACGCATCGTCTCCGTGGCCGCAATTCGCGGCCGAGAGCGCCCGTGCAGGGTTCCCGTCGGTGTGTGCTGTGCCGCTTCGGCTCAAAGACGCGATCCTTGGTTGCCTCAACTTGTTCATGTCCGAACCCGTTCTGCTTTCCGACGCCGAGGTCGCGCTCGCCCAGGCGCTTGCCGACGTTGCCAGCATCGCCATCGTTCAGGACCAGGCCACGCGCGAGGCTGCTATCCGCGAGGGCCATTTGCAGCACGCTCTGACCAGTCGCATCGCCATCGAGCAGGCCAAAGGCATGATCGCCGAGCGCGGCAGGGTCGATATGGACGACGCATTCTCACGGCTTCGGGCTTACGCCAGGAACAACAACCGCGGCCTTACCGAGGTTGCCGAGTCCCTCGTCGCCGGTACGGTCGACGTTGACTCGATCACTCACGTACGTCGCCCACCACCACCGCCGACCGCCCGACAGCGCTGATTCCCAGCCGCCGGAGCAGGCGACGCGCCCGCTGGCTCTCTGAAGAGCCGGTTGTGGGCGGAGCGACTCTGGTGTATGGTGCACACAGGAGCGAAATGACTGCTCCCTGCTGCGTTGCTCCGGACCTTGGTCGCGCCCTCGCCTTTGAGGAGTAGAACGTGCGCACATGGGACCGGGTTTTGCGTAGCGAGCCGCCGGCAATGCCGACCACCGGCGCGGACAATCAAGCGTTCACAGTGAACGTCTCGACAGACGACGGGAACCGTGTCGTTCAGATTTGCGGTGAACTGGACTTGGTCACCCGCAATCAGGTTCGGCAGGCCTGCCTGGGCGGTGGTGACATCGCCGTAGTGGTCGAGATGGCCGAGACGACCTTCATGAACTGCTGCGGCTACGGGGGGCTGGTCGCCGCCCGTCAGACGCTCCAAGAACACGGTGGATCGCTCATTCTGCGGAACCAAGCGGGGCAACCGGCGGAGTTGCTCACTTTGTTAACTCTCCTCGAGGCCGGCTGACCGACCATTCGCAGGTCGTCACATGCTCAACTCCGGGCGAGAAGTCGCAGGAGTTGTTCCGCACTGTCGACGCAGTGCACACCGAGCGCCCCGAGCGCCGGCCGCGCATCGATCGGAAGGTCGTCCCCGGTGTCCTGATTGAGGATGCCCCCCATGTAGATTGCGCCGCCCCAACGTTGCTGGCCCACGCCGTGAGCGAGGTCTTCGCCGAGCGCCAAGGCGTTGCCGTTGTACACCCCGAGCACGATGGCGTCGGCATCCTCCTCGGTCGCCGCCCGCACAATTCTGTCGATCGAAGTGTTCGAGCCGAGCAGGATCACCTCGGCGCCGGCCGCCGGGAGCACACGAGCGAGTGCGTCGCGCACGAGGTCGTGCACTTCGAGCACGACGAGGATGACCCGCACACCATCGAGGCGGGGGGCGATGCCGTCGAGCCGTTCGGCCAGACGTCGGACGTGTGAGGCCTTCCAGGGTTCCAGCGCGGCGACCTCGGCCGGAGCGGCGAGATCGACGCGCCCCTCGAGCTCCGGCATCGAGATTCGCCGCAGAGCGAGCGACACCTGTGCGGCGTCACGTACGTCGACACCGTCGTCGTCGAGCACGGCGAGTGTACGGTCACGGAACTCGATGGCATACGCAGCGGTCATCGATCCGAGCCTTTCGAGGCGCTCCCAGTCGTACAGGTCGGGCGATTTGCGGACCTCGCGTTCGATCTCGCGGGCAAGTAGGTGGACCTCGACGATCTCGGCAGCACTGGGAATCCGTTCCGCCTCGGTGAGCGGTACCGGATTGACTGCGTGTCCGGTCGGCCGCCGCAGCTGCAGGGCGATGTCGCACATCAACTGCGCCGCAACGGCGGCCGTGTTACGAGCCCGGTCACCGGCGCGGTGGTCGACGGTGTTGCCGTAGATCATCGAGCCGATCGAGTCGCGACCGCGCAGATCGTCGAGCGCGAAGTGAACGACTGCGCGGCACTCGGGATTCTGGATCGTGTTGCCGAAGCAGTGCGCCAGCCGCGCCCCGATGAGCTCCTCGACCACGTACAGCTCGAGCGCTGCCCACCCGACGTACGCGCCGAAATGCGACGCCTGGGTTGCCGAACCGTCCTCGAGGTTCGAATGGGCGAGGGCGCCGTCGTTGCGCAGCGCGCCGATCGCGGCGAGCGCCCGCACCGTCTCCTCGGTGACGAGGGTCTCGTCGGATCCGCCGAGCAGGTCGTAGGCGGTGTACTGGCCGACGTTGCCAATCGTTGTGACCCCGGCCGACAAGGCTCGCAGCGTGTTCTGGAATCCGGCCGGGAACCCGATCATGTAGTCGCCGAGGTGCGGCTGGATCGGTGCCGCTTCGCCGAGGCGCTGCCATTCGTCCGCGCCGATGCGCGGCCCGGTCTCTTTCACGGTGAGGTGGCGCAGTGCCTCGGGTACGCCCATCGCCCGGTCGAGAGCCAGTCCGAACCGGTCGACTGTGTGACCCGCGTCGGCCAAAGCCTGGCAGACCTCGACCAGCGCCGCTTCGGTCTGTTTCCAGGTCGAGTGCCCGACGTGCATGTGGTACATCACCCGGCCCTGGTCGCGGCAGCGTCGCTTGTACTCGACTTCTGACCGGGCAGCGTTGGCACGCAAGAACGCCGTGGGCGGTGCTGGTGGCGGCGCTGCTTGGCGGCCTTCTTCGATCAGTTGAGCGCCGGCGAGCATGCGGGGCACGAGACCCAACCTACATGGAGGTTCTTTCGTTCGAGAACGACGCCTGACCAACCCGGTCGAGGTGGTGATCGGTTCGGCCAAGCCGTCGCGTCGCCACAATCGTGACTATCGTGCCGGTGACCACCGCCACGACCATGGCGACGTAAGCGCTCGTAGGTGTGTCGAGGATTCGCTCGGTGATCCTGGCGCCGACGATCCAGGTCACCATGAAACCGATGAGGCCGATGCCGACCCCGGTGGCGTGCACGGCGATCCGGTCGGCTCGCCGGTCGCTAGCGGTGTCTCTCAAGGCGCGAACTGCTCGAAGACGGTCGGGTAAGTGGCGATCGCCCCGAGAACGCCCAATGCGAGCCCGACGTAGAATGCCATCTTCACGTTGACGTCCTTGGCCCGCCAGATCACCCACAGCACGGCGAGCGACACGAAATAGGCGATCGAGGCGACAGTGGTCTTGCCGGCGAGCCCGCCGACGCCTTGACCCCACTGCCATTTCGCCAGCCAGGTGCTCATGCCGGTCGATGCTTCGCCAAGCACTGTGAGTAACCCGAGGACGAAGATGCCGAACCCGGCGGAGATCATCATCGCCGCGCCAGGTCCATCCGGCTTGTCGACCAACTGCAACCCGGTCAGTTCCGGAGCCAATTGTTCGTCGTGGTGTTGAGTAGTGGTCATGATGCTGCTCCTTCGGCGTTCATACGATCGGTGAAACCTTGTTGATAAAGGCTCCGAATCCGCCTGCGACTACGGCAGCGGCGAAGCCGCCGACAAGCATCACGATGACCGCCGTCCGCAGCCACGGCCGCGAGGTGAGCCGAGGGCCGTAGTACACGACGAGCAGGAAGGCAGAGGTGGCGAGAAGCGGTGCGGCCCAGCCGATGTGTTCTTTCCATTCCATCCCAAGTTTGTGCCATTCCTCGGTGTTGCCCGAGGCGTTGGACAGCAGGAAGTCTCGTGGTGAACAGGCCGCGGATGGAACATCAAGACCAGCGCACGTAGCGAAGTCGTCGCCGGCAAGCTTCTCCCTGTACCAGGGGTACACGATCCACGAGCCGGTGATGACGGTGAGCCACGCCGTTACGGCCATGACGCCGAAACCGACGTAGAGCCGCTTCATGCGCTCCGTGAGGCCCGCGGTCGAGACGAGTCCAGGTCGTAGGCTCCACAGGCCGGCAAGCGCTCCGCCGAACGCCAGGAGGTAGATCGTTCCGAGCACCAGGCCGTGGATCACCGCCCAGGTCTCTCGTGAGGTCAGTTCCATGGCTGTCTCCTGTCCGCCCAGTTATATGGCGAAAACGGGCTGGCCGACATTTTCGACACGATGGTGTCCAGGCCGCCAGGGACTTAGGTCCCGCGGAATCCTCTCAGTCGGACGGCGGCGCGGCTGTACCGCCGGAGATGTGGGCGTCGGCCTCGCGCAGGCGGGTGGCGATGCCCTTCAGGACGTTGCGTGTCACCGACGGCGACTCACGGAGAAACTGGGTGAATTCGGCGTGGCCGATGATCTCGACAGCGAGGTCGGTCTCGGCGGTGATCGTGGCGGTTTGCGGGCCGCCGTCGAGAAGCGAGATCTCACCGAAGAAGTCGCCGGGACCGAGGACCGCGACCAGCCGGCCATCGATGTTGACGTTCGCCGTGCCTTCGGTGATGACCGCGAATTGGTGTCCGGTCGCCCCCTGGTGGGTGATGACGGTTCCGGCGGCCAAACGCAATCCGGTGGTCAGGCGGGCGATGCTCTTCAACTCCTTGGCATCGCACAACGAGAACAGCGGCACATTAGAGAGCACGCTGTTGAGGGAAGCGTTGCGAGTCATGGATGTCTCCTCCAAGTGATGGCAATTCGCAGGTTACAACGCCTTGCTCGGTCGACGGAGCCGGAAACCTGCGGGCCATGGTGGATCGTCCGTTGCGCACTGTCACTCGGTGACATTCTCGTCGCGATGTCCGACCGACAGTGACCGGATCGGCAAGAAAGTGTCAAGTACGTCAGGCCTTGAACAAGGTTCGCTCGAATCGCTTGTGCAATCGGCGCTGTTGGCCTTGGATGAGACCTGCGAAGTCGCTCACGGCGGGCCTTCGACACATGAATCTCAGGGACGGGACGGACAAGATGACACGGAGCGATAGGGCCGCGATGACAACACGCGGCGCGACATGGGGCGGACGACCTGTTCGCTCGTTTCGCCCGGTCGCCAAGCGCCGCCTCGCAGAAGTGCTGGTGGTGTTGGGTATTGCAGTGCCGGCTCTATGGGGCTCGTCGGTGGCGTTCGCCGCGGAGCACGATCCCGCAACCGATCCATACTCGATGAAGGCCTTGACCGAGATCACCGGCGTCACCGAGTTTTGGAATCAGGGCTACACCGGTGCAGGAATCGACGTCGCAATCATCGACACCGGCGTCACTCCGGTTGAAGGCCTTGCCATCCCCGGGAAGATCGTCTACGGCCCCGATCTCTCCCTCGAATCGCAGGCGCCCAACCTCACAAATCTCGACACGAATGGTCACGGGACGTTCATGGCAGGTCTCATCGCCGGCAAGGACTCGACTCTGACCGAGCCCTACGCCGATGCTCCGGCAACGGCGTATCGCGGCATCGCCCCCGATTCTCGCATCGTCAGTTTGAAAGTCGGTACTGCGGATGGCGGCGTCGACGTGACGCAGATGATCGCCGCGATCAACTGGGTCGTCGACCACAAGAACGACAACGGGATGAACATCCGCGTCCTCAACCTCTCGTACGGGACGAACTCGACCCAGCCATCGGTGATCGACCCGCTGTCGTTTGCCGCCGAGCGGGCCTGGCGGGCCGGAATCGTTGTGGTAGCAGCGGCCGGTAACACCGGTTATCAACGAGGCATCGGCGCGCCGGGGCTCGCCGATCCGGCGTACAACCCGTACGTCATCGCCGTTGGTGGCTATGACACGATGGGAACCGCGAACGAGTCCGACGATGTCGTCGGGTCTTATTCGGCAAGCCCCAACCGCAGGGACGCTCGTCGACCTGACTTCGTGGCGGTCGGGTCACGGTTGCAGGGCCTCCGCGTGGAGAACTCGTTCGTGGACATAAACCACGCGGAAGGTCTGCTCGGTTCACGCTACTTCCGAGGCACCGGCACATCGGAAGCTGCCGCGGTCACCTCTGGTGCGGTCGCGCTTGTCTTGGAGAAGTATCCGTCGATGCCACCGGATCAGGTGAAACGGTTCATCACCAGCACGGCCCGCTGGCTCACCACCAGCGCCCGCGCCAGCCGCCACAGCAATCGTGCGTTGGACTTCCGGTCGCTCGCTCACAATGAGCCGAGTCGACATTTCTACGCTCAGAACTACCCGGCGGCCACGGGCACTGGCTCGGTCGAGTTGTCTCGTGGCGGTGACCATCTGACGCGGGATGGCGTTGTGCTCGCCGGTGAGATCGACATCTTTGGTCAGCCGTTTGCTCCTGGCACCGCCGGCAGCAGCTGGTCGGGTGGTGTGTGGAACGGTTCGACGTGGTCGGGTTCGACGTGGTCGGGTTCGACGTGGTCGGGCTCGACGTGGTCCGGTTCGTCGTGGTCGGGTTCGTCGTGGTCGGGTTCGACGTGGTCCGGCTTGTCATGGTCGGGTTCGACGTGGTCGGGTTCGTCGTGGTCGGGTTCGAGCTGGTCGGGTTCGTCGTGGTCGGGTTCGAGCTGGTCCGGCCATACCTGGGCGTCAGCCACATGGGGCTAGCCGATCGGAAATGGGCCTCATGTTGAGGTCTCCGGTCGTCGATCAATGTGGTGTGACCGACGAGATCGTTGAGCAGGCCGCGCCTGGTGTTGGGGCGACCGTTCCCCGAATCGGGGGAACCCGCACCAAGATCGCGTTGCTATCGGTCGGATTGTGGGGCGCAGCAGGTCTGGTGGCGGTGGTGCTCGGTGGCAAGCAACATTGGACCGAACCGGCTTCCTGGCCGTGGTGGTTCGCCCTACCGGCGCTGGCGTCGTTGTTCGCGCTCACCGAGATCTTCGTCGTGCACCTCCGCATCCGCTCCGACGCGCACACGTTCTCACTCGTCGAGCTGCCACTGGCGCTCGGGCTGTTCTTCGCCCAACCTGGCGTATTGATCGGCGCCCAGATACTGGGAGCCGGGCTGGCGCTGGCGCTGCATCGCAAGCAGGGTCCACTGAAGTTGCTGTTCAACTGTGCAGTCTTTGCCTCGACCACCATTGCTGCGGTCGCTGTCTACCGGCTACTTGCTCCAATCCGTTCACCGCTCGACCAGGGCATGCTGGTGAAAGGAGGACTGGCCCTACTGATCGAAGCGTTGTTGTCGGTCGTGCTGGTATTCCTCGTCATCTCGATTTCGGCCGGTTCGTGGCGCCTCGCCGATCTGCGCTTGGGCGTCGGCTTCGGGCTCACCACGGCGATCTTCACGGCGAGCCTCGGCATCATCGCTGTCGTCGTGGTCGATGCCCAGCCAGGAATTGCCTGGCTGCTGATCGTGCCGACGGCCGGCACCTATCTGGCCAACTGGGCGTACACAACGCAGCGCCGGCGCCACGAAGGCCTCGACTTCCTCTACCAGTCGACGCAGTTGCTCAACCAGTCGCCGGAGTTGGAATCGGCCATTGTCGACCTCCTCAGGCATGCCTGCGACACGTTCAACGCCGAATCGGCAGAGCTGATCTACCTGACCGAGTCGGGTGACGAGCCGGTCTGCATTCGCGTTGGGCCGGGCGAGCAGGTTCGTTCGTTGCAGGCGCTCGACGTCGGTCACCACGCCCTCATGGGCCTGCTGGCTACCGGCGAAGCGTTGATTCTCAAGGCAGCGATCGATGGCCAGGGGTCGGAGTTCCTCAGACTGAGCGGTTACAACGATGCGATCATCGCCCCTCTGCTGGGTGAGGTGCGCGTCGTCGGCGCGCTGGTGATCGCCAACCGTTTGAGCGAGGTCGTCGGTTTCGACTCGACCGACGCTCGGCTGGCCGAGACACTTGCCAACCACACGACGACAGCGCTGGCGAACGGTCGCCTGGAACAGTCCCTTGAGCAGCTGCGGATCCTGGAAGGCCGCCTGACCTTCCAGGCGTTGCACGATCCGCTCACCGGCCTGGCCAACAGGACGTTGTTCCGCACCAGCCTCAGCGAAGCGATCGAGCAGCACCACGGTGCTGTCGGCGCCGTGTTGTTCATCGACCTCGATGACTTCAAGACGGTGAATGACAGCTTCGGTCACGCGACAGGTGATGCGTTGCTCGTCGAAGTAGGCATGCGATTGAAGACATGCCTCAGCGAGTCCGACGTCATTGCCCGTCTCGGTGGGGACGAGTTCGCGATTCTGCTGGGCACGGTAACGGAGCAGGCGCAGGCGACGGCAGCGGCAAGGCGGATCCTGCAGTCCTTTGAGACCCCGGCGATAGTGACTCATCGGCGTCTCGACATGCGTGCCAGCGTCGGCATCGCCTTGATCGAGCCGGCTGCAGACCCTGAGACGATGATGCGCAACGCCGACACCGCGATGTACATGGCCAAGGCGCAGGGCAAGCACCGCATCGTGATGTTCGAGCCGTCGATGTATGAATCCAACGTGCACCGCTTCAACCTGCACAGCGATCTGCAGCGAGCGATTGCCGACCACGAGCTCTCGATCCACTTCCAGCCGATCGTGCGCCTAGGTTCGCATGCCATCCTGGGCGCAGAAGCACTGGTCCGTTGGAACCACCCCACCCTCGGTCTGCTGTCGCCCGACAGCTTCCTTCCGGTTGCCGAGCAGACCGGATTGATCGCCGCGATCGACATGCTGAGCATGGATCAGGCCTGCGCCTGGCTTGCTCGGGTCGATCTCACCGACCCGGGCCTGGTGCCGTGGGTCAACGTCAACCTGTCACCGCACAGCTTTCGGGAGCCGGGCCTCATCGAGAGCATTGTCGGGACCCTTCGCCGCCACGGTCTGGTGCCCAACCGC
The DNA here is from genome assembly GCA_031404635.1 of Ilumatobacteraceae bacterium. Lineage (GTDB taxonomy): Bacteria > Actinomycetota > Acidimicrobiia > Acidimicrobiales > Ilumatobacteraceae > JAENVT01. The sequence goes on from JANNHY010000340.1 coordinate 35,831, forward strand.
CTCGGTATCGAGATCACGGAGAACTTGATGTCGGAGGAGGCGGATCGCTCCATCGAGACATTGCAGCAGCTGAAGACGATCGGGCTTCGGCTGGCTCTCGACGACTTCGGGACCGGCTACTCGTCGCTCAGCTACCTCCAGTCGCTGCCGGTTGACGTGGTCAAGATCGCCAAGCCGTTCATCGACGACATCGAATCATCGAACTCGCAGCGAGCGTTCACCACCGCGATCATCGCCCTCGGCGGCGCGCTTGACAAGTTCGTGATCGCCGAAGGCATCGAGCGCCCTGAGCAGCTCGAGATTCTGGAATCGTTCGGATGTGACGCAGGCCAGGGGTACTACTTCGCTCGTCCGATGGCCGAGGTTGCTTTCCTGGTCTGGGCTCGCCAGTGGCAGAAGTCTTGTACCCCGCCGGTGGTCACCGCCCTCACCTCGATTCGTACGACGTACAGAGCTGCGTTGTCCGCCAAGGTGTTCGACATCGTTGGGTGAGTCGGGTCTGCTGACAGGCTGTGTCCAAGTTCAAACTGGGAGGATGGGGTCGTTGCCGGCGAGATCCCTGCCCAGCATCACGACCACCGTTGCCTCGCCGAGCGCTGCCGGCCCGCCCGTGATCCAGACGGGCACAGGCATGCGGGTGACGGTGATGCCACCCATCACACGACCGATCGACGTGGCGACGTCGGCGCCGGCCGGAAGAAAGTACACCTTGCTGACATCGAGCCGGTCCTCGTTGCCAGCGGCGTTCGTGGGGTCGGCGGGGTGGAACCCGAGGGTGCCGAGCTCTTGACTGAGCTTGGACGCCGCACCCGTCACGCCGGAAGCATTGGCGACGATGATGACAGCACCCTCGGTGATCAGCGGGATCGTCGTGGTAGGCGGAATCGTGGTCGTCGTTGTCGTCGATGTCGTGCTGCTGGTGGTGGTTGTCGCTGGGATCGTGCTGGTCGTAGGAATGCTGGTCGAGTCCGCCGGCGTCGAGCGTGTTGGTGTCGTTGCCGTCGTGCTGGCGCCGGGCCCGAACGTGCAGCTGGCGAGCACCGAGACGAACGCGATCAGGGCAACTCCAGCACCTCTTGGTCTGGTCGTGCGCAAACTCATCCGCGGGGCCTCGGCGAGCATTCGCTCATCCTGTCCACTCGCCAGGCAATAGACAAGTCAGCTACGTCCGAGGCGATGGCAAGGTTCCAACCTGATTCTCAATGTGTTCTTGGGGAATTCTCGAAGGATCGGGTGTTTGATAGCTGCCATGTATTCCTCAGCCACCGACGATCCTCTCCGCCCCCTCGCCGATCGGCGGACCTTCTTACGGATCGGCGGCATCACCGTGCTCGGACTGGCGGGCGCGGCGTGCGCCGGCTCGTCTTCGTCGCCTGCCTCCACCGCAGCTGCGCCGACTGACACCACTGCATCGTCGACCGAGCCGGCAACGTCGGCGGTTGAGAGTTCTGGCGCCTCCACTGCGGCCGCCGTCGAAACTGTCGACGTCACTGCTGTGACTTCGCCGGCACAGTCGGCCCTGACCGCCGCTGCCTTCGACGGGCTAGGCACGTGTTCGCTCATGCCCGAGAAGACGGCGGGACCGTTTCCTCTCGATCAACAATTCGATCGCAGCGACATCACCGAGGGCTATCCCGGCCATCCGATGCGCCTCGGTCTCCGCGTGCTCGATGAGTCGTGCGCACCCGTTCCGGGCGCCACGGTGGAAATCTGGCACGCCGACGCAACGGGTGATTATTCGGCGTTCACCGACAACGGCCAGGGCAAGGACGAAGGCAGTGGAACAACATTCCTGCGCGGCACACAGACTGCCGACGACAACGGAATCGTCGAGTTCCTGACCGTCTACCCCGGTTGGTACTCGGGGCGCGCAGTGCACATCCATCTGCGAGTTCACCTCGCCGACGAAACGGTCTTGACATCGCAGATGTTCTTCGACAGCGACTACACCGCCACTGTGTACTCCGGTGCGCCGTACGCCGAGTTCGGTCCGCCCGACACCTCTAACGAGGCCGACAACATCGCCGGCGATACCGAGGCCGAAGGCACCATGCTGCACACGTCGACGGGCGAAACGGCGAATGGAGCGGGAACTCTCGCACTGCTCAACCTGGGCATCGCCGCGATCTAGAGATGGATGGAGACAGCACTCCTCCGGAGTGTCAGAATCACGGCTGACACAGGGGGTATTTCATGGCGATGGATTTGGTCATCGAGGTCGACAACCGTCCGGGTGCACTTGCCCAGGTGGCCGCGGCCATCAGCGACGCCGGAGTCAACCTCGCCGCGGCGACCTGTGTGGGCGTGGGTGACCGTGCCGAACTGCACATCCTCGTGCCACATGCCGAGGCCGCCCGGCACGCTTTGGCCATCACCCATCAAGCTGTGGTGACCCGCGAGCGCGAGGTTGTCGTGGTCGAGATCGAAGATCGTCCCGGCGCATTGGCCGACCTCGCCAGAATCGTCGCCGAAGCTGGAGTCGACCTCGATCTGGTCTATGTCGCCACGAACAACAGGGTGGTGTTCGGCTCGCAAGATCTCCCTGGATTGAAGGCCGCGCTCGATCGGAAACGCTGAACGGGCTTCGGAGACGTCGATGGTCGCCTCGCGGATCATTACGGTCGTCGGCTGCCATGCCGAGGGTGAGCAGGGTGACGTGATCACCGGCGGCGTGCTGCCGCCGCCAGGTGAGACGATGATGGGCAAGAAGTTGGCGTTCGAGCGAGATCACGACGAGATCCGCCGCCTGCTGATCTGTGAGCCGCGAGGCTCGGTTGCCCGCCACGTCAACTTGATCGTGCCATCCACCCGTCACGACTGTGCAGCCGGGGCGATCGTGATGGAGCCGACCGAGTATCCGCCGATGTCGGGCTCCAACACGATGTGTATCGCCACGGTGCTGTTGGAGACCGGCGTGATCCCGATGCTCGAGCCGGAGACCAGGTTCCGCCTCGACATGCCTGCCGGACCGGTCGACATCGTCGCCGAGTGTCGCGGTGGCAAGTGTATGTCTGTCACGTTGAAGAACGTGCCGGCGTTCGCCTTCATGCTCGATGCGGTGCTGGAGTTGGCGGGGTTCGGCTCGTTCGCTATCGACATTTCTTACGGCGGCATGATCTATGCCATCGTCGACGCCGCCTCGTTGGGCTTCGAGATCGTCCCCGACGAGGCCCGCGATCTCGCCGTGCTGGGTGAGCAGATCCGTGTCGCGGCGCGCCAGCAGCATCCGGTGGTCCACCCCGAACTGCCTGACATCAAGAACGTGTCGATCGTGCAGTTCGCCGGCCCATTGGTGCACGACGGCAACCGCGTCAGCGCCCGCAACACGTGCATCGTTTCGCCCGGTCGTTCCGATCGTTCACCGACCGGCACCGGCACGACGGCACGTATGGCGGTGTTGCACGCTCGCGGCGTGTTGCGGGTCGGCGGTGGACTGACCCATTCGTCGCTCATCGGTTCGGAGTTCCACGGCACGATCGTCGGTGAGACATCGGTCGCTTCGTTCCCCGCGATCGAGGCGACCATACGCGGCAGGGCGTGGATCACCGGTCTGCACCATTACATCGTCGATGCCGATGATCCATGGCCGAGCGGTTACGTGCTGTCCGACACGTGGGGCATTTCCACCTCGGTGGTGCAGCAGTAGCCGTTGGGCTACGGCTGCCGACCCGTCCAGGCGACGAGTTGATCTATCAACGGGGCGTCGTTGCCGACGGCGACGGCGTTGGCGAACGGGGGATCGAACTGGTAGTTGGCCGGAGCACCGGCAATGAATGCCTCCCAGATCGGCGTCCGATCGACCACGGGCAGGTCTCGGTGAATGGCATCGAGCGCCAACTGGCACACGGCATCGTCCCAAGCGGGATGCTGGCCCGTGGCCCTGGCCAGGTCCCAGGTATGGGTCGTTATCTCGCTGACATACATGGCCAGCATCTCGGCGCCTGCCATCGTTGCCCAGGGGAGCACTACCTGGCGATCGAGAAGCGCGTCGTCGGACCACGTCGCCTCGACCTCGGCGACCCCAGCTTGCCAGTCGGCAATCCGGTCAGCGTGGTCGACAACGGTGCCATCCTGCATGCCAGCGGCGAACGCATCTTCGCCACGGCCAAGTTGAGCGACACGATGCAACACCAAGACGAGGTGTCCGAGCAACTCCTTCACGTCGAACTCGACGCAAGGCGAGGGTAGATCGAGCTGGTCATGGTGAACACCGGCGATGACCGGCGTGGCGATCTGGACGGCGGTGGCAAACAATGGCCGCGGGTCGATGGTCGTGCGGCCTGTCGGGTTGACGATGTGAGCTGTCTGTGTGGTCATGCGTTCAGTATGACCTTCGAAATAGGTCACCCTGTGTCCGGTTTTGGTGCGAAGATTCGATTATGCGCGCCGACCGTCTCGTGGCCATCTTGTTGATGCTTCAGACCAGAGGGCGGGTCACGGCGACCGAGGTCGCCACCGAACTGGAGATTTCGGAACGGACCGCCCGCCGAGATCTTGATTCGCTCGGCGTGGCCGGGTTGCCGGTGTACTCGATGCAGGGCCGCAACGGCGGTTGGCGCTTGGCCGGTGATGGCCGCACCGATCTGAGTGGGCTCACGTCGGCCGAAGCGCAGGCGCTTTTCCTGCTGGCAGGGCCGCTGGCGACCACGCCGGAGCTGCGGGCGGCGCTGCGCAAACTCGTTCGGGCCCTTCCCGAGCCATTCCGCGAGCGCGCCGCTGCTGCGTCGGCCGCCGTGGTCCACGACGCCACCGGCTGGAGCGACACTCGCCCCGAGCGGTCGGCGCCAGTGCACCTCGATGCCGTGCAGAGCGCGGTGATCGCCGGTCGTCAAATCGTTCTCGGCTATGTCGCCCGCCAGGGTCTGCCGAGCACTCGCACGGTGCATCCGCTGGGGCTGGCCACCAAGGGTGGGTCGTGGTATCTCGTCGCCGAGACCAGCGCTGGTCGGCGCACATTCCGCGTCGATCGGATCCAATCGGTCGAGGTCACCGACGATCCGGTGGTCCGCCCGGAGGGGTTTGTGCTGGCCGACGCCTGGCAGATGATCTCCACCGAAATAGAAAATGTGCGCACACCGATCGTGGTACGCGCCCTCGTCGATCAGCAGGCCATCTCGCGGCTGCGGTACGCCCTGGGTACTCGCCTGCGAATCGGCATGGCCAAGGGCGACGGCAGGGTCGAGGTTGAGATCCGCGCTCACGCCGAGTACTCGGTTGCCGCCGAACTGGCCGGTTTCGGGGGTGTGGTGGAGGTGCTCGAACCACCGGGCGTCCGCGTTCGATTGGCCGATCTCGCCGCCGAACTGGGCGTCCTTTACGCCGGTGCCGCAGCCTCGGCGAACTCGGCCATCGACGTGAATCGCCACGTCGGCGACACCTCGCCCGCCGGCGTGGCCGTCGCACCGGTGCCACCCTTGCCGTGACGGCGGTGGATCCACACCGACGGCACGCCGAGCGCAGCTGCCGGCTCGTGATCGTGGAACAGGCTCTCGGCGACATGCAGGAGTCGGTCGCAATCGACGCCGAGCCGGGCGATTTCCTCGAACAGCTGGTCGAAGTGGCCACGATGCGGCTTGTAGGAACCGACATCCTCCGCTGTCACGATCGCGTCGAAGGTCACGCCCAGGCGTGGATTGCTGGCCGCGAACGAGGCCCGGTCGATGTTGCTGACGATGATCAGCTTGAAACGCTGCGAGAGGCGGCTCAAGGCGGCGGCCGAGTCGGGAAATGCCGGCCAGTCCTTGACCGAATGACCGTACGTCGCGGCATCGGCATCGGTTACCTCGATGCCCAGGTCGACGCCAATCCGCCGCAACGTCTCAGCGAGAATTACCGGGTACAGCGCGCCGGGCATGTTGTCTTGCACGTGGGTCTCGTGGCGGGCATGAGCAGCAATCAGCGACTCGTCGTCGAGATCGAGACCGTTGCGAGTTGCCCACGGTCGCAAGGCGTTGGCCAGCCCTGTCTCCCAGTCGATCAGAGTGCCATAGCAATCGAAGCTCATCGCCCCGAAACGATCGAAGTCGTTCATCTCCTGCCCTTCATGTGGTCGCGGTAGATCGTGCGACGCGCCTGCTCCGATCGACGGCGCACCCAGCAGCCGTCGAGATGGTCGTTGACCAGCCCCATCGCCTGCATGAAGGCGTACACCGTGGTTGGCCCGACGAACGTCCAGCCGCGCTTCTTGAGATCCTTTGAGATCGCTGTGGAGGTCGCTGTCAGTGCCGGGATCTCCGTCGGTGGATTGGCGAACGTGGCGTGCGGCCACATGTAGTTGGCGATCGAGCCGAACTCGTCTATCAACTCCAGCGCCCGCGTTGCGTTGTTGATCGTCGAGCGGATCTTGCCCTGGTGGCGGACGATCCCCGCATCGCCGAGCAGCCGGTCGACATCGGTCTCGTCGAACTCGGCGACGAGATACGGGTCGAACCCTGCGAACGCGGCGCGGAAGTTCTCGCGCTTGCGCAGGATCGTCAGCCACGACAGTCCCGACTGGAACCCTTCGAGGCACAGCTTCTCGAACAGCCGATGGTCATCGGCAACGCCGAAGCCCCATTCGGTGTCGTGGTAGGCGACGTAGTCGGTCGTCGAGGTCGCCCACCAGCAGCGGTCGTGTTTGTCGTCGCCGGCGACCACGTTCATCACGCTCGTCATCGTCGCACAGCGTCTACCGTGCCGCCAACGGCCGAGCCCAGCCGGCGATGAGCGATGAGCCGTCAGGCGGCGCACATCTCTCATCGCCGCGCTGGCGGTGTCGCACCACCACGCCTTGGCGGTTGCGACGTTGCCATCGCATCACGGCGATCCCTTCGATCGGTTACTCGTGTCCCAGGCCAAATCCGAGGGACTGCCACTCGTCTCAGCCGACGCCTCACTGCGCCCATACGAGGCAGAGCTCGTGTGGATCGGCACATGACTGTGGCTGCCAGGATGGGTTGATGGTTACCAAGACTCCGTTCGACGCCGGCGAAAAAGAAGGGCTCCGCACTGCACTGCAGCGCCACCGCGACTTGATGCTGTGGAAGCTGGAGGGGCTGGACGACGAGGCGCTACGGCGGCCGATGGTGGCGTCGGGCACCAACCTGTTGGGGCTTGTCAAGCACCTCGCTGCAGTGGAGTACGGGTGGTTCTGCGTGACCTTCGGTCGTGAGACCGAGCCGTTGCCGTTCGACGACGATGACGAGAACGCCGATCTCCGCGTCGACGACAGCGAGAACACTGCCGACGTCATCGCGTTCTACCGGCGGGCATGGGCGGCCGCCGACGACGTGATCGCCGAGCTCGAGCTCGACGATACCGGAACAGCGTGGTTCGGCGACGCCGTATCGCTGCGCTGGGTCCTCATTCATATGGTCGAGGAGACGGCTCGGCACACGGGTCACGCCGACATCGTCAGGGAGCTGATCGATGGGGCGACCGGATATCGGCCGGAGGCTTAGGTCGATGCGCGGTTTGGTTCGAGTAGCAACCGCAACCACTCTGGCCGGGATCGGCGTGCTGCATGCAGCGTGGGGGAGGGGTTCGACCTTTCCACTCACGAGTAGAGAGCGACTGAACGATACGGTGATCGGTCGCGACGTGACGCCCTCACCGATGGCTTGCTACGGCGTCGCCGGATTGTTGGCGGCTGCGAGCGCGCTAGTCGCCGGACTTCCGACGCCGGATGGCCGCCTGCGTCGCGCCGGTGTCTGCACCGTCGCCGCCGCTCTTGGGGCCCGCGCCGCCCTCGGGTTTGCGGGCAAGACCGACCTGGTTTCGCCGGGCAGCGTTTCGGCGCGCTTTCGACGGATGGACGGTCGGGTCTATTCGCCGCTGTGCCTGGCGCTGGCCATTGGCGCGGTGAGTTCGCTCTAGCGACTGGTCAGGCCGCGGTCGGGTGGAAGGCGATGATGCTGAACACCGCTCCTTGCGGATCGTTGACCACCGCGAACTTGCCCGGTGGTATGTCGGTCGGCGGCACCATCACCTTGCCGCCCAACTCCTCGACCTGAGCCGCCGCGGCGTCGCAGTTCTCCACCCCGAAGTACACCATCCAATGGTTGGGGAGGTCGGGCGGCCAGGAATCGCCCTCCATCGGCATCATGCCGGCGATGCCCCTGTCGCCAAGGTGGAACTCGGTGTAGTTGGCGACACCAGCGTCGGGGAGGATATTGGCGGTCCAGCCGAACACCGCACCGTAGAACTCGACCGATCGCTGCGGGTCGCGGGTGGTCAGTTCGTTCCAGCACAACGTGTTCGGGTCGTGGATGATGCCGGCGCCGATGTGCAACCGTGGTTGCCAGATCGAGAACATCGCCCCGGTTGGATCGGCAGCGACGGCCATGCGGCCGACGTCGAGCACGTCGAACGCTTCCATGAAGATGCTTCCGCCGTCCTCTTTGATCGCCGCCGCGGTCTCGTCGGCATCGGCGACGGTGATGTAGGTCGTCCACCACGGTGGCATGTCGGCGTTCATCTGCGGACCTATGCCGGCGACCGGCTTGCCGTCGAGTTCGCACATTCGGTAGCCGCCGGCCTCGGGTGGACCCTCGACGATCGACCAACCGAACAGACCCGAATAGAACCGGCTGGCGTCGACCGGATCAGGTGTGCCGAGGTCGACCCAGGAAGGTGTGCCGGGCTCGTACTTCGTCATCTCTGGCATGGTGGCCTCCTGTGGCGGCGGGGAGATGATCAAGGTATGACTCCGAGGCGGCGCCGTCAACGGCGCCACGTACTCTGGAGCCATCCGATCGACGAGCGAAGACGAAAAGATGGAGGATTACGTGCCGGGTTCCACGTTGTCGGCGCGGCAGATCAACCGATCCGTACTCGCTCGCCAACAGCTACTGAACAGGGCCGATGTCGATATCACGACAGCGCTGAAACAGGTGGGCGGCCTGCAAACGCAGTACGCACCATCCGGCTACATCGGGCTGTGGAGCCGCCTACGGACGTTCGAGCGCGATGACTTGACTCGGGCACTCGACGACCGGTCGGTCGTGCAAGCGACGTTGATGCGTTGCACCATCCACATGGTCGCGGGTGTTGACTTCTGGCCGATGTGCGCCGGCATTCGCGCCAGCCGTCGCCAGTGGTGGCTGGGCATCGCCAAGTCTCGGCAGATCAACGACATTTCGTACGACGCCGTGGCTGAGGTGCTGCGCGACGAGTTGGCCGATGGGCCGCGCCCGCGCATCGACCTGATTGCCGCGATGGAAGGTGCCGGCTACTCCAAAGCGCTGTGGGAAGGCGCCGGGCTGTGGCTCGACATGGTCAGGATTCCACCATCGGGCACGTGGGAGCGCCGTCGCGCCGATCGATACGGCCTCGGTGAGCAGTGGGTTCCGCCGACTCTAGTGTCGGAATCCGAGGGTTTACGCCTGTTGTTGACCCGTTATCTCGGTGCCTTCGGACCAGCGACGTTGGCCGACGCAGCAACCTGGGCCGGCGTGCCACGGGCCCGGCTCGGGCCTGTCGCGGCGGAGATGCAACTGCGTGAGTATCGCGACGAGGCCGGTGCCGAACTTGTCGACCTTGGTGATGCCGTGCTTGCGGACCCCGAGTCGCCCGCGCCAGTCCGATTCCTGCCGACGTGGGATGCGACGCTGCTGGTTCACTGCCGTCGCTCGGGCATCCTCCCCGAGGAGTTCCGCAAGGCCATCTTCCACACCAAGAACCCGCAGTCGGTCGGAACAGTGTTGGTCGATGGCGCGGTGGCAGCGACGTGGGCGTGGCGCAACGGCCAGGTCGAGGTCGACGAGTTGGCGAAGCTGACCATCTCGCAACGACGCCAGGTCGCCGACGAAGCCGAACAGTTGACGGCGTTCTATCGTGCCTGACCGCGAGCCGAGCCTGACAACCGCTGAATCCCAGCTGCGCCGAGCCGAGGTAGTAACTCCAGAACTCGTCCGCAAACGCGACAACATCCGACAAGGTGTCGAATCTACAGCGATCAGTACATCGCCCCGGACTTGGCCTCGGCCGGGCGGGCGCCGCGGGCGGTTGCCAGATCGGTGACCAGCGAGCCGCGCAGCGCCAGCATGTCGCTGGTTACGGTGATCATCCGGAATCCCTGTTCGAGGCGCCGTTCGATGAGCGCCGCAGAGGCGTGGATGCCTGGCACGACGCCCGCCTTGCGGCAACCGGCCACGATGGTCTGCAGCGCGTCGTCGAATTCGCCGCTGCCGTCGTTGTTCCCCGGAGGCAGCCCAAGCGAAATCGACAGGTCCGCAGGGCCGACGTACACAGCGTCGATGCCGGGTACAGCGAGGATCTCGTCGAGTCGGGTGACCGCCTCGGCGGTCTCGATCATCGGGATGATGGCGATGCCGTCTGTCGACCAGTCGAAATGATCCGCCCGGCGCATGCCAGCGATCACCGGGCCGAAACTTCGCGAGCCCAGCGGTGGGTACCGTCCGGCGCGCACAACGGCCTGGGCCTCGGCGGCAGAGTTGACCATCGGCACGATCACTCCCTCGATCCCAGCGTCGAGCATCTTGCCGATGATGCCTGGCTCGTTCCATGGCACGCGGGCAATGGGGGTGCCGCCGCCCAGCACGATGGCCTGCGCCATCGCCACACTCTGCTGGTAGTCGAGCACGCCGTGCTGGTTATCGAGGCAGACGTAGTCGTATCCGACCCGGGCAGCGGCCTCGGCGCTGACCACTGATGGGATCACCAACCATACGCCGAGCGTGGCGCGCCCGTCGTTCCATTGGGTTCGCAAGGTGTCCATTGCCCGGTTCTAGCAAAGTTCTGTGTCAACTCGCGCTTCCGGACGGCCCAGCGACGATCGTCGCCGGCCGTCCGGCCAAGACGTTGAGGGCGTTGTCGACAGCGTGCGAATACAGCCGTCGACGGCCGGCGACCGTCGCCGAGGCGACATGGGGAGTGACGATCACGTTCGGGTGTTCCAACAACGGATGGCCGGCCGGCAGCGGCTCGGGGTCGCTCACGTCGAGGCCTGCGCCGGCAACTTGACCCGACGCCAGCGCGGCGAGAAGAGCGTCCTGGTCGACAAGGCCTCCGCGGGCGCAATTGATCAGGTGCACGCCGGGCTTCATCGCCACCAGCGTCGTGGCGTTGATCAGGTGGTGTGTTTCGGCGACTGCAGGCGCATGTAGCGAGATGACGTCGGATTCGGCGAACAGACGGTCGAGGTCGACCAGTTCGCAACTCGCCGCTTCGGTGATGGCGGCTTCGGTGAGGTACGGGTCGTAGGCCAGCACGCGCATGCCGAGGGCTAGCGCCGCGGCGCCGACCCGGCGGGCGATTCGGCCGTAACCGACCAGACCGAGCACCGTGCCGTCGAGTTCCAGCGCGCTCCCGGTCGTTGCCCCGGCCAAGCCCTGGCGGGCCCGCTCCCGCTCTGCCGGCAGGTTCTTGACCACTGCGAGCATCAGCATCACGGTGTGCTCCGCCGTCGACACCGAAGGGGCATCCGGGGCATTGCAGACGATCACACCGGCCGCGATCGCCGCATCGAGGTCGACGTTGTCGTAGCCGATGCCGATGCGCGAGATGACCTTGAGACTGCGACCGAGAGCGAACGCCTCGGCGTTCCAGGTCCGTCGCGAGCCTGCGAGCACGGCGTGAGCAGAGCCGAGGTCGGCGTCTTCGGGACCGACGGCCACGCCGCGGCCGTCGACGAGGTCGCGGTACGTCTCGGGAAAGGGATGGTCGAAGAACAAAATCGGCAACTCATGGGCCATTCGGTGCACCGTACCCGCGGGCGAGTCGGCGGATCCTCGCTGAAGGGGTGTCGTAGCCTGTCCGGTATGTCCGATCTCGCTGGGTCTGATCTCTCGAGCCGCGCCAAGCGGCACCTGTGGATGCACTTCACCCGCCTCGGGGCCTACACCGACACCGAGGTGCCGGTCATCGCGCGTGGCGCCGGTTGCTATGTATGGGATCAACACGGCAAGCGCCACTTCGACGGGCTCTCCGGGCTATTCACCGTTCAGGTCGGCCACGGTCGCGCCGAACTCGGTGATGCCGCGGCGCGTCAGGCCGAGACGCTCGGCTACTTCCCGGTGTGGTCGTTTGCCCACGAGCCGGCGATCGAATTGGCGACTCGCCTTGCCGCTCTGGCCCCCGGAGATCTCAACCGGGTCTTCCTGACACCGTCGGGTGGCGAGGCTATCGACACGGCGATCAAGCTGGCCAGGCAGTACTTCAAGCTGCGCGGTCAGCCGGCGCGCACCAAGGTGATCTCCCGCTACCTGGCCTACCACGGCACGTCGATCGGTGCCCTCAGCGTGACCGGGCTGCCATCGATCAAGACCCCGTTCGAGCCATTGATGCCGGGGGCGATCAAGGTCCAAACGCCGTACCGCTATCGCTGCCACGACTGTCAACACCTCGCCGCATGCACGTTGCGCTGCGCCGACGACCTGGCGCTGCGCATCGAGATGGAGGGACCAGAGTCGGTCGCAGCGGTGTTCATGGAGCCGCTGCAGAACACCGGCGGTGCGTTTGCTCCGCCCGAGGGATACTGGGCGCGGATCCGTGAGATCTGCGACCGGCACGGCGTGCTGTTGGTCAGCGACGAGGTGATCTGCGCCTTCGGGCGTCTCGGCCACATGTTCGGCTCCGATCGCTACGGCTACCAACCCGACCTCGTCACCTTCGCCAAGGGAGTCACCTCCGGATACGCGCCGCTCGGCGGGGTGATGATCTCGGACCGTATTGCCGAACCGTTCCTCGACGATCCGAACATGTTCCTTCACGGTCAGACGTTCGGCGCCCACCCCGTGGCGTGTGCCGTGGCCAACGCCAATCTCGACATTCTCGCACGCGAAGACCTCTGCGCCAACGTGTTGGCCAACGAGGCCCGGTTCACGCAACTGCTCGACGGCCTGCGTGACATTCCACTGGTCGGCGACGTGCGAGGCGACGGCTACTTCCGGGCCATCGAATTGGTCGGCGATCAGTCCACCAAGGCGGCGTTCACCGCCGATGAGGCCGAATGGCTCTTGCGTGAGTATCTCTCGCCGCGACTCTACGAAGCCGGGCTGATCTGCCGGGCCGACGATCGCGCTGAACCGGTCATCACTCTGGCGCCGCCGTTG
>JANNHY010000341.1:0-2282 GCA_031404635.1 Ilumatobacteraceae bacterium
CAAGGGCGGCGACCCTGTTCTGGTCGTCGTCGACCTCGAACGTGCGGACCAATCGCTCGATGTCGTCGTCGGCTCGGTAGATGCGATCGATGAAGGTGCGAATCGTCGCCGGGTCGGCGACCGTCCAGCGCACGGGCCTGCCCGCTGCGGCCTCGACGGCACGACGGCGGGCTGGGCTCGGGTCGGCGGCGATGACGACGATCGCCCCATCCTCTTCGGCGATGCCGATCACGCAGTGGGCGCGGACGATCTTCTCGTCGAGCAAATCCTTGGCATTGTCGGGCAGCTCGATCGCCTTCGAATCGATGGCCGCGACTTCGGTGACCTCGGCGATTGCCGCGGTCAGTTCGGCGCGACCGACACCGAAGCGGCCGAGCATGATGTCGGCGAACTGCAACAGGTCGCCGTTGGCAGTCGACAGCGCCGTCGCCAGATGCTCGGTGCTGAGCTGCTCGCGCTCGATCAGGATCTGACCGACGCGCATGCACTCCGCAGCAGCCTCGCCCGGCACCGCCACTACCGCCTGTGGACGCGGCAGCGAAGGTGGGGTGTCAAGTGGTTCTCTCGCCTTTTGAAACAATGCCATGATGCCCGACTCCCCGCCAGTGGGGGCGTTGCCAGCTCAGCGTCAGTACGACGCGTAGCTGGGCTCCGATGATGTGTCTTCGCTACCCGCCGGCAGCGTTGGGTTGGTACTCGATGACGGGGATCCGTCATCGATGATCTCGTCGACCTTGCGGACGAACTGATTGGGGTCGAGTTCGAGCAGCGCTCGTTCGATCTCCTCGAGCCGCTCGAGCTGAACCGCCTCGCCGACATCCATGGTGTCGGCCAGTTGCGCTTCGATCTCCGACATTCGCAGTGTTGCAGCGTCGAACCTCTCCTCCTGCGACGCCACGAAGCGATCGACTTCGATACGCACCAACATCGCCTCACCGACGGCGCTGGAGAGCTGATCCTTGACGGCGTTGAGCGCTTCCTCGTCGACCTTGGCGACCTCGACAGCAAGCGCGTCCATTCGGTCTCCGGCTTCCAGCAGGCTGGCTTCGAGATCGACGATCCGCTTCGACAGCTCGCCCATGGCGTCGTCGAAGCTGCTGCCGACGCGGCCGAGTGTGGCTTCGAGGTTGGCGACCTTGACGCCGTTGTGCTCGTTGATCCGCGCCTCCATCGCCAGGGCTCGGTCGACCATCTTCATGTCGATGCTGTCGACGCGCTGCGACAGGATCTGGCCGTGCTCGGCCAACTGGCGGGCCACGTCGGCGCCGGCCTGATCGACCAGCCCGCGAACGTCACCAAGGCGCTGCTCGACTGCCCGCGACACGGCCTGGTCGCCGTCGTCCATGCGCCTCGACAACGCCGTGGTGGTTTCGTTGATGTGCGTCACCATGGCGCCGGCCTGCTCGTCGAAGCGGCGGTTGGCCTTGTGTAGTGCGTCGATCTGTGACTCGACCGCAGCGGTCTTGTGTTCGAGGTAGTCGCGCAAGCCCTGGCTGACAGCTGCGAACTGGGCCGGCAGCTCGGCCTGCACCATCGAGGGCAGGCTGGCCAGCTTGCTGTTGACCGTGGTCAGCGTCTGATGCTGATGGTTGGCGAACTCGGCGAGACGATCTTCGAGGGCAGCCTGCAGGGCTGTCTGGTAACGGTGGTTGGCCTGTTGGTCGGCGTCGACCCGAGCGGTCAGCGCTTCCAAATGCCTGGCGAAGTCGGAGCGCATCTCGAGTCGTGACGCTTCTGCCGTTTGACGCGCCTCTTCCATCTGTTGCGACATCGTCGACACATAGTGCGTGAGCTGGCGCTCGACCGCGCCGGCAATGGTGGCCGCGAGGATCTCGTTTGTCGATGGAGCTGTCGCAGCCTGCGTCGTCGCCGGGGGTTCACTCGGTGCCGCCGAGGCCCAGGCCGGTGTAATTGGAAGTTCGCTCGCCACGGAATTTTCATCGGCCGAACTTGCCCCAATCTTGAGAAATCTTTGCCGACTACGGTGGTGCCGTGCGCGTCCATTTGATCGACGGAACCTACGAATTGTTCCGTCAACATTTCGGCCAAGTTGCCCGCCACGCCGATGCCGGGCAGTACGCGGCGACGGTCGCTGTCGTTGCCTCGACGATGCAACTGGTCAGCGAGGGCGCCACCCACCTCGGTGTGGCCAGCGACCATGTGATCGAGAGCTTTCGCAACGACCTGTGGGCCGGCTACAAGACCAGCGCCGGCATGGAGCCGGAGCTGTTGCGACAGATCCCGGTGATGGAAGAAGCCCTGATCAGCGCCGGTTTCACGAC
>JANNHY010000342.1:0-15577 GCA_031404635.1 Ilumatobacteraceae bacterium
AAGTCGACGACGACGTCGCATCCGGCGTCGGCCAGAGCCCGCAACTCACCGGCGATGGTTACCCCGTGGCGGCCTTCGCCGACGGCGTTGCGATCGACCGCGGCGACCAGGTCGAGGTCGCGATGGAGAGCGACCGCTTTACACACAATCTGGCCCATCCGCCCGCCGGCTCCGACAACACCGACCTTGATCTGCACCATGCCCGCGACCGTAGTCGCGCCCGCAACCTGGCGATGAGAGATGTGCGCTGCTGAGCGGCTCACCTCTCATCACACCCTCCCAGGCTCGCAGACGGATGAGAGATGTGCGCCGCCGAGCGGCTCATCACTCATCGCTGGGAGAGTCGCGCCGGGATCACTGGTTCGGGCCGACGGTGACCACGATCGGGTCGGAGGTGAACACTCGACCGATCGCTCGCTGCACCGCCGCCTGGTCGACGGCCGCCCAGCGGGCAACTTGGTCGGCGATCGGCCGGATGGATCCGGTGGTGATCAGTAGACCACCATTGCGAGCCATCCGCGCCCCGGTGTCCTCCAAACCGAGCTCGAATGCGCCGGTCAGGTACCCCACAGCGACGTCCAACTCATCGTCGGTGATGCCATCGCTGACCAGCCGAGCAAGTTCGCTACGCATCAGTTCGATCACCTCGTCACCGTGCTCGGGTTGTGTGCCCGCGTACATCTGGAAAGCACCGCTGTCGGCATAGGCGGACACGCCGGAGTACACCGAGTAGGCGAGGCCTCGCCGCTCCCGGATCTCTTCGAACAGTCGGCTCGACAACCCACCACCGAACACGTGATTGACCACGTCGAGCGCTTCTCGATCGTCGTCGCTGCGGGCGAGGGAGCGACCTCCCATCACGATGTGCACCTGCTCGGTGTCGTCATTTTTCGAGTAATGGCCGCCTATCGCATCCGGTGCCTGGCGCGACGCCACACGACCGGTCGTGCGGACCTCGGCAAACGCCGACTCGATGAGTTGCAGAGCCTCGTCGTGGTCGATTGGCCCGGCAAGCGTGACGACCATCGAGCCGGCGTGGTAGTGGGACTCGAAGAAGCCACGGACGTCGACCGCGGTGATCGCCTGCACCGTCCGACGATCCCCTGCCGTCTCCCTGCCGAGCGGATGGCCAGCGAACAACTGCGCGGCGAACATCCGGTGAGCAACATCGTCGGGCGAGTCGTCGTCCATCGCCAGCTCCTCGAGTATGACCAGTCGCTCGCTGTCGACATCGACCTCGCGCAACGCCGGACGGATCAACACATCACCGAGCAGGTCGACCCCGAACGCCGCGTGGCGGGCCGGCAGGCGGCAGAAATAGGCGGTGTACTCCTTGGAGGTGAATGCGTTGAAGTCTCCACCGACTCGATCAACCGAACGGGAGATGTCTTGCGATGTTCGCGTCGCTGTGCCCTTGAACAACAGGTGTTCGAGGAAGTGACTGACGCCACTGAGCTCCGCCGGCTCGTCGCGTGACCCGACACCGACCCAGACACCACTGGCGACCGATAGCGCCCCAGGCACGTGTTGGGTGGCCACGGTGAGACCGGACTCGAGTTGCGTTATCCGAAGGTCGGTCATCTCGCGCCTCGATCAGCGATCTGTGTCAGCGCACTGAACGACAGTCGTTCTGAGAGCTGACACAGAGCCGAAACGTGAATCAGCGATGCCGGCGCGGACCACGGTTGCGCGCACCGCGATCATCGCGACGGGGGCCGCGGTCGCCACCACGGTCGGGAGCGCCGCTGCCGGCCTCGCCGCCGGGACCGAGGTCACCGAGTTCACCGGCGAGTTCGGCATCGAAGGCATCGTCGAAGCTGACGGCGACCGGACGATCGCCGGCGGCCACCGAATCGTCAGCCGCAGGAGTCGGTGCGGGAGCGGAGGTCTCGCCGTTCGGGAACGGGTTCCACGAGGCGCCAGGGGTCAGGCTGACCTTGCCCTTTTCGTCGATCTCTTCGACGATGACCTCGATCTCCTGACCGAGTGTGAGCACGTCTTCGACGTTGTTGATCCGTTTGCCCCTGCCGAGCTTGGAGATGTGCACCAGACCATCGCGGCCGGGGAGGATGTTGACGAACGCACCGAATTTGGTGACATTGACGACCCTGCCGATGTACGTCGCGCCGACGTCAGCCTTAGGCGGGTCGACGATGGCGAGAATGCGCGCCTTGGCTTCTTCCATCTTCGAAGCCTCGACGGCGCCAATGGTCACGATTCCGACCGAGCCGTCGTCGTCGACAGCGATGTCGGCGCCAGTCTCTTGCTGGATGGTGTTGATGACCTTGCCTTTCGGCCCGATCACCTCACCGATCTTGTCCATCGGAATGATGATCGAGATGATCTTCGGCGCCGTGGCGGCAACTTCGGGACGAGGCTCGGCGATGCAGGCGTTCATGTTGGCCAGGATCGCAGTGCGGGCTTCCTTGGCCTGGTCGAGGGCGGCAGCCAATACGTCGGCGGGGATGCCTTCGATCTTGGTGTCGAGCTGCAGTGCCGTGATCGCATCGGCGGTGCCGGCAACTTTGAAGTCCATGTCGCCGAATGCGTCTTCGGCTCCGAGGATGTCGGTGAGGGTGGTGTACTTGCCCTCGGCATAGACAAGGCCCATGGCGATACCGGCGACGGCAGCCTTGATCGGCACACCGGCGTCCATCAGCGCCAGGCTGCCGGAGCACACCGACGCCATCGAGGTAGAGCCGTTGGAGGCCAGCACCTCGGCCACCAGGCGCAGCGTATAACTGAACTCCTCCTGGCTCGGCAGCACTGGAAGGAGCGCCCGGGCGGCGAGGGCGCCGTGACCGATCTCGCGGCGCTTCGGCGAACCGACCCGGCCCGTCTCACCGTTGGCCCACGGGGCCATGTTGTAGTGGAACAGGAAGTACTTGTGGGTCTCCGGGCTGAGGGTGTCGAGCAGCTGGTTCATTCGTGGCATGGCCATGGTGACGACGTTCATCACCTGGGTCTCACCACGCTGGAACAAGCCGGTGCCGTGCGCCGTCGGCAGCACGGTGACTTCGCTGCTGAGCGGACGCAGATCGCGGGGACCGCGACCGTCGATGCGCATGCCGTCGTCGACGATGCGCTTGCGGACGGCCTTCTTGGTCAGGCTGCGCACGGCCTCTTTCACTTCGCGTTCGCGACCGGCGAAGGCAGACTCGTCTCCGCAAAGAGTGTCAATGGCGTGTGCCGAGGCTGCATCGATGGCGGCGTTGCGTTCTGCCTTGGCGCTGATGGTGATGGCCTTGGCGACACCCTCACCGACGATGCCGGAAACGGCGTCGAACACGTCCTGGCCGTAGTCGAGCTGCGGGATGTACGTCATCGGGATGATCGGGCCGTGGGTGGCGATCACCGAGGCAACCAGTTGGCGCTGCAGCGCGATCGATTCCTTGATCCACACCTTGCATGCCTCGAGGCCCCCAGCGAGCACCTTTTCGTCGACCTTCGGCGCTCCGGCCTCGTAGTACTCGAAGCTCTTGGCCGTACCGCCGGCCTCGACCATCATGATCGCAACGTCACCGCTGTCGAGCTGACGACCGGCGACGATGAGTTCGAACGTGCTGGCGTCGCCCTCTTCGTAGGTCGGGTGGGGAATCCACTCGCCACTTTGACTGTGGGCGATACGTACGGCACCGATCGGGCCGTCGAACGGGATGCCCGAGATCATCAGCGACGCCGAGGCGGCGTTGATGCTGAGCACGTCGTGTGGGTTGGCCATGTCGGCCCCGAGGACGGTCAGTACAACCTGCGTTTCGTTGCGGAACCCTTCGGGGAATGCGGGGCGCAGCGGACGGTCGGTGAGGCGGCAGGTGAGGATCGCATCCTCGGTGGGTCGGCCCTCACGACGGAAGAACGATCCGGGCACCTTGCCGGCCGCATAGGCACGCTCCTCGACGTCGATCGTCAGCGGGAAGAAATCGGTCCCCGAACGCACGTCCTTGGCCGCGTTGGCCGTGGCCAGCACGATGGTGCGGCCAATTGTGGCCAGCACCGCCCCCTGACTTTGCTGGGCGAGCCTTCCTGTCTCGAACGACAGGGTCTTGTCAGTTCCCGATACCGGGCCTGACACTCGAATGGCGTCTGCCATTGCGAGCTCCTTTCAGTTGTCGGCGCACGTCTCGTGCGCCGTTTTAGGAGCAGCGGGCCGGTTCCCAGTCGGCAACCCCGCCGCTTTGTCGTGCGGGGCTCTCGACTGACAACCGACTCGTTTGCTGCTCGTGTTGATTGCGAGCCGGCATTCGGCCCTTTGTGGCAAGGGCCGAGCCTTGCTGGCCCGGCCCAAGACTATTTTGGCTAGCGGCGCAAACCGTTCTTTTGAATGATCTGGCGATAGCGCTCGATGTCGATGTTGCGAGCGTAGTCGAGCATTCGACGACGCCGGCCGACCAGCATCAGCAGGCCGCGCCTGCTGTGGTGATCCTTCTTGTGGCTCTTCAGATGCTCAGTGAGCTGGTTGATCCGGGAGGTGAGCAGTGCTATCTGCACTTCCGGTGAACCGGTGTCACTGTCGTGCACCTTGTGCGCGTTGATCGTGTCCTGTTTGGACATGTCGTTGCCTTCCTTCGTTGGAGGTCGCGCGCTGATTCGACGGATTCAGCGCGCATCGCACCAGAGGGTGAGCCCCGGCGGACCCAGCCATGATAGCGCCGCAGCCATACAATCGGGCCGATGTTCACCCGGAGCGTCGAGGCAGCAGGCACGCCGTGGTGAACTATCGATCATGACGAGTGCCGTCTCACTGCGGGGACTTCGCAAGTCGTTCGGAACCCTCGAAACCATCTCCGGCACCGATCTCGATATCGAGCAAGGCTCGTTCGTCAGCGTCATCGGCCCTTCCGGATGCGGCAAGTCGACCTTGCTACGAGTAGTGGCCGGGTTGGAGCCGGCGACCGCAGGCGAGGCGCTTGTTTACGGTGAACCGGCGACGGCGGCGCGGCGTCACAAGCAGGTTGCGATCGTGCCTCAACACCCGGGTCTGCTGCCGTGGAGGACCGTTCGAGCCAACGCCCGGCTGCTGCTCGACGTCAACCGCAACGCCAACGGTTCGACGACCAACGATCCGATCGAACTGTTGGAGCGTGTCGGGCTCGGCTCGTTCCTCGACTCCCATCCCTACCAACTCTCCGGAGGCATGCAACAACGCGTCGCCCTCGTGCGGGCCCTCGCCCTCGGTGCCCCTGTGCTGGCCATGGACGAGCCGTTTGCCTCGCTCGACGAGATCACCCGCTCGGAGATGCGCGGGCTACTCAACCAACTGGTCGAAGGTCGCGGCGTGACCACCGTCTTCGTCACCCACTCGATCGGCGAAGCGGTAGCGCTCAGCGATCGGGTGCTGGTCACGTCGCCTCGACCGGCGCGGATCATCGCCGACATCAACGTCGATCTACCACGGCCAAGGTCGGGCGACGTCGAGGACGATCCGCGATTCTTCGAACTGTGCAATCAGGTTCGACACGCGTTGCTGCAAGGAGCAGACCGGTGAACCGCGCCCGCTATGTGGCGCCGATCGTCGGGCTGACTCTTTTCTTCGGCGCGTGGGAGTTGCTTGTGCACGTCTTCGATATCCGACCGTTCGTTCTGGCGACGCCGAGTCGGATCGTTCGATACCTGGCCCGGTTTCCCGACGACTACTTCCGCGCCTCGCTGATCACGATGAGGCACGCCTCGCTCGGCTTCGCCTGCGCGATCGTTGTTGCGCTCGTCGTCGGGGCGGCGATGGCCGCATCGAGCTTCGTCGAACAGGCCACTCAGCCGGTGCTGACACTAATTGCCGTTACACCGTTCGCAGCGTACATCGCCTCGGTCAAGATCGGCCTCGGTCTGTTCTCCGACAGGCCCGTGGTGTTCATCGTCGCCCTGGTCTCCCTGCCGGCGTTTGCGTTCGCAGCGGCCGACGGGATGCGCAGCGCCGACCCATCGAGCCGAGAACTGCTCGCCTCGGTTGATGCCTCCCGTTGGGAAGTGCTCTGGCACCTTCGGCTGCCGTCAGCGCTTCCGTCGCTGTTCACTGCTGCCAAGTACAACACCGGCTTGGCGCTGATCGTCGCCTATCTCGCTGAGGGGGGCACCGGCGGCCTCGGCGAGATCGGCGGCCGGGCAATCGCCGGCAATCAGGGGGACCGCCTGTGGGCAGCGATCTTGTCGATGGCGATTCTCGGAACCATCACCCTGGTGTTGCTCAACGTGCTCCAACGAGCGGCGATGGGTTGGCATGCATCGCAGCGGACGCAGCTTCGCTGACCAGATACCGTGCACATGATGGCCGACCTCGATGACCTCCGCTCCCGCATCGACCAGCTCGACGGCGCCCTGATCGCGATCGTCGCCGAACGACTCGCGCTCTGTCGCCAAGTCGCCGCGGTGAAGGCAGGCACGGATACACCGGTCATACAGCCGGCGCGGGTCCGCGACGTGGTGGTCACCCGCCGCCAGCAGGCAATCGAGGCCGGAGTCGACCCTGATTTCGCCGAACAACTATTCCGGGTGCTGCTGACCGAGACTCACCGCATCGAGGTTTCCGGCCATCGGCCGGATGCCGCGCCGGAGAAGCCGGCAACAACAGGTGAGGCGCGCTCGGGCCTCGACACCGTGGCCACCCGCGTCGATCACGTCGTCGTCGCCGTCGCCGACCTCGACATGGCGTTGGCGACGTTGCAGGCGCGATTCGGATTCCACGAGGTGGCCATGGCCGGGGTGGCACGGCCAGGGATGTGCACTCTTGCCGCCGGCGGAGTGACGCTGGTGCTGGTCGGCCCGCAGGCCTCGCCTAGCGTCGCCGCCTACCTCGAACGACATGGGCAAGGAGTGCAGCACGTCGCGGTCGAGGTGCTCAACGCCGGCTTCGCCCGTGCCTGTCTCGCCGATGCTGGCACGCCACTGCTGACCGAGGTATTGGTCGACGACGACGGGCACGAACAGTTCTTTGCCGCCAGCGAGCCGTCCGCCGGAATCCAGCTGGGCTTCATCTCGCGCACCGGGCACCGCGTTGGTGTCGGCGCCGACAACGTGCTGGCGCTGTTCGACGCCATCCGGACAACGACACCGTGACCCAGCCGCGATACGCTCGTTTGACGCATGACCGTAGGGGCCGCTGGGCGAGTATCTCGCAACGCGACAGTTGCCCGTTGTGCACTGGCAACAACCCGATCCCTCATTGCAAAGGACACGCAAATGTCGTTTCGCCGCGCTGCTCTCGTCCCACTGATTCCACTGATCCTGATCGCCGCGTGCGGCGACGACACGGCGACCCCGGACTCGACGTCAGCACCTGATGGAAGCGCGACGACGGTTGGCAGCACCGCGGTCTCTGCCCCCAACGCCACGACCGTCACCGACACCACTTCTCCCATCTCGGCAGTCGTCGCCGGAGAAGCGTTCCCCGCCGACCGCTGCAATGCGAACAAGGAAGCGGGCACGATTACGTACCTGTCGAGCTTCGACTTTGCTGCCTCGGCCTCGATCGTCGAGGTGCTCGTCGCCAAGGAGAAGGGGTACTTCGAGGATCTGTGCCTCGACGTCAACGTGTCGGCGAGCTTTTCCGTCGACAACTATCCTCTGATCGCTGCCAACGAGGCCCAGTTCTCGTCGGGCGGATCCTTCAGCGAGGTCGTCGATTATGCCGGTCGCAACGACGCCGGCTTCGTAGCCCTTGCAGTCGAAGGCCGTACCGGCATCGACGCGCTGATCGTCAAGGACGGGCTGAGCACCGACCTCACCGACCTCAAGGGCAAGACCATCGGGGTCAAGGGCGCCATCACCCCGTCGGTCGCAGCAATGCTGAAGAAGGCCGGGCTCGCCGAAGGCACGGATTACCAGACCGTGCTCCTCGATGGCTTCGACCCGAAGGTGCATATCGAGATTCCCGAGATCGTCGGGTTCCCCGGCTTCAAGAGCAACGAGCCGAACCAGTTGCGGGCGGCAGGAATCAGCTTCAAGCTGTACGACCCGGCCGACTACGACATCCCCGGCAGCTTCGGTGTGCTGTACACCAACTCGACCTTCCTCGAAGACTTTCCCACGGCTGCCGAAGACTTCATGCGCGCCGCGATGAAGGGGCTCGCCGATTCAATCGCTGATCCCAAGGCGGCCGCGGATATCGCCGTCGGCATGATCAACGCCAACGGCAACGCGCTGTTCCTGTCACCAGAGGGTGAGATTGCCCGCTGGGACGTCGAGTCCATGCTGCTCACCGACTCGACCGCCAGCGATCTGCCGATCGGTGTGCCCGACACGAAGCTGCTCAACGAAGAGGTCACGACCTATGCCGAGATCGGTTTGTTCGACGGTGAGGTGCCCGATTTAACCACCTTGGTCAACGTCGCGCTGGTGCAGGGCCTGTACGACGCCGACGCCAAGATCATCTGGCCGGCGATCTAGCCAGCCGAAAGGATTTGGTGATTCCGCTAGACGTCGAGCACGCCTCGGGCGTGCTCGATATCGCGTTTCAACTGGCTGATCAGAGCGTCGATGCCGTTGAACTTGCGCTCGCTGCGCAGGAAGTGAGTGAACCGTACCTCGGCCCGCTCGCCGTAGATGTCGCCCTCGAAGTCGAGCAGATGGGCCTCGAGCAGCGAGTGGTCGGCGTGCTCGTAGAACGTCGGCCGCCGCCCTAGGTTGATCGCGCACTGATGAACGTCGCCGTTCGGCCGTTCGTAATAGCCGGCGTACACGCCATCGGCGGGAACACATACAGCATTGGGTACCTCGACGTTGGCCGTCGGGAAGCCGAGCAGACGGCCGCGCTGGTCGCCGAACACGACCACACCGCGGGCCTCGAACGGCCGGCCGAGCAGTTGCGCCGCTAACTCCACCAGCCCGCCGGCCAAGGCTCGGCGAATCGCCGTCGAGCTGATCGACTCGTCGACCCCATCGGGTCGCGGCACGAGCTCCAAAGGCTGCACGTCGAAGTCGCCCGCGGCACCAAGCCTGCGCAGCAACTCGACGTTGCCCTCGCGCCCGCGACCGAAGTGGAAATCTTCGCCGACGACGACGATCGCCGTATCGAGGCAATCGATCAAAACCCGCTGGACGAAGTGGGCCGGCTCCTCGCGTGACTGAGCCTCGTCGAAGTGGATGACGATGGTCGCATCGATGCCCGTCGCCGCCAGCAACTCGAGCTTCTGGTCGACATCGGTCAACAGCTTCGGAGCCGATTCCGGACGGACCACCGAGGCCGGGTGGCGATCGAAGGTCATCACTGCCGAGCGAGCTCCCGACGTCGCAGCAAGATGGCGAACGGTCTCGATGATCGCCAGATGGCCACGGTGGACGCCGTCGTAGGCGCCGATCGTCAACACCGTTCGCTCACCCTTCCACGGAGGCGAGTCGAGGTTAGTGACAAGCTGCACGACCAAGGACGCTATCCCTGCGGAGCCGTCTGACACGAAGTCACTCAGGCGAGCACGACGGCCGGCTTGGCCGCGCCACCGAACGACTCGTACACCGCTAGCAGCGAGCCTGCGGCGTCGACAACTGCCCACGGCCCATCACCATCGAAGCGGTCTAACACTCGGCCGTGACGGATCATTTCTGCCACCGCCTCGTCGACTGCCACCTGGGGGTAATCGCGCAATGCGGCGACAGGAGCGATCAGCTCACACTCGCTGGGCGACCGGGCCTCGCCCTCGCCAAAGCTGCCGACGGCGGTGCGCCGAAGATTTCGTAGGTGGGCACCACCACCCAGCAACCGACCCAAGTCGTCGGCCAATGAACGAATGTACGTACCGGCCGAGCACCGCACTTCGATCCTCAGTACGCGCGAATGGTCGGAACCGGCGACATCACCGCTGATGTCACCAAGAATGTCGAACGAGTAGACCGTCACCGGCCGAGGCTGACGCTCGACCTCGATCCCCTCGCGGGCCAGTTCATGCAGGCGCCTGCCATCAATTCGCAGGGCGCTGACCATCGGGGGAACCTGCATGATCGGCCCGGTGAGATGTTCGGCTGCCGCCGCCTTGGCCATGTCGAGCGTTGTTGCCGACATGTCGAACGTACCGGTCACCTCACCTGCGGCATCAAGTGTCGACGTGGAAGTGCCGAGCACGACCTCGCCGGTGTAGGTCTTGCCGAGCGCGGTGAGAAACCGAAGCAGCCGGGTGGCATTGCCGACGCCGACCAAGAGCACACCAGTGGCGTCCGGGTCGAGGGTGCCGGCGTGACCGACCTGGCGTTCGTCGAACCGCTTGCGCAGCATGCCGACGACATCGTGACTGGTGACTCCCGCTGGCTTGTCGACCACCGCCAATCCGTGTGTCGTCGGCCGCTTACGTCGCGCCATCGGCATCCGTCTCTGCAGCATCGACCTCGGGCGCCGGCGGGCGTTCTGGCATCGTCGCCTTGTCATGCAGGATCCGTTCGATGCGTTCGGCGGCACGAATCGTCTCGTCAGGCCTGAACGACAGGATCGGGGTCTTCTTCGCCCTGAGCTGGCGGCCTACCGACGACTGCAACCGAACCCGATTGCTGCCGAGCGCGGCGAGGATGTCGGCGTCGCCGTCTTCGCCGAGCAGCGAATCGAAATAGACGATCGCCCTGTTCATCTCCGAGTCGACATCGATCGAGGTGATCGTGACCATGTCGAGACGCTCGTCGTCGATGCGCGTCAAGGTCTCGGCGATCACTTCGCGCAAAGACTGGTTGAGGCGCGCCGTGCGCGGGTAGCGGTGCTGCGAGGGTGCCGAGGCACGCCGT
The DNA here is from genome assembly GCA_031404635.1 of Ilumatobacteraceae bacterium. Lineage (GTDB taxonomy): Bacteria > Actinomycetota > Acidimicrobiia > Acidimicrobiales > Ilumatobacteraceae > JAENVT01. Next base: position 10,696 of record JANNHY010000342.1, read on the forward strand.
GGCCTACTCATGAGTCCTCCGATTCGTGTTCGTCACGACAATCACGTCCTCTCCTCGTCGAGTACTGCACCGCGCTTGTCCTTCAATGACTGGGCGGGGCCGATGTGCAGGTCGACCTCCAGGGCCAGCACGAACATGGCGCTCACCCTACCCAGCGATGACTCAGTCGAAGACGGGCTTTCCACGAATCGAGCGCTTGAGCTCAGCCATGCAACTGGTCGTGGCAACCGTCTCGATGGCGTCCCACAACTGCAGCGCGGCATCCCCGCGGGGGATCGACGAGATCACCGGCCCGAAGAAGCTCGACTCGGTCGGCTGCCCGGGACGGAAGGTGATGATCGGTGTCCCGAGGTCTTTTCCCGTGCGCTCGAAGGCCAGGTCGGTCTCGGCGCGGATGTAGGCGTCGTGCGACTCGTCGTGCACGTGGGTCGCGTACTCGATCGGCAGGTCGGCCGCCTTCAGCATCTCGGTCATGAACGCCACGGGATCGACATTGATCTCGGGTCGTCGCTGGCTGTTGTGAAAGGCCGTGCCCACAGCGGTGTAGAGCGCGCCGACCTCGGTATTGCCGTGGCGTTGACGCACCTCATCGCAGACGCGGTGTGCGTACAACCCAGCCATGTGGCTGGCTCGGTACTCGGGCGTGTACCAATCCTCGTTGCGCTGCTCGTTGATCATCGTCAGCGAGATGAACCGCCAGTTGACCTCGTACGACCGCAGCTGCTGCACCTCCGTGACCCAACGCGACGTGATCCACGCCCATGGACATACCGGATCGAAGAAGAATTCGAGGTCAGCCATCCAGCGAGGCTACATGTGGAGTGTTTGGCGCACACCAGGGTGCACCCGGACACTCCACAAGGTTAGACCCTGGCGATCTCGCGCTCTTCGAAGGTCTCGATCAGGTCGCCGGGCTTGAGATCCTGGAAGTCGCTGAGACCGACACCGCACTCGAAGCCCTCGCGGACCTCGCGGGCATCCTCCTTGAACCGCTTCAGCGACTGGATACTGCCCTTCCAGATAATCGCACCGTCGCGCAGGAAGCGAACCTTCGAACCGCGGGTGATCTGACCGCTGCGCACCAGACAACCGGCGATGGCGCCGATGCGCGGCACCCGGAAGATCTCGCGGACCTCGGCCTCGCCGGTGACCACTTCCTCGAACTCCGGGGCAAGCATGCCAACCATCGCCTTCTCGATGTCTTCGAGCAACTTGTAGATGATCTCGTAGGTGCGGACCTCGACGTGCTCGGCCTCGGCCATGTCGCGTGCTTTGCGGTCGGGGCGCACGTTGAAGCCGATCAGCGTGGCGTTGGTCGTCGAGGCCAGGCTGATGTCGTTCTCGGTGATACCACCAACAGCGCGATGGACGAAGGCGAGCTTGACTTCGTCGCGTTCGAGCCGGCGCAGCGACTCGGTGACGGCCTCGAGCGAGCCCTGCACGTCGGCCTTCAAGACGATGTTCAGCGTGGCGACCTCGCCGGCTTGGATCTGGCTGAAGATGTCTTCGAGCTTGACGCCCTTTTGCACGCGGGCGTCGCCGCGCTGGGCCTTCAACTTCTGGCGCTGCTCGCGGGCCTCACCCACGGTCTTGGCGGTCTTTTCGTTGTCGGCGGCGCGGAACTCGTCGCCGGCGTTGGGCACGCTTTGCAGACCCAACACCTGCACCGGCATCGACGGGCCGGCCTCTTTGACCTGATTGCCCTTGTCGTCGATCATGGCCCGAACGCGACCCCACGAGCCGCCGGCAACGATCGGGTCACCGACTTTCAGGGTGCCTTTGTCGACAAGCACGGTGGCGACCGGCCCGCGACCGGTGTCGAGATTGGCCTCGAGCACGATGCCCTTGGCACGACCAGTGGCGTTGGCGGTCAGCTCTTCGAGTTCGGCGACAGTCAGCAATTGGTCGAGAAGTTCGTCGACGCCGACATCTTGCTGCGCAGACATCTCGACCACGATCGTGTCGCCGCCCCATGCCTCGGGAACGAGTTCGTGCTCGGCGAGCTGCGACAGTACGCGACCGGGGTCGGCGTTGTCTTTGTCGATCTTGTTGACGGCAACGACGATCGGCACCTCGGCCGCCCTGGCGTGATTGATCGCCTCGATCGTCTGCGGCATGACGCCGTCGTCGGCGGCGACCACCAACACGACGATGTCGGTGACCTGGGCGCCTCGAGCGCGCATCTTGGTGAACGCGGCGTGACCGGGTGTGTCGATGAAGGTGACTTTGCCGCCGTCTCGATCGACCATGTAGGCGCCGATGTGCTGGGTGATGCCACCGGCCTCACCGGCGACGACGTTGGCATGGCGGATGCGGTCGAGCAGTGTGGTCTTGCCGTGGTCGACGTGACCCATGACGGTGATCACGGGCGCCCGCGGCGACTGCAGCGACTCGTCGTCGTCATCGCTGTCATCGAACATCGCTTGCAGTTCGAGTTCTTCTTGCTGGCCGGGTTCGACGAGTAGAACCTCGGCACCGACCTCCAACGCGAACAGTTCCATCTGCTCGTCGGTGAGAGTCATCGTCGCCGTGACCATCTCGCCGTTCTGCAGGAGGAAACGGATGACGTCGGCCGCGGTACGGTTCAGCTTGGGAGCGAACTCCTGGGCCGACACTCCACGCTCGACGATGATGGTGCCCTCGGGGACGGGAGCATTGGTAGCCGTGTAGTTGGAGTTGTACGACGGTTGCATGTCGTCGAAGTCACGACGACGCCGAGCACGACTCTTCTTGCGGGGAGCGCGGCGCTGACCATTCGGACGCGGGCCACCGCCACCAGGGCGCGGGCCACCGGGGCCGCCGCCTGGGCCGCCACCGGGGCCACCGGGCCCGGGACGAGGGCCACCGAAGCCACCGGCAGGGCGCTGAGCACCAAATCCTCCGGGGCGAGCGCCGGCCGGACCGGCCGGTCGCGGACCACCGGTAGCGGTGCGCTGGCCCCCGAGACCACCAGGACCACCCGGACGAGCGCTGAAACCGCCACCGGGGCGCGGCCCACCGGGGCCGGTGCTGCGTGCGCCGCTCGGGCCTGTCGGGCGGAGCCCACCCGGAGGCGGGGGAATCGGACGGCCAGACGACGACGTCGGGCGCCCGCCACCGGGCGGCGGCGGGATAGCTCGCCCCGTCGACGACGTCGGTCGCCCGGGCGGAGGACCCGATGGGCGCGGGCTGCCGACCGGAGCAGACGCCGCCGGAGCAGACGCCGCCGGAGCAGACGCCGCCGGAGCAGACGCGGCGGGACGGGCCGGCGGACGGCCCTCTGCCGGCAACGGCCGGGCCGCCACAGGAGCAACGGGTGTCATCGCAACAACGGGAGCTACCGGAGCCACAGGGCGATGCTCGCCCGGGGCAGGCCGGCTGCTGGTGATACGGCGCCTCTCGTCGTCGTCGTGGGCGGCCGGTTCCGCTGCGGGCGCGCTGACCTCGGCCATTACCACCGACTCGGACGCTGCGACGTGCACGGGTGCAGGCGTCGGCGCCAAAACTGGCTCGGCTTCGACGGCCGGCGCTGCCGGCGACTCGGCCGACTCCGGCTTCGGTTCCACCTCGACAGGTTGCGGCGCGGCCTTCTTGGCAGCGGCCTTCTTGACCGGCGGGTCCGATTTCTCGTCAGCGGTGGCGTCACCGGTCGGCTCGGCGGCCTGGCCCGCCGCAACCTTGCCCGCCGCAACCTTCTTCGCCGCGCTCTTCTTGACCGGCTTGACTTCCTCTGGCTGTTCCTCACGAGTCAAACCATCACGTTTGGCGCGACGTTCGAGCCGATCGGCCTGTGCCTCGATCAGAGTGCTGGAGTGTGTCTTCACTCCGACACCCATCACATCGCACAGCGCCATCATTTCGGCGTTGGTCATTCCGAGCTTCTTGGCGAGCTCGTGCACTCGCATGTTTTTCGCCAAAACCAGTTCAGCCTTTCGTTGGCATCGGCGTGCCGGAGTTTGTTCCGGCAGCCGTTAAGTCTCTCATGTTGGTGATAACGCTTTCGAATGGGATCCGTAACGCCACAAGTGTGGAACTGGCGACGTCGCACTTCCAGGCGCGGGCAAATGCTCGGCGCCGCGCGGCGGCGTCGAAGCACTCGATCGAGCACAGCCATGCGCCTCTCCCCTGTGCGGTGCGGGAGATGTTCGGCCCATCAGACCCCAGCGTGCAGCGCACCAGCTGCTGTTGGGGGCGACGGGTGCGACATCCGATGCACATCCGGACAGGAACCGTGACGCCTTGATTTGGGCGTGGGTCATTCTCGTGCGTTGTCACCGTCTCCTTGTGTTGCGGGTGGTTCGACCGGGTCGGCCACGGCTGCGACGTCTGTTGGTGCTGCCTGGTCGGTCGCTGCAGCCTCGTCGGTCGTGGATGCGTCGGGTGCCGGGGTTTCCCCTGCTGCCTGCGCATTCCATTGATCCTGGGTCATCACGCTGCCGTCGGCGGCATGCCATTCCATCTCGCCGCTCTCGGCGTTGGCGACCCATTCACCCTCTTCGTAGTCGGTGTCGGCGTACTCGCCCTCTGGCACCTGGGTCTCGCCGCGGATGTCGATTCGTACGCCGGTGAGCCGCGCGGCGAGGCGCGCATTCTGGCCCTCCTTGCCGATCGCCAGGCTGAGTTGATGATCGGGAACGATCACGTCGGCCTGCGTGCCGTCGTCACTGATGATGACCTCTTTGACCTTCGCCGGCGACAGTGCCTTGGCGACGTAGTCGGCGAAGTCTTCGCTGAACGGCACGATGTCGATCTTCTCGCCGCGCAGTTCGTTGACGACCATGCGCACACGACCGCCACGGGCGCCCACGCAGGCGCCGACCGGGTCGACGTTGTGGTCGTTGCTCCAGACGGCGATCTTGGTGCGGTGCCCTGGTTCGCGGGCGCAGGCCTTGATCTCGACGAT
>JANNHY010000343.1:0-1685 GCA_031404635.1 Ilumatobacteraceae bacterium
ACATCGAGCGGTTGGTCCGCACGTTCGAGGTCGGTGACGACCAGAGCAGGGTCGCCGCCCTTGCCGCCGAGATCAGTCTCGACGATCAGGCGCCGATCATCCAGCTGGTCAGCCGCATCGTCAGCCAGGCGCTGCGCGACCGCGCCTCCGACATTCACGTCGAACCACTCGACGAGAAGCTGCGTATCCGCTTCCGCATCGACGGTCACCTGGTCGAGGCGTTCAGCCTGCCGATCAGCGTGCACCCGGCGCTGAGCAGCCGCCTGAAGATCATGAGCGGCATGAACATCGTCGAGAAGCGCAAGCCGCAAGACGGCCAGTTCTCGACGGTGATCGACAACAGGGAAGTCGACGTGCGCGTTGCCAGCGTGGCGACGGTGTTCGGCGAGAAGATCGTCATGCGTATTCTCGACAAGAGCCGCTCGATGATCGGTCTGGCCGAGCTCGGTTTCCCCCGCGAGACCTACTTGCACTACTCGAAGATGATCCACTCGCCGTTCGGAATGGTCATCTGCGCCGGCCCGACCGGTGCCGGCAAGACCACCACGCTGTATGCGTCGCTGCTCGAGGTCAACACGACCGGCATCAACGTGACCACCGTCGAGGATCCTGTCGAATACGTCTTCCCCGGCATCAACCAGATCCAGACCAACGAGCAGGCCGGGCTGACCTTCGCCACCGGCCTAAAGGCAATTCTTCGTCAAGACCCCGACGTGATCCTTGTGGGCGAGATCAGAGATGCCGATACAGCACGTATCGCTGTTCAATCCGCTCTCACCGGTCACCTCGTGCTGTCGTCACTGCACGGCACCGACAGTGTTGCCGCGCTGCACCGCTTCCTCGACATGGGCATCGAGGCCTTCCTGATCGCCTCGGCCGTCGTCGGCGTGATCGGTCAGCGACTACTGCGCCGTGTGTGCGATTCGTGCAAGGAGCCGTACACCCCTGGCGCCGACGAGCTGGCTGCATTCCGCCAGCACAGCGGCGGCAGCGACAAGTCGCAGTTCTTCCGCGGCACCGGCTGCAACTACTGCGCCGGCACCGGGTACCGCGACCGCATCGGTGTGTACGAGCTGTTGCGCATCACCCCCGAACTGCGCCGCCTGATCGTCGGCTGGGCAACCACCGAAGAACTCCGCCGGCTCGCCGTCGCCCAAGGCATGCGCACGATGCTGCGCGAAGGCATGGCGCTGGTCGAGAACGACGTCACGACCATTCCCGAAGTCATCAAGACCCTGTACGCCAGCTAGGAGCCACGAAAATGCCAAGGTTCGCATATGCCGCCATCGACGCCACCGGCGCGACCGTCGAAGGCACGACAAAAGCCGACACCCTCGGCGACGCCCGCGCCGGGTTACTGGATCAAAATCTGTATCCGGTGAAGATCAACGAGAAGCGCGGCGCGCTCGATTTCGAGCTGACTAAAAAGAAGGTCAAGAAGAAGGAGCTGATGCATTTCACGCGTCAGCTCGCGGTCTTCGTCAAGGCCGGTATCCCGATCACCGACGCGATGCAGATCATCGGCGACGAGACCGAAGACGTGGCACTGCAACGCACCATCACGATGATGGTCGACGATCTGCGCAACGGGGGCACCCTCTCGGAGGTCGCTGGAAAGCATCCCGAGGCGTTCCCTGCCTATTACATCGGCATCGTGAGGTCAGCGGAATCGACTGGCAAGCTCG
>JANNHY010000344.1:0-1623 GCA_031404635.1 Ilumatobacteraceae bacterium
AGCCCGATGGCGATGAGAGATGTGCGCTCTCCGTGGGCTCATCTCTCATCGCGGGTCTGCGAGTGGCGGGCGTCAGCGGTCGATCGGCACGATCTGGTCGAAGCGGGCGTAGGGAGTCCACACGGTTCGGGCGCCCGACGCCGCGAGCGCCGCAGACAGGGCCCGGCCGGCGGCGTCGAATCCACCGTTGGCGCGGTCGCGACATTCCCGCCAATGTCCGGCGGATACGGCGGCGGCGGCAAGCGTCACGTGGGTGCACTCGCGCTCGATCAACAGGTCGTTGCCAGTACTGCGAGTATCCACACGCAGGCCCTCCAACTCGTACCAGCGGAAGTTGGGGACGTCCCAACCGGCGTGCACGACGATGTCGTTGTCGTCGGCGATCAGCGAACCGGCCAGCCCGGTGCCGGGGGAACGGGCCAGACCGGCCAAGGTCTGCAGCCAGTCCGGTGTCAGGTCGGACCGGGGAACGAGGCCCGGCGCCACCGAGATCAGCACCTCGCACGGGTAGGCGTTGAACGCCCTATCGAGGGCGGCGGCGATCGACCACTCGCCAGGCACGGGCAGCAGTTGCCAACACTCGCCGGCGGCGTCGTCGAGCAGCGTGACCAGTTCGGGCGGCAACGAGGCCGGGTAGGCGACGACCAGTCGAGTGTTCGGGTGTGTAGTGCGCAGCGACTCGATCGTGGTTGCCGCGGCCAGCCGGTAGGGCCGCGAGGCGCCGCCCTCGGCTCGTGTCGGCATGACGACTGTGATGGGCGTTTGCGGGGGGACGGTGCGCAGCAGGCGGTAGGTGCCTTCCACCGGACCATGAACCACATTGGCATCCAAGCCCAGCCGGTCGGATTGTTCCTGCACGGCTTGGCGTCCACGGGCGACGGCGTTGTTGAGCGTCGAAGTTGCCCGCGACACGGAACTGGAGATGTTGCGCCAGTGATACGACAGGTACGGAAGGTGGACAACCCTGCGGCCGCGCGCGGCGATCAGCTCCGTGGCCCGCAGGATCAGGTCGTGATCCTGTGACCCGTCGAAGCCGGTTCGAAACCCGCCGACCTCGGCGACAACCTCGCGCCGCAGCGCCGAGAGATGGCAGGTGTACATCGACGATCGGAATCTTTCGGGCGACCAATCGGGCTTGAGGAAGTGAGCCGACTCGCGGCCATCGGCGAGCACGTGAGCCTCGTCGCTGTACACATAGTCGACCTCGTCGGTGGAGTCGATGGTCGACGCCATCCGCTCCAGCGCCGTGGGCACGAGCCGATCGTCGTGATCCAACAGGGTGACGAACTCGCCGCAGGCCATCGACAGGGCGTCGTTCGAGGCCGCAACGATTCCCCCATTCGTGGATCGGTGAACGACGCGGATGCGCGGGTCTTGCCGGCCAAGGGCTTCGAGGGCGGCACGCACCTCTGGCCGTGCCGAGCAATCGTCGACGACACACCATTCCCAATTGTCAAACGTTTGCGACCGCACGCCGTCGATACATGCCAAGAATGCCCCGAGTGGCGGATCGTAGACGGGGGTGATGATCGAGAATCGCGGGCTGATGGTCGTCGATGCTAACGACCACTGGTACTGTGGCGGCCGATGTGCCGAGTGTTCGTGAGCGGGCGCGGCAACGTC
>JANNHY010000345.1:0-5963 GCA_031404635.1 Ilumatobacteraceae bacterium
TCGAAGATCATGGACGCAAGAACCGTCGGTATCAGGCCTTCCTTGCTCAGGAGCAGGCCCGCGAGAAACAAGATTCGACCCAGGCGACGGGTCAGGATCGCCGCCGTCGGCGGCGCTTCCGAAGGTGATCCCGAGACGCCCACTACCGGCGTTCCCACGTGGCATGACCACGCGATAATCCCGGCGGTCGAAGCCTGATTTCATTGCTCGGCGGTCACGCACTGAGGTCAGGAACTCACGACATCGTCGAGCGACCGACGCGTTTCGGCGACCGGGCCGAACGCTCCCGCCTCAATCGATCGCCGACCGCACATCACCCGAGCGCCGTAACCCGCTGATCGCCGTCGACCTCGGGAACGGCCCAAGTCGTCACAGTCCCATAATCCCGGGCGGCCATCCCGCTGGTGGCCACTCACAGGACACACTCAGGACCACATTGCGGTGTGTCTCGAATGCTGCTCAACGGCCACCAACTCCTACACCACGAGATGGGACTCCTTCACAACACACAACAACAAGGTGACGGCCCAGACCACGATTGTCGGCTTCGATGAGAACGGCTATCACCAGAACTGCGGATGCAAACCTCGCCCAAAGGGGGCACCACCACCTCTGACAGCCGGCAAGCGGTGGAGCGTTCGCCGTTGCTCAACCCTATGAAAAGGCCAGGTTAGGATCCTCGGCATGAAGACTACGTTTCGGAAGGGCGAGCTGAACGCGTTCCTGTCCCGAGCGGAACGCACCCGACCCTGGCCTGACGACGTATGCATCACCGCGGACGGCCGTTGCCTCGACACCCCCGAGAAGCTGGTCGCGTGGCTCGATGAGTTGAAGGCGGTGCGCCAGCATGAGCCAGCCGTCTGAAGGAGCCTCATTCGACCTAGAACGGGTTATCGAGGTCCTCGACCGCCATCGCGTCGAGTTCATCCTCGTCGGGGGACCAGCAGCCAGGTTGTACGGAGCAAACCACGTGACTGGCAACCCCGGCTGCCTCGCCAGGCGAACAGCAGAGAACCTCGATCGGCTCGGCGAGGCGATGCGGGAGCTCAACGCTCGCCTTCGCACCGAAGGTCTGACCGATGCCCAAGCCGCCGCCCTGCCCGTCATCATCGATCACCACACCCTCGGCGGGATAGCGACCTCCACCTGGATGACCGACGCCGGAGGGTTCGACGTCCTCAACGACATCGCCGTAGGCGACGGGCGTCGACTGACCTACGACGAAGTCGCCCGCACGGCCGTCGACTTCGAGGTCGCCGGTGCGACAGTCATCGTCGCCCACCTCGACGTGATCATTGCCTCAAAGGAGTGGGCGAACCGCCCAGGAGACCTGTTGGCACTGCGGGAACTCCAGCGTCGGCGCAACTTGGGCAAGGCGAAGACGGTCGGCTTCTGGTTTGCCGTGCTTCTCGAACTGCCGCTTCTGGTCGTCCTGACGCTGTTCGCACTCGGTGTGCTGCCCGCCGATGCCTTCGATGCGTGGCGCACGCCGATCGTGATCGTGATGTTGCTGCTATTCGTCGTCGCCGCACTCGCATCAGAGGAGGTCATCCCCTGGACAGAACGCAGCTGGGCACGATGGCGATCGCCACGGGTCGTGGGTGCGCTCACCGGGATGGTGTTCCAGGCATTCTCCCTCGTCGCGCTCGTCGCCCAACTCTTCGACCCCCCTGCCACCGAAGAGACGCAGATCGCCATTCAGCAGACCCAGGCGACGATCCTGCTGAATCAGGGCGCATTCCAAGACAACCAGGCCGTCTTCCAGAAGACGTTGGAAGATCAGAGTGCGGCGACGTCCAAGCAGTTGGGAGCCCTGAACGAAAACGTCGAAGACCTCGGCGACAACATTGCCGCCGTAGCGGGCGGCGAACCTAGTGATCCCAGGGCGAAGATCGCCCGTCTCACAGGAAAGTGGTCAGTAGAGGGATTCGTGGACACCATCTTCGAGCGGGCCACAGACATCACCGAGCTGTACCTGGAGTCGGGAATGGAGGCCACGACCCTGCACAAGGGCGCGAGCGCGATCCTCTTCGGATTCCAAGGTGACATGAACGGTGACCCGATCGCCCTCCTACAGACCTTTGAGGCGAATGGATTCAACCTGGACGAGGATCTGGTTGACGGGTATCTCCTAGCTTCCTATTCGGAGTTACTGCCGACGATGTTCGAATCCGAACTCGCGCCGGACAACTACACCGGCGGATATTGGGGAGGTCAGTTCACCGGTCCGCTGATGTTCTGGATCGTGGAGCGAGCCGCGTACTACGGACCAAGCGACCAGGATCGCGAGGTGCTGGAGTACTTGATCTCCCAGGGTGCTGACTGCACGGTCTCACGCGCCTACCTCGAATACCAGCGCGACATGTGGCAGTCAATCGCCGGCGAGGATCCAAGCAACGACGGCTTCTCGACCACGAGCGAGCGTGAGTTGTACGCACTCCTTGGCGAGTGCTAGCCGGACTCGGTGGACGAGCCAAGAAGTGAGGCAAACCATAAGCCGACATCCGCCCCACGGGAGATGAATCGTGCGCAATCTCGGCCGTCTAATTTTTGTCGCGTGCGTGCCGTTCGCTCAGGCGGTCGGCGCGGTACTCGGGTGTTCGATGACTGGATGTCTTGAGGTCAAACGACCAAGCGACCACCGGCGAACGCTTGCTGACCGCCGCGCAGCATCGATCCGCGCCCTACCGAAGCCGTTCGCGTCGTGATCTCGACCGATGTGGCCGCCACGCTGCGCGGGCTGATGCTGCTCGACACCGCCGGCGAGCGGCTCGTGTTGGGATGCGTTTCTTGATTGGCTTCAAGAATGTCTCGAGGGCCTGGCTTTGCCGTGGGGCGACAACGTGGCGTCCCTCTCGCGGCCTCGTCAGGCCTTGAGGACGGCCTGCTTCGCCCGTTCGTACTCGTCGGCGGTGATGGCCCCCTGCTGATACAACTCGTACAATCGGCTCAGTTCGTCGCTCGCCGACCGTTGCGGTGGCGCGGCGAGCGGCTGAGGCGCGGCGAAGGGCTGAGGCGCAGCGAGCGGCTGAGTGGCGCGGGCCTGTGCCGCAACCTCGGCGGCACGTTGGTCGAGCGCCTGAATCAAGGGCGCCGCACCCTTCCGCTTGAACCCGGAGACCCGGATCGGCTGAAGGATGAAGAAGAAGACCGCCTGTGCTGTTCCGAGCGGGAACGCGAACAGACCAAGGAGCACGAGCAACCCCAAGCCCCCGCCACCCAACGTTCTCCACAGCAAACCGCCCAGCGCAGGGCCGAAGACCTGCTCCGATCCGTAGGCGGTCTCCCTCGTGCTGTGGTTGCGGATGATCGCGGTCGACTTGATGCCCTTGGCACTGTCCCAGACCACCGACACGAGTTGGCCCGCCCCGATGTACGGCACTTTGAATGAAGCACGTCCTTTAGTTACGGTCTTCAAGTGCACTCGTTGCGAGGTTCCATCCGGTCGATTGAGGAAGAACTCGGTGTGCAGGGACGTCGACTTGAGGACATTGCGGGTGACCGTCCCGCGGTACACGCCGCCGCTGCCGGTGACCGTGACAGTGTCGCCGAGGTCGATGTACGTCTTGGTCTGCGTCCAACTGCCGAACTCTGAGGCGTAGCCGGTGAATGACTCCAAGGTGGCCAAGCTGTGGGGCTTGGCGAACTTGTAGGGGTTGCTTGGGTTACTCCGCAGAGGTCGTAGAAGCTTCAACGTCAGCGGTATCAGCAGCACCGTCACTATCAATGAGAACGCCACGTACCCGCCCATGATCGGACGAACTCTAGCCAAAAGGGGCTTGTTGTCAAGAGCGTTCACGCACGCTCGGATGCACTTTCGGGCGGCGGACGTACTGCGCTGGGTTGGAGACGATCCGCCCGTCGATGTGAGCGAAGCGGTAGAACCCGCACACCGTTGACAGACGACGGTCGATCGTCGAAGCAGCGAGACCGCGTTGTTCCATGTGGTGGCGGTACAGCTCGATGTGCGCCCGGGTGGCGGTTAGCACCTCCGGCCCAGACGTGCCCTTCGACGATGGCAAAGGGCTGGTCGGTCAGGGTCTGACGGGCACGATCGGGTTGGATGTGTCCTCGCGCACAACCATATGGACTTTGAACCTGCGGCAGTCGACAGGCGCCGCTGCAACTCCGTGCGTCGTTGCCGCCCGCACTGATCGCGTCTATTGCGGCGATCCGTTCGGACGTCTGGAAGAGCATGAGGTCTCCACGGGCGGACTGATCCGCATCATCGACGCCCAGAATGGGAATGTCGGGTCGCTGTGGATGGCCCGCAACGACACCGAGCTGGTCAGCTTCGCGGATGAAGTGCCGATCGTCTCCCGCTGGCGGGTCGACGGGTCCGGACTCATCAGCAGGCGAATCGCCAGCGGTCACACTCCCGTTTCCTACAGTCCGGATGGCAAGCTGCTGATCGCGTATCGCGAACCCGCTGCGTTCGACCAGACTCCTGACGACCCGGTAGTACTCGACCTAGCAACAGGCGAGGTGATCGACCCACTCGATGGATTCGTCGCGGCATGGTGGTCGGGCAACCGCACGTTGATCGGCGCCAGCCTCACTGCCGACGGCATAAAGACGATCGTCGGATATGACCTCGATACGGGCGCCACTCGACCGTCGAACCTCTCGTTCCCGGTCGACGAGTCCTTCGCGTTCCAGGGAAACTGGCGCTGTTTCGAGCGATCGAGCTGCACCGCCATCACCTTCGAGAACAAGCGAACGCTCTGGATGGAGATGCGGCACACCCAAGGCGACTCGACGAACTTCGAGAGCGAGATCTGGGCCATCGACAAGGAAACTCTGCAGCGAGTCGAGCCGACGTTTCGTCTGACCTGGCTGCGGACCGCTTCAGCGACCGACGACGGATCGCGACTCGTGATCACGATGGAATCACGGAACGGGGTGGCCGTCGTCGATGGTCGTTCAGGGGACCTGTTGGCGGAGATCGTCGGCAACCGCGCGCTGGGCACGACAACGCCCAAGAGCGCCGTCGTCGCTCCCGGCGGCACGATCATCGCTGCCGACTTTCAGGGCCGCGTGACCATCTACGATTCCGAGACGTTGGAGGTCCTCCATGTCTTGAGCGGCACACGCGGCGACACCGAAATCCAGGTCAGCGCAGACGGATCACTCGCCTTGGCCAGAGGCGGTGATCACTCCTTCACGCTGTACGACGTCGCAACCGGCGAGCAGCTCGGCGACCGCCTGACCACGTTCGACACCGAGGTTGTCGCGAGTGCGATGCGAGCGGACGGAAAAGAGGTCGCGATCGGCGGCGGCTTCGACGACGGAATTCTCGTGTGGGACCTCGATCCGCAGCACTGGGTGGCGGCCGCCTGCGAATTGGCTGATCGCAACCTAACCCAGGCCGAATGGGACACCTACATTGGCGATCTCGCCACGTACCACGACACCTGCCCCGACATCGAGGGGTGACGTTTCGCGAGCCGCTGACGACTACTGCGACGGCACGCGATTCGGGTAGCCGGGAACTATCTCAGGCACGACCCCCGGTAGCGGCGCTCTCACTACCTGAAGCAGTGCCACATCGACTTCAGGATCATCGAGGTGCTCGGCCCAAAGCTTGCGGCCTGCGACGTTCCAACTTACGAACCGGAGCCGCATTACCAACACCGTACCCATCTGTGTCAGGCGGTCGTGGCCAATGTCACTTGGGCGCGCGGTCGAGGCATAGCGGCGAGCCAGAGTCTCACTGGTCCACACCAAACCCAAGACCCCACATGGCTGACGGACGGCGTTCGGGTCTACGCCGCCCGCCGAGTTCGAGGCCACTCACTAAAGTCAAATCCCGACGGCCATCGAGGTCGTCACCCAATAACACGAGCAGTCATCAAACCCCGGGCGGTTTACCTTGGCCATCGGTTGGGTATGTCAACGCTTAAAGTACCTGCTCAAGGAGCACTTTGGTGGGCGTGACGGGGCTCGAACCCGGGACCTCTACC
>JANNHY010000346.1:0-8218 GCA_031404635.1 Ilumatobacteraceae bacterium
CGCTGTTTCGGCCGGTGTGATGCATTCCGAGACGCCGTTGCCCAAGGGAGGTGCGTTGTCGTGGTCAGCGCACGGCCACGCGCATGCCGGGCTCGTGCCGGTCTAACACATCACCCGACTGTTTTTCGAGCTACGCCGCCACGCGATCCATCCGGGTGGGTTCATCCGCCGACATCGGCGCGTCACGGGCATAGTCGCTTCTGCGCTGGCCGGCGGAATGGTTGCGATGGTGCCGTTGACGGCCGGCAACGGGCTCGACGTCATCCGCCGGAGCGCGCTGGGCGCCACGGTATCGATTGCCGTGGTGATGGTCGTCGGCAAGCTGGTCGCGACGCTGGCGACGCTGGCAGCCGGCGCTCCCGGTGGTGTCTTCACGCCATCGCTGGCGATCGCCGCCGGCACCGGGCTGCTGTTGGCACATGCATTCAACCTCGGGCCAATCGACAGCGGCGATGCCCGCTGGAACGCCGTGCTCGCCCTGATGGCTGTCGCTGTCGTGGTCGGCGCGCACGCACCATGGGTGGCAATCTTCGTCGTTCCGGAGCTCACCGGCGACGCTCGTCTGCTGGCCCTCACGGTCCCTACCGTCGTGGGTAGCTTGGGTCTCGACCTTGTGGCGCGTCGCCGAAGCGGCCGTCGAGCCCGCCGAGGCGTGCCCGAGGACCTCGACTCCTGAGATCCACAAGGGTCCCCGCGACGTTCATGCCACCGGGCTCAGGCCCAGCGTCACCCTCCCGGTCAAGTGGGTCTGCTTGGCGCGGGGTAGCGGATGGAATAGGGAGCCGTGGACGTCGCGATAGAGCCGCTCGATGTCGGAGCTCCGCGTGTACCCGACGCCGCCCGTGACCTCGATAGCGAGGCGTACCGTGTCGATCAGGGCATCGGTGGCCACCGTTTTACGGCTCAGGGTGCGACTGGCGTGCTGGTCGGTGTTGGGGAACTGCAGGTTGTCGGAGTCAGTGAACATTGCTGCGATGACATCGGCGGCGGTCGTGTGAGCATTGATCATCTCACCCATCAGTTGGAACACGTGCGGTTCGCAACGACCGGATACCGCGGTACCGGCCAACTCGACCGCGGCATCGGCGATTCCCAGGTATGCCGACATGATCAGCGGCAGCGCCGCGCCGACCACGGTGTTCCAGACCGGGTGCCATAGGTCGGCGGGGCGGGTGAGTGCCACTGCAGCGTCGGGCACGAACACGTCGTCGAGCACCACGGTGTGAGAACCGGTGGCGCGCAGGCCGAGGGTGTCCCACGTGAGATCGATACTGACACCGTCGGCGCTGAAGGGAACGGTGCAGTGCAGCACCTGCGGCCCGTCGGGTGCCTCGTCCCAACGGATGCTCGTCACGAGGATGTGGCCGACCTCGCACCCACTGGCCGGTCCCTTGCGGGCGCTGACTCGGAAGCCGTCGTCGACTCGCCGAGCGCTGCCATTGGAGCCGAGCCAATCCGAAGCTCCGGTGCTGATCAGGATGGCGCGGTCGTCGACCACTTTCCGGAACACCTTCTCAGCATCCATCCCGTGGTGATGTCGCCACACCTGCGCGGCGAGGAGATGGGTGTGCATCGACAGCGTCACGGCCGTCGACGGGTCATACTGACCGAGTTCGCGCAGGACCTGGCCAATTTCGGCGTGTGACGCGCCGCCGCCACCGAACTCCATCGGCACCAAGGCGCTGGTAATCCCCACCGCCCTCAGGTTCTCGAACGCGGCGACGCAGAGCTCACCGCTGCGGTCCTGCTCGGGGGCCCCGGACTGAAGGGCCGCGCCGACGTCGCGGGCGAGCCCGACCCAGTCAGTTGCCGTGTTCGTGGTGATGGGAGTGGCTGTCATCGTCATGTTGTCGAGGGTATTGAATGGTTGCGACCGGGGATAGTCCAGAAAGTGGACCTAGCTGGTCTATTATCTGCACCTGGGCACTTTTCTTTTCGAGGTGATGCATGGGGAAGCACGATGCCGGCTACGGGCAGTACTGCCCGATCTCGCGAGCCCTCGACGTACTCGGCGAGCGCTGGTCGCTGTTGATCGTACGCGACATGCTGGTCGGCGCGACCCGGTTCAACGACCTCGCCCGCGGTCTTCCGCGCCTCTCACGAAGCCTGCTGACCAAGCGATTGCGTCAGTTCGAACGGGCCGGCCTCGTCGAGCGGTTAGGTAGCCAGTATCTGCTCACCGAGGCGGGGCGGGGGCTCGAACCGATCGTGTTCGGGATCGGCAAGTGGGGTGCGCAGTGGACCTTCGGTGACCCCGACCCTGACGAACTCGACGCAGAGGTCCTCGTGTGGTGGATGCACACTCGTCTCGACACGTCCGAGTTCCCGGGCAAGCGACAGGTTCTGAACATCCGGTTCACCGACGATCCGAGACGGTTCTGGGTCGTGATCGAGTCAGGTAGTCCATCGGTGTGCCTGGCCGATCCCGGCTTCGAGGTCGATGTCACGATTACGTCCGACCTCGGATCGCTCTATCAGGTGTGGTTGGGGCGCTTGCCGGTAAGGGATGCGGTCCGGACGGGCCGGCTCAACTTCGCCGGACCGAGCGCACTCACCCGCCGGATGCCGGCGGTGCTGCAGCTGAGTCCCGTCGCCGCCATGGTAAACGCAGCACGCTGACCGATCCATTGCGGCGAGATCGGACGGATGACGTCGTTCATTGGACTTGCTCGGTCGATGATCGGCAAACCCCCGGGGAACTTGCCGGTTCCCCGGGGCAACCGTGGCGGATGGATGCTCAGCTGCAGAGCCCTCCCGGCGTGGAGGTGTCGCAGTCGTTTCTCGCGAAGCTGATGGCGGTGCCGGTGCCGTCCCAGACGATGTCGGCGGGCGTGTTGCCTGCGGCCTCGTTCCTGGTCACCGTGACGTTGTTCGATGGGTCGCCGGGCCCGGAGCCGACGATGATCCCGCCGGCGAAGGCGGATTCGGCCGCCGGACGATTCGCTGTCACCGTGTTGAGGCGGATCGTGATGTCGTCGGCACCGAGGATCGCGACGCCGCCGCCCGAGATCGCTGGATCCCCGCCCGGGGTGGCGCCGCACACGCGGTTGTTGTTGTGCAATTCCGAGCGCTTCATCTCCCACTGGGAGATGTCGTGGCCGGCGAACAGGGCTCCGAGGCAGTTGTCGTGAAGGTCGGCATCGACGATCATGCCTCCAGAGGCGCCGTGGACGAAGATGCCGTAGCGGTTGGCGTAGGCGTCGACGTCTTGGAGTCTGTTGCCAGGGCCCACGCTGAGGGCGATTTGGAAGCCGGCGAGGCCGTTGTTGTGCGCCGTGTCATTCCGATAGCGATCTCCGCTGGAGAAGATGCTGGTGAACCCGAACACGCCGTTGTCAGCGGCGACGACGTGGTCGACGGTCGTGTCGCGGCCACCGAGGACGAAGACGCCGACGCCCACCGATTCTCCGGTCTCATCGACGCCGGCGAACCCGCTCACCGATAGGTTGCTGAGGCGGACTCGGTTGACTGGTCGGCTCACGTTGAAGTTTTCGTCAAGCTGGCCGACGATGCACACCCCGAAATGCTGGGCGGCGCATGGGTCGTTGAATTCTGCCGGGGGACGGATGTGCGTGTTGTCGGATCCGGCGCCGACGAGAGTGACTCCGTCGGTGGCAATCGTGATGCTCTCGTAGTACGTGCCGGGTGCCAGCCTGATCGTGTCGCCTGGACGGGCTGAGTCGATCGCCGCCTGGATCGACTCGCCCGGGTGGACGACGCGCCCTGTGGCGGCGGCCGGCGACGTCACCACGAGGGGGACGGCCACCGCGAGGGCGACTGCCGCCAGCCGGGAGCGGCGCGCCCTTGGCGGGCGCTCTTGGCCAGATGACGTCGATCGGGTCGGCGGTCGGCGTCGAATGCCGGCGATGAACTGTTGTGTCGTGTGGGTGGATATCACGGTTCTCTCCTATTGTGTTGGCCCTGGCAGGGCCGCTTGTCCAGAGTGAGCCGCGGTGGCGCCTCTGTCGTCGGCGCTGGGAGCGATATTCGTGTGGTCCCGCCGGGGGATTCGATGGTGTAGATCCTCATCAGATGTGCTGAGGACGCTCTAGTGACATTTCGCCCGCAAGGCTGATGTCGCACACGGACCGGCTGGCTACCGTGGCGACGTGAAGGCCAGTTGGGAAAACCACCTCCGTGTGCTCGCCGCACGCCGCGAGGTCGATGTGGTCGGCGCCGGGCTGTTACTTGTCGCCGGCGAGATCGAGTTGTGGCTCTCCCGGGGGCCATCGCCGACGCCCGCGCTGGTGGTGTCGGCGGTAGCAGTAGCGTTGGTGACGCTGCCATTGGCGTGGCGGCGCCAGGCTCCCGTGGCCGTGCTGGTCGTGGTGATCGGGGCAGTGGCTCTGGGGATCGCGGCCGGCGACTCGGGGCAGGGCGGAGGGCTGAGCTTGTTCCTGGGGTTGCTCGTAGCCGTTTTCTCGTTCGGCGCCTATGCCCGTCAGCACCGCCAGATCGTCACCGGGGTGACGGTCATGTCCGCGGCCTTCGTGGCGGAGGTTGTCCTCCACCGTCTCGATGACACCGGAATGGACTTCGGGTTCTGGGTGGCGGTTGCAATCTTCTGGTGGTTGGGCCGCCTGTTCGGTCAACGATTGTTGCGAGTCGCCCAGCTCGAACGGCACGCCGAGCAACTGGAGCAGGACCGTGAGGCGAACGCCCGGGCTGCGGTGGCCGACGAGCGGGCCCGCATCGCCCGCGAACTCCACGACGTCGTTGCCCACAGTGTCAGCGTCATGGTGATCCAGGCGGGAGCAGCGCTGCACACCCTCAAAGCGGACGATGTCGACACCGCCGAGGCGTTGGGCTCGATCGAGACAGCCGGGCGTCAAGCGCTCGTCGAGTTGCGTCACCTGTTGGGCATCTTGCGCCGTGCCGACGACGAACCGACGTTGACCCCGATGCCCGGTATCGCCCAGGTGAACGTGCTCGGTGACCAGATGAGCGCGGCTGGCCTTCGGGTCGAGATCAGAGTCGTTGGTCAACCGACGGCGCTGCCCCCCGGGATTGATCTGGCCGCCTACCGGATCGTGCAGGAGGCACTCACCAACACCCTCAAGCACGCCGACGGTGCGCACGCATGTGTCACCATTCGCTATGCGGCTCACGTACTGGAACTCGAGATCCGAGACGACGGTCGGCCCGGCGCGCCCATTGGCGACGGCACCGGTCACGGGTTGGTGGGGATGCGAGAACGGGTGTCGCTCTACGGCGGGGTGCTCGACGCCGGTCGCAGTGCCGAAGGCGGGTTTGCGGTGTGCGCCCGGCTGCCATTGACGCCGAGTTGGCAATGACACTGCGGCTGGTCATCGCCGACGATCAGCGGCTCGTCCGCGCCGGATTCCGCCGCATCCTCGAAGCCGAGGCCGGCTTCGAGGTGGTCGCCGAGGCCGGCGACGGCCTTGAAGCCATCGCCGCCGTTCACCAGCATCATCCCGACGTGGTCCTCATGGACGTCCGCATGCCCCAGCTCGACGGGCTGGAGGCCACCCGCCGTCTCCTCCACGATGACCCCCACCTCACCCGGGTCCTCGTACTCAGCACCTTCGATCTCGACGAATACGTCTACGAAGCTCTTCACGCCGGCGCTAGCGGCTTCCTGCTCAAGGACGCGCCCCCCGGCGAGCTCATCGCCGCCGTTCGTATCGTCGCCGCTGGCGACGCTCTCCTGGCACCCTCCATAACCCGCAAGGTCGTCGCTGAGTTCGCCCGACGGGCACCCCCACCGACGCCGCCAACGGGGGCACTCGGAGCGCTGACCCCACGCGAGGTCGAAGTGCTCACCCTCCTCGCTGAAGGCCTCTCCAACGCCCAAATCGCCAGCGACCTTTTCATCAGCGATGCCACCGCCAAGACCCACGTCTCCCACGTCCTGATGAAACTCGACCTCGCCGACCGGGTCCACGCCGTCATCTACGCCTACGAATCAGGCCTCGTCCAACCCGGTCGCGGCCACCATCCATGACACATCGCTTGTCGGTCCTGGTGCAGGGCTTACCCTCAGTGCGGCGTGGCCGTGGCGTGCTCTCGGTTCGACGGCAGGGTGATGGTGAACTCGGCTCCGCCCTCGGTTCGGTTGGCGGCGTCGAGCGTGCCGTGGTGGGCGGCGACCAGCTCGGCGACCACGGCGAGGCCGATGCCGGTGCCTGAGGCCTTTGTGGCGGCGTGACCGCGCCAGAATCGCTCGAACAGGTGCGGTAGCTCGTCGTCGCCCAGGCCTGGGCCGGTGTCGGCGATCTTGAGAATCGCCCGATGATCGCCGGTTTGTGTGGTGATGGTGACACGGCCGCCGGGCTGTGTGAACTTCACCGCGTTGGTGATGAGGTTGATGACGATCTGCTGAAAGCGATCCGGGTCGGCGATGGCCGGCGCCGAACCACCAACGACGTCGATGGTGATGCCGCGCTCCTCGGCGAGCGGACCGAGGAGATCGACGGTGGTGCGGACGATGTCGGCGAGGTCGACGGGCACCGTGTGCAGTCGGAGCCCGGCTGCTTCGGCGGCGGCGAGGGTTTCGAGATCGGCCACCAGTCGACGGAGTCGGACGACTTCGTCGTGGAGCGAGGCGATGGCCGCGGGTGTGGGTTCGTCGATGCCGTCGAGCAACGCCTCGGTATTGCCCTGCAGGATGGTCAGCGGGGTGCGCAGCTCGTGGGCGACATCGGCGAGCAGGTTGCGGCGGAGCTGGTCCTCACGGTCGAGGTTGTCGGCCATCTCGTTGAACGCGTCGGCGAGGCTGTGCAGCTCACCGGGCGCGTCGGTGAGGTTGACGCGGGTGTCGCGACGACCGGCAGCAAGGTCTCCGGCTGCACTGGTCAAAGCGGTGACAGGTCGGGTGACACGCACGGAGACATAGATGGCAACGATCAACGCGACAGCGCCGGCGACGAGGATCCCCGTGCGCGCCGCTCGGGAAAGCGCGTCGCGGACATGGCGTTCGGCATCCGTGGTCTCGGTCGGGAAGCGAAGCATCACCGCGCCGACCGTTCGGCCATCGATGACTACGGCCTGCGACACAGGATCACCGCGTACGGCGTCGACGGCGGCGAGGCCGTGCATGCGCCCCATCATCGTGGCCAGTTCGTCTGTGGGCGCAGCGACCACCGCGCCGTCAGCGTCGAGCACGACAAGCGTGGCCCGCCCGCGAGCAGCCACAGAGGCCACGGGAAAGAGGTCGGCGCCAGCCCAGCCACCGGCTCGGACGTAGGACTCGGCCGCCGCCGCCGCGGTCGCCGAGAGGTCTTCGCGGCGGTGCTGGTCGGACAACACGGAAACTTCCGAGCGCGACGCCACCACGATCAGCGTGGCGAACACCGCGACCGCGGCCATTGCAACCGCCAGGAATGCGAGGGTCAGTCTTATGCCCAGCGGGCTGAGCAGTCGCCTACCGATCACGTTGAACTCCAAGCCGGTAGCCGGCGCCGAGGACCGTCTCAACGATCGCGGGTTCATGGGAGTCGAGCTCGATCTTGCGCCGGAGGTTCTTCACATGCGAGTCGACGGTTCGCTCGTACCCGTCGAACTCGTAGCCCCGGAGCCGGTTGATCAGTTCAGCACGGGAGAATACCCGCCCAGGCGTGCCCGTCAGCGCGACGAGCAGCGCCCATTCGGTCGGCGTCAGTTCGACGGATCGTCCACGCACGCTCAGGTCGTGGCGTACCTCGTCGATGACGAGCGTGCCAGCCCCGAACGAGGCCGGTGCGTCCGAGGTAGTGGCGAATTGGCTCCGCCGGAGCACCGCTTGGACTCGCAGTACCAGCTCCCGGGGCGAGAACGGCTTGGTCAGGTAGTCGTCGGCTCCGAGTTCGAGGCCTCGGATCCGGTCCGCTTCGGTCGACTTCGCGGTGAGCATCAGGATCGGGATCGCAGATCGGGAGCGAACCTCTGCAGCGATGCTCTCACCGCTCACATCGGGCAGGTTGAGATCCAACACGATCAAGTCGATCTGCTGTGTTTCCAGCATCGTCAACGCCTCGGCGCCCGAGCCGGTTGTCAGCACAGCTAGGGCTTCGCGTTCCAGATAGCGCCGGACCAACTCCCTGATCTTCAGCTCGTCTTCGACCACCAGTACCGTTGCAGTCACAAGTACACCCTGTCACCAGGACCATCTCGCCGCAACGTGCGGCATGCGCCTGTCTTGTCGAAACCGCTCCGCCTGCACCGCGTCTCCACGCGACCTCCACATACCACCTTCATCATGAAGGTCGACAAGGAGGCG
>JANNHY010000347.1:0-13502 GCA_031404635.1 Ilumatobacteraceae bacterium
GCCGACGCGGCCGAACTGGCCGACAAGGCGGCGAAGGCGCTCGACGCTCTGGCCCGAGGTGGCCTGGCGTGGAAGCTGCTCCAGGGCCGCGGCATATTCCGCGGGAGCGGCCCGGCGGGCAAGGTGGCGTTCCTCTACAGCGGTCAGGGCTCGCAGTACGTCAACATGATTGCCAGGTTGCGGGACAGCGAGCCGGTGGTCGCCGCCACGTTCGTCGAGGCCGACGAGGTGATGACCCCGTTGCTGGGGCGACCGCTGAGCGACGTGATCTTCGTCGATCCGGCCTCACCCGAGCGAATGGCCGACGCCGAGGAGGAGCTCCGCCGCACCGAGATCACCCAGCCTGCGGTGCTCGCCGTCGACATCGCCCTCACCCGCCTGCTGGGCGAGTACGGCGTCACCCCTGACATGGTCATCGGTCACAGCCTCGGTGAGTACGCGGCGCTCGTCGCCGCCGGCACCATGTCGTTCCCTGCCGCCCTCGAGGCGGTCAGCGCCCGCGGTCACGAGATGGCCAACCTGTCGATCGACGACCCCGGACTGATGGTCGCAGTGATGGGACCGTTGGAGACCGTCGAGGAGATCGTCGCGTCTATCGACGGCAACGTCGTCGTCGCCAATGTGAACTCCACCACCCAGTCGGTGATCGGCGGTGCCTCCGACGCGGTGCTCGCCGCCGAGCAGGCCTGCAACGACCGCGGGCTGACGACCGCCCGCCTGCCGGTGAGCCATGCATTCCACACATCGATAGTGGCTCCGGCGTCCGAGCCCCTTCGCCGCACTCTCGAGCGCCTCGAGTTGCGGGCACCTGTGCTGCCGATCATCTCCAACGTCACGGGCGACTTCTATCCGAGCGGGCCCGGCGTGGCACCCGAAATACTCGACCTCCTGGCCCGGCAGGTTGCGTCGCCGGTGCAGTTCGTCGCCGGGCTGCACAACCTTGCCGAAGCCGGCGCCACCGTGTTCGTCGAGGTAGGCCCGAAATGGGCGCTGCGCGGCTTCGTCGCCGACGTCCTCGACTCCGACCCGAGCGGCCACGGCCCACACCGCAGTGAAATAGTCAACCTCGCCACCAACCACCCGAAGCCCGGTGACATCGTCAGCTTCAACCAGGCGCTGTGCGGCTTATACGCCGCCGGACTCGGAAGCGGCAGCACTGCCGAAGCCATGCCAATACCCATCTCAGTGCCGGTTCCGGTCGTCGCCGTAGAGATGGTGCAGGCGACCACACCGCGGGCGACCGTCAGCGCTGCCCCGGCGTTGGAGCCCGATTACCTCGAACTCGGCCACCTGTTCGCCGACTTCCTCGACCGCGGCCGAGCCGTCTACGCCGGCACCGAGCAGCGCGTCCCGGCCGGTCGAGACCGCGACCCCGACGAGCCCGTCGTCATCACCGGCGCAGCGCTCGGCACCCCTGGCACCGCCCGCATCTTCGACGACGGCAACCTCGGCCTCCTGCTCAACGGCGAGCAGTTCATCGACCAGATCCCCACACGAATCCGCAACGAGATGCTCGAGCACCGCATCACCCGCTTGGTGAAGAGCGACCAGGGTGCGTCGTTCCAGACGATCGACAGCCCGAATGACGTGATCAGGCTGGCCGCCCGCGCGGGTGAGTTCGACCTCGGCGCCGAGTTCGGCGTCAACGCAGAACGAGTGGCCGCCTACGGGCGCAACACCCAACTGGCGATCGGGGCCGGTCTCGATGCGCTGCGCGACGCCGGCATCCCGCTGACCATGCGCTACAAGACGACCCACCTCGGCACCCATCTGCCCGAGCGCTGGGGGCTGCCCGACGCGTTGCGCGACGACACGGGCGTGATCTTTGCTTCCGCCTTCCCGGGGATCGAGGAGTTTGCGGCCGACGCGCACGCGTTCTCCACCGACCAGACCCGTCGCGAGGAGCGAACAGAGCTGCAGGCCATCCGGGCCCGCCTGGTTGACCTCGACGGCACCGACGCGGCGCTAGAGGAGATCGACCGGCGGCTCCATGACCTCGGCAAGCTCATCGACGACGTGCCCTACAGCTTCGACCGCCGCTTCCTGTTCCACGTCCTGTCGATGGGGCACTCGCAGTTCGCCGACCTCATCGGCGCCCGCGGCCCGAACACGCAGATCAATTCGGCATGCGCCAGCACCACCCAGGCCGTTGCCATCGCCGAGGACTGGATCCGTCTCGGCCGGTGCCGCAGGGTGGTCGTGGTGGCAGCCGACGACATCACTTCCGACGAGCTGCTCGGCTGGTTCGGCTCAGGCTTCCTCGCCAGCGGGGCGGCGGCCACCGACGACGACGTCGCCGCGGCCGCGCTTCCCTTCGACCGCCGCCGCCACGGGATGATTCTCGGAATGGGCGCCGCTGCGTTCGTGGTAGAGGCCGCCGACGCGGCGCGCCAGCGTGGCCTGCAGCCGATCTGCGAAGTGCTCGGAGCCGTGACCGCCAACAGCGCCTTCCACGGCACGCGGCTCGACATCGACCACATCGGCGACGTGATGGAGGGCCTGGTCGCCGGCGCCGAGGCGCGCACCGGCATCGACCGGCACGCCATCGCTGCGGCGACTGTCTTCATATCGCACGAGACCTACACCCCGGCCCGGGGCGGCAGCGCCTCGGCCGAGATCTTTGCCCTGCGGCGAGTCTTCGGCGCAGACGCCGACCGTGTGGTTATCGCCAACACCAAGGGCTTCACCGGCCACCCGATGGCTGTCGGCCTCGAAGACGTCGTGGCAATCAAGGCACTCGAGACCGGCATCGTCCCGCCCGTCGCCAACTATCGCGAGCCCGATCCGGATCTCGGCCCGCTCAACTTGTCGAAGGGAGGGTCGTACCCGGTGGACTACGCCCTGCGGCTGGCCGCCGGGTTCGGCTCACAGATCTCGATGACGCTGCTGCGCCGCACGCCGGCGCCCGACGGTCAACGCCGCCGGCCGGACGAGCTCGGCTACGCCTACCGCGTCGTGGATCCGGCGACATTCGCCGGCTGGCTGGAGCGCATCAGCGGAGACGCTGGTGCCGAACTCGAAGTGGTGCAGCGCCGGCTGCGGCTCGTCGATCACGGCCCCGCCGCGACCACAACAGTGCAGCAGCTCGTCGTCCCGGTAGCCCCGCAAGTCCCGGTGGCCCCGGCGCCGAAACCTACGCCGATCGCCACGGCCCCGACCGAGCCGTCGGCGCCCGAGGTGCTCGCACCCGAGCCGGCAGCGGCCTCGGTCGACGACGTCGCCGCTCGAATTGTCGCCCTGGTCGCCGAGCAGACCGGCTACCCGGCCGAGATGCTGGCCATGGACCTCGACATGGAAGCCGACCTCGGCATCGACACCGTCAAACAAGCCGAACTGTTCGCCACGATCCGCGAGGAATACGGCATCGAACGCGAAGACAAACTGCAACTACGCGACTACCCGACAATCAACCACGTCGTCGGCTTCGTACGCGACCGCACAACACTCACACCCGCCGCAACCGACACCCACACCGACCTCGCCACGGCCACCGAGACCGAGACCGACAGCGACACTGCTGTTGCGGAATTCGACGGCTTCCCGCGTCGCGTCCCGGTGGCGGTCCTGCGTCCCGCGCTCGAGCAGTGCATATCGACGGGCGTCGCACTCGGCGCCGGCAGCCGGGTGGTCTTGCTGGCCGACAGCGGTGGCGTTTCAAGCGCCCTCGTCGAACGGCTGCACGAACTCGGTGTCGAGACGCTCGTCGTCGATGACACCCCCGCAGCCGACGCTCTCGTCGCTCAAATCGCGTCCTGGCGGGACACGGGTCCGGTCACGGGCGTGTACTGGCTGCCAGCGCTCGATGACGAGGGCCCGCACACCGCGCTCGACGTCGACGCGTGGCGGGAGGGCCTTCGGGTTCGCGTCAAGCTTCTGGCCGCGGCCATGCGCGAGATGTACGGCGACATTGCGCCACCAGGCACTTTCCTCGTCAGCGCAACCCGCCTCGGCGGACAACATGGTTACGGCCCCGCCGGTGCCGGCGCGCCGATGGGCGGTGCAGTCACCGGCTTCAGCAAGGCCTACGCCCGCGAGCGCCCCGACGCGCTGGTGAAGGCGGTCGACTTCGGCTCCGGCGACGACGCCACCATGATCGCCGAGCGCCTCGTCGCCGAGACGCTGCAGGATCCTGGCGCGGTCGAGATCGGTCACGCCGGCGGGCAGCGCTGGAGCATTGCCCTCGCCGACCAGCCGGCGGTCGACGGCGGTCGCAAGCGGTCGCTCACAGCCGACAGCGTGTTCGTGATCACCGGCGCCGCGGGCAGCATCGTTTCGGCCATCACCTCCGACCTGTCGGCGTGCGGCGGCACGTTCCACCTCCTCGACCTCGTCGCCGAACCCGACGCGGCCGACCCCGACCTCGAGCGGTCCGTCACCGATCGCGACGGACTCAAGCGCGACCTCGCCGAGCGGATCGCCGCCGGCGGCGAGCGGGCCACCCCGGCGCTCATCGAGCGCGAACTGGCTCGCCTCGAGCGGGCCAAGGCCGCCACCGATGCCATCGCCGCTGTCCACCGCGCCGGAGGTACCGCCCGCTGGCACCAGGTCGACCTAACCGATGGCGACGCAGTCGACGCCGCATTGGAGGAGGTGCGAGCGAACCACGCTCGTGTCGACGTCCTGCTGCATTGCGCCGGCCTCGAAATCAGCCACACACTCGACGACAAGCCGACGCGGGAGTACGACCTCGTGTTCGACGTCAAGTCCGACGGCTGGTTCAATCTGCTGCACGGCCTGAGGGACATTCCGCTCGGGGCCGCTGTGGTCTTCAGTTCCATCGCCGGCCGTTTCGGGAACGGTGGCCAGACCGACTACAGCGCGGCCAATGACCTGTTGTGCAAGAGCGTGGCGAGCTTGCGCACCACCCGGCCGGATACGCGTGGCATCGCCATCGACTGGACGGCGTGGGCGGGTATCGGGATGGCGAGTCGCGGCTCGATCCCGAAGATGATGGCGCTGGCGGGCATCGACATGCTGCCGCCGGAGATCGGAGTGGCCGCCGTGCGGCGCGAGATCACCGCCGCCGGGCCGGGCCGCGAGGTAGTCGTGGCCGGGAACCTGGGCAAGCTGATGGCGGAGGACGACGAGCGTGGCGGCCTCGACCCCGCCGTCGCCCGCTCGGCAATCGATGTCACCGGACCGATGCTCGGTGAGTTCGTCGGGTGGACGTTGGCTGACGGCCTAGCGGTGCATACCGCACTCGATCCGGCCGAGCAGGGCTTCCTCGACCATCATCGCATCGACGGCACGCCCGTTCTACCCGGCGTGATGGGCATCGAGGGCTTCGCCGAAGTGGCGTCGGCGTCGGCCACCGGTTGGACGGTCGTCGCGGTCGAGGACGTGTCGTTCCTGGCACCGTGCAAATTCTTCCGAGACGAGCCTCGCACACTCGAGCTGGTGGCCCGGCCGCGCCTGGCCGGCGACGAGCTGGTCGCCGACTGCCGACTGCTGGCCCGCCGGGCGCTGGCCAACCAGCCCGAGCAGATAACAACCCATTTCACCGGTCAGGTACGGCTGGCGCGCTGCGTGGCGGCGCCGCGCCTCGCTGACCTGGCCGGTGAGGCGACCGGTGCGGTCGTCAGCGCCGAGGAGATCTACCGCGTCTACTTCCACGGACCGGCTTACCGGGTGCTCGAGTCGGCCTGGCGCGACGGCGACCGAGTGGTCGGTTTGCTAGCGAACGACCTCCCGGCCAACCATCAACCCACCGACACACCGCTCATTGCCGAGCCCCGGCTGATCGAGTTGTGCTTCCAGACTGCGGGCATCCTCGAACTCGGCACGACCGGCCGACTGGCGCTGCCGCTCCGTGTCGGACGCGTGCTGGTGCTTCCGGTGGACGACCCTGTGGGAAGGTGGCGGGCAGTGGTGACCCAACGGGCCGACGGCGGCGGCGTCGACGCTGTCGTGGTCGACGACGCAGGGCACGTTCGCGTCGCCCTCGAGGCCTACGAGACCATCGCCCTGCCGGGTGGTGTCGACGAGGACGCGCTCGAGCCGCTGCGCCGGGCGATGCAGTGACCGGCCGCCCCGGGCCGGGGTCGCTGACCCGGATCGCCGTAGTCGACGCCGGCGAGGTGGCCCTGGGTCTGATCCGGGCGGTGCGCGAGTACCGCCTTCAGCACGACCGCGATATTCGGGTCGTTGCGCTTTATGGAAGTGGGGACGCCGGCAATCTGTGGGTCCGCGAAGCTGACGAAGCGATACTCGTCGCCGGTGAAGGCTGGGCCGACGCGGCCGCGATGGACCAGGCGCTCGTGGCGGCGAACGTCGACGCCGTCTGGGACGGCGCCGGATCGGTGGAGGCGTGGCCAGGGCTGGCCGGGTGCTGCGCGCGCCTCGGGATCAGGCGTATCGGAGCGGCGTCCGTGCCGCGGCCCGCGGCCGAGACCTCCGAAACCACTCGTAGCGCTGCGGCAGCGCAAGCGCGGCATATCGACGTGCACGCCATCGTCGACGACGGCGGCACCGCATTGGTCGTCGGTTTGTGCGAAGGCACGCCGCTGATCGAGTCAGCGCAGCTCGGGCCGGAAGTGGATCGGAGCCTTCGCGAAGAGGCCCACCGCGTGCTCGCCGGCACCGCAGTCCCCGGCGCGTGCTCGCTGACGTTCCTTGTCGAGGCCGATGGTGCCTGGTCGCTCGTCGGCGTGCGGCCGGGCCTCGACGCCGGGCGTGCCGTCAGCGACATGATCACCGGGATCGACCTTGTCAAGCTGCAACTCCACGTCGCCGACGGGGGCCGCCTTGACGAGGCGCCGCCGGCGTCGACCGGTCACGCGATAGCAGTGTGCCTGCGCGCTGAAAGCGCCGAGCGGCATTCACCGCCAACGGCAGGAACGATCGCTCTGTTGCGCCTACCCGGTGGTCCGGGCGTGCGTGTCGACCGGAGCGTCGCCGAGAAGGACACCCTTCCCCACCACAGCGGTGGCGCGATCGCGACCCTCACTGCGTGGGGACATGACAGGGATGAAGCCATCGTGCGGCTGTGGCGGGCATTGGCCGAAACCGTCGTGGTCGTCGAGGGCGGCGCCACCAACCGCGGGCTGCTGCTCAACATGTTGGCACCGACGTCGACCACGGCATCGGGTGCCGATTTTTCCGAGCCATCCAGCGCGGTGCTGGCCCTGCTGGTAGCGGCAATCGACGGGTACGACCGCGAACTGATGGGCGCCCACGCCAGCTTCTTCGCCTGGGGTCGGCGCGGTCGCCCGCAGGTGGCGAGTGACCACTCGCGACAGGTCGAGCTGCGGTATCGCCGCGGCCGTTACCTGCTCGACGTGTCGCGCACAGGACCGATCCGCTACCGCGTTCGCCTCGGCAACGCCAGCGCCGATGTCGACCTACGCCGCACGGGCCGCTTCGAGAGCAGAATGACGGTCGACGGGCGCGACTTCCGAGTGGTGTCGTCGACCACCGGCGCGCACCACGACGTCGAGGTCGACGGCGCCGCCCACCAGTTCGTGGGCGACGACGGCAGCCTCGTACGCGCCCCGATGTCGGGTGTGGTCGTATCGGTGCACGTCGCGCCCGGGGACCAGATCGCCGTCGGCGACGCGGTGGCCGTCGTCGAGACCATGAAGCTCGAAACAACCGTCACCGCCGAGACCGCAGGTCGGGTGCGTCAAGTGCTCGTCACCGCGAATATGCAGGTGCCGGCCGGGACTGTGCTGGTACGGCTCGAACCGAACGCCGACGAGCCCACCATCACCGGCACCGATCTCCACCTACCCGCCACCCTCGAGCTGCCGAAAGGCACACCTGTCGAGCGCTGCGACGCCAACCTGCTCACGCTCCGCAACCTCGTCCTCGGCTACGACGTGGATCCGGCCGACGCACGCGCCGCCTGCGAGGACGAAGCCGACGTGTGTCTCGCACTCGCTGCCGATCCCGACGTCCTCCAACGCGAGATCGCCCTGATCACGATGTTCGCCGACATTCGGGTGCTCTTCCGGAGCCGGCACCATCAAGACGAGAGCGACCTCCTCGTGCGCAGCCCGCAGGAGCACTTCTTCGCCTATCTCCGCTCACTCGACGCGGTCCGAGAAGGGTTGCCGGACCGCTTCGTGACCGACCTCCGGCGGGCGCTCGCCCATTACGGCGTGCAGACGCTTGAGCCCGGCCCCGCGCTGCACGACGCGCTGTACTGGATCTTCCAGTCGCAGCAGCGGGTCGCCACCCAGCTGCCAGTGGTGGTCGCCGTGCTTGAACGTTGGCTGCAGGCGTCCGGGCCGCTGACCGCGACCGGCGGTGACACCCTGCGGGCGTGCCTCGACCACCTCATTGCCGCGACCGTGCATCGCCACCCGGTGATCGCCGACTTGACCCGCGAGGTGCGGTTCCACTGCTTCGACGAGCCCGTGATAGCGCACGCCCACCAGGCCGAGTACGCCACCATGGAGCAGCACCTCGCCGCGCTTGGGGCGGGCGACGACGCCGAGGCGCGCCGTGGTCACATCGACGCGCTCGTCGGCTGCCCGCTTCCGTTCACCCCGGTCCTCCTCGGCCGCATGTCAGAGATGGGCGAGGCCGCTCAGCGTGTGGCGCTCGAGGTAATGACCCGCCGCTACTACCGCATGCGGGCCCTCGGTGACCTCGAGGCCGGCGGCGACGGCCTCCCGCTGCTGCGGGGTACCTACGACGACGAGGTCGGCGCCCGCGTCCACGTGATCACTACCACCGGCTCGATCGACGAGTTCGACCGCATGGTCGCCGCGGCGGCGACATCGGCAGAGGAAATGGCAGCAGACGAGACGGTAGTTGTCGATCTCTACGCCTGGTCCACCGGGCCGCTCGGCGATGCCGGTGAGTTGGCCGAGGCCTGTGGTAGCAAACTCGACGCGTCGTCGCTGCCGTCGACTGTGCGGCGGGTCGTCGTCGTGGTGGCGCGATCGGGTTCGGAGCGAATGAGCTTGATGCGGCATCACACGTTCAGGTGGTCGCCCGACGGTTACGTCGAGGACGACTTCCTGCGCGGGCTGCACCCGCTGGTCGCCACCCGGCTGCGGCTCTCCCGGTTGCGCAACTTCACCATCGAGCCGCTCCCCGCTGCCGACGACGTCTACCTGTTCCACGCCCGGGCGCGCGACAACCCCGACGACGAGCGGCTGTTCGCTCTGGCCGAGGTGCGCGACCTCACTGCCGTGCGCGATGGCGAGGGTCGCGTGGTAGCGCTCCCCCAGCTCGAGCGGGTGCTGATCGAGGCGCTCGCCGGGATTCGCCAGTTCCAGGCCCCCCTCCCGCCGGAGCGTCGCCTCCATTGGAACCGCGTGGGGTTGCACGTGTGGCCACCGCTGCTGCTCGGCCTCGACGACATCCAAGCCGCCGCCCGCCGGCTGGCTCCGATGACCGAGGGGCTCGGAATCGAGCGGATCGTGGTGCGTTGCCGCCGCCCCGACCCCGTGACGGGTGAGTTGCGCGACCGCGTCCTGCGCATCTCCAACCCGACCGGCGCCGGGTTCGTGCTGACCGAGGGCGAACCGCCGACCGGGCCGCTCCATCCGCTCGACGAGTACACCCGGAAGGTGGTGCAAGCCCGACGGCGGGGCACCGCCTATCCCTACGAGATCGTCGACATGGTCACCGCTCCGCAGGCCGGCGGACGATCCGAGATCGCCGGCGGTTCGTTCACCGAATACGACTTCGACGGCGACCGCCTCGTGCCGGTCGCCCGCCCGTACGGTGGCAACACGGCCGCGATCGTGGTGGGCGTCGTGCGTAATGTCACCGAGCGCTACCCGGAGGGCATGGCGCGGGTGACGTTACTCGGCGACCCGACGCGCGCCCTCGGGTCGCTCGCCGAACCCGAGTGCCGGCGGATCATCGCCGCCCTCGACCTGGCCGACGAACTCGGCGTGCCCGTCGACTGGTTCGCGCTGTCGGCGGGAGCGAAGATCGCCATGGACAGCGGCACCGAGAACATGGACTGGATCGCCGTTGTGCTGCGGCGGATCATCGTCTTCACCCAGGCAGGCGGCGCCGTGAACGTGGTCGTCACCGGCATCAACGTCGGCGCCCAGCCGTATTGGAACGCCGAAGCCACGATGTTGATGCACACGCAGGGCATCCTGGTGATGACGCCCGACTCGGCGATGGTGCTCACGGGCAAGCAGGCCCTCGATTACTCGGGCGGCGTGTCGGCCGAAGACAACTTCGGCATCGGCGGCTACGAGCGCATCATGGGGCCCAACGGCCAGGCGCAATACTGGGCACCCGACCTCGACGGGGCCATCGGCGTCCTCCTCGCCCATCACGCGCACACCTACGTGGCGCCGGGCGAGCGCTTCCCGCGGCAGGCGTCGACCGCAGATCCGATCGATCGTGACGTGCGCCTCTTCCCGCATCATCTTGACGGGAGTTCCTTCACGACGGTCGGCGACATCTTCTCCGAACACACCAACCCCGATCGCAAGCTGGCCTTCGACATCCGCACGGTTATGGCCGCTGTCGCCGACCAGGACCATGAGCCGCTCGAGCGGTGGCCGGCCATGCGCAACGCCGACACCGCTGTTGTGTGGGACGCGCACCTCGGCGGCCACCCCATCGCCCTCCTCGGCATCGAGTCGCGGCCGCTTCCTCGACGCGGACTGGTACCCGCCGACGGGCCCGACACATGGTCGTCGGGCACACTGTTCCCGCAGTCGTCGAAGAAGGTCGCCCGAGCCGTCAACGGCGCCAGCGGCAACCGGCCGCTCGTCGTGCTCGCCAACCTTTCGGGCTTCGACGGCTCGCCAGACTCGATGCGCTCACTCCAGCTCGAATACGGCGCCGAGATCGGCCGGGCTGTCGTGAACTTCCGAGGGCCGATCGTGTTCTGCGTGATCTCGCGCTTCCACGGCGGCGCGTTCGTCGTGTTCTCCCAAGCCCTGAACGACGAGCTCGAGACGATCGCGATCGAAGGCTCGCGGGCGTCGGTAATCGGCGGCGCCCCAGCAGCCGCTGTGGTCTTCGCCGGCGAGGTGAACGCTCGGGCTCGCCGTGACCTTCGAGTCACCGAACTCGAGGAACTCGCTACCAAGGCCGAGGGTGCCGAGCGGGCCCGCCTGCGTGCCCACCTGGCCGAGGTGACGGCCACGGTGCGCTCGGAAAAGCTGGGCGAGGTGGCGTCGGAGTTCGACCAGGTGCACAGCGTCGAGCGGGCGTTGCGGACCGGTTCGGTACGCACGCTCGTCTCGGCGGCGCGGCTGCGCCCCGACCTCATCGACGCCGTCGAGCGCGGCATCCGCCGTGAACTCGAGCGCAAGTAACCGAAAATCTCGGCGCAATCGTCGAAATGATCGATCATCGATCGTCGGAGTTGCGTCGCTACGAGTTCACGTAGCACTCACATTCACAGGAGGACACTCGATGTCAAAGTACGTGCTTGCTTACCACGGAGGAAGCATGCCGGAGAGCGCAGCCGACCAGGCCGCAGCCATGGCCGCCTGGGGAACCTGGTTCGGTGAACTGGGCGATGCGGTCATCGACGCTGGAAACCCGACCGGTCAGTCCAAAACCATCGCCTCGGACGGCTCGATCGAAGACGGCGGCGGCGCCAACCCCCTCAGCGGCTACAGCCTCGTCACGGCCAGCGACATCGACAGCGCGGTCGCGCTTGCCAAGGGCTGCCCGATCCTCTCGGCAGGTGGTTCAATCGAGGTCGCCGAAGCAATCGAGATGTGATATCGATGATCTCGAAGCAAGTCACCGAATATTCGGTACAGCCGGAGATTCGGTGACTTACCGCCTCGGTCGCCTAGTGGCTACGGCGTCAGTCCGTCGGCCAGCGCCTCGGTAGCGGGAATCGCGGTGACGGCATCGGCGAGACGGAAGCGGTGGTGGCCGGCGTGGATTACGAAGACGTGGTCCAGCTCCAGATCGTTCAGAGCGGCACGAATTGACGGCGTCATCTTCGGCTGATCCGTGCGCTTCACTTCCACACCGATCGCCTCCCTCCCGAGCCTCAGGTACAAGTCGAGTTCAGCGCCGGCCTGCGTCGCCCAGAACGACGGATCGCGCACACCAAGGAGCGAGACGAGCTGTTCAATGACGAACCCTTCCCAACTCGCTCCGAGCTTGGGGTGACCCTGCAAAGCGACCTCGTCGTCGATTCCCAACAGTCGGTGGAGCAGGCCGGAGTCGCGGACGTAGATCTTGGGTGATCTGACCTGGCGCTTGGAGATGTTGACGAACCACGGCTGAAGTTGGCGGATGACCAGCGCGTCGGTGAGGGCGTCCAGATAACGACGGATGGTCGTCTGCGATACCCCAAGCGAGCGAGCAAGTTCGGCTCCGTTCCAAGTTTGCCCGTGATAGTGAGCGACCATCGTCCAGAATCGACGCATCGTCGTCGCCGGTACGCGCACACCGAGGTCGGCGAGATCTCGTTCTAGGAATGTGGCGATGTAGTCATCGCGCCAACGGACCGACGATGCGTCAGACGCCATGAACGCAGGAGGTAGGGCGCCTTTCAGCCACAGTTCGTCGAGCGCCGCCGGGCCAACATCGCCGACGCGCAGTCCGGGCAACTCAAGCATCGTCACTCGACCAGCGAGAGATTCGGACGCCATTCCGATCAGACTCGGCGAGGCGCTGCCGAGCACGAGGAACCGTCCCGGTCGCAGGTCCTGGTCGGTCAGCACGCGCAGGACTGGAAACAGGCCCGGATGCCGCTGGGCCTCGTCGATCACGACCGTTCTGTCGAGGTCTTCCAGGGCAAGCGTCGAGTCCTGCAGCCGAGCCTGGTCTCGAGGATCCTCGAGATCGAAGAGGTGACTTCTCGCCGGCTGCACGACCTGGCGCGCCAATGTGGACTTGCCAGCCTGGCGAGGACCGGTGAGGAGAACCACGGGTGCCTCGGCAAGTGCTTCGTTCAATCGAGCCTGGTCAGCGAGGCGCGCTATCAACTTCACCCGGAAATATTACCTTGTATATCTACTGTACAAGTAGAGAATTACAAGATATAAGCTGTCACGAGTGACCGAGCCCTCATATGGGCGGGGCGGGCGGTAGGCACCGCAGGACCGAGACCGGCCCGTGAATGGAAGTCGGTCCTGCGGCGTGTGGTACCACAAGAGTCTGTCCCTTGCGGATTGCCAACGCTTGGCCCTCGAGGCGAAGTTGTCCAACGCCGTCGAGTACGAGCAGAACGGCGAAGGATACCTCGCAATGAGCCCCCGCTCGCAGTCGCTCGGCACGGAAGTACGGATCCGCCGCGCCGGGAAGCACCAACTCACGCGCCGTTCCACCATCGATGGGCCCGTGAAGTCCGGCGAGGCGATCCGAATCCCACGCCGATCGATCGACCGCGGTCAGCGCAACCGGATAGCCGAGGCCGAGATGACCGTCGCGCTCGCCGTTGATGGCGAAGCCCTTCCATTCGAGAAGCACTGAGAAATCCGTCGGCTCCTGCAGCTCCGCCACGAAAACACCTTCACCTATGGCATGCGGCAAGCCGGCCGGCACAAATATCGCATCACCGGGTGCGACCCGGACCCTGTTCAGCGCCGACAACAGCTCAACAGTTC
>JANNHY010000348.1:0-9078 GCA_031404635.1 Ilumatobacteraceae bacterium
CTCGGTGGCGATTCCCATCAGCCGGCGGCTGACACCGGCGGCACGCTCGGCGGCGAGTGGCTCGCGCCCACGGAACTCGTCTTTCGACCAGGCCACGACCCAGCCGAGCCCGGCTTGCAGCGAAGTGATGCCGGGGCCGAGTTCGTGACCGTGGAGCGGCAACGCCACCTCGAGGCGCAGGGTGTCGCGGGCACCGAGACCGGCCGGCGTGATGCCGGCACCGGTGATGGCCGCCCAGAGATCGGGCG
Source organism: Ilumatobacteraceae bacterium (assembly GCA_031404635.1). Lineage (GTDB taxonomy): Bacteria > Actinomycetota > Acidimicrobiia > Acidimicrobiales > Ilumatobacteraceae > JAENVT01. The sequence goes on from JANNHY010000348.1 coordinate 249, forward strand.
CCGCTGCGTTCGGCACGGCGATCTCGACCCCCGCTTCCCCCGTGTAGCCGGTGCCCGCCACCACACAAGGAGTGCCTTCCCACCTCAGCCGGCTGACCCGGAAGTGGCCGACTGCCGCGGCTTCGGGGAAAACCGTGGCCAGTCGTTCCTTGGCCCGTGGACCCTGTACGGCGAGCACGGCCCGATCGTGCGTGGTCTCGCGCCCGCCGATCGCAGCCCGGACCCGGTCGGTGTTCGAGGCGTTGGGCATGACATCGAAGACCTCGTCGTCGACCCACCAGACGATGATGTCGTCGAGCACCGAGGCATCGCCCTCGTCGAGCAGGTGGGTGTACTGGGCGCGGCCGGGAGCAATCTTGTGCAGATCGTTGGTCAGCGCGAACTGCAACCGTTCGTCGGCATCGCTGCCCTCGACGCGAACGGTGCCGAGATGCGAGACGTCGAACACGACGGCATCGCTGCGGCACACCAGATGCTCGTCGAGCGTGCCGATCGGGTACGACAGCGGCATTTCCCAACCACCGAAGTTGACCATCTTGGCGTCGAGGGCGCGATGCACCGCGTCGAGTGGGCTGTATTCGGAGTCGCTCATCAAATTGCGCGACGAACCGGGGATGCGCCGGCGTCTGACGCGTTGAGTTCGACGATGATCGAATCGAGGCTCGACTTCACCCCGCCGATGGCCAGGACATTGAGCACGCCCTGGCCGCCGCGACGCATGACGTCGATCAACTGCTCGCCGTCGCACAGGATCACATCGTTGCCGCTGATCACGAGGTGAGCGCTGGCGATGTCGGTGTCGACGTGAGTTCGGAGGTACTTGAACGCGTTACGCACCGATGCGAGCTTGATGCCGGCATCGAGCAGGCTCTTGATGACGCGCAGTTCGAGGAGATCGCGGTAGCTGTACAGCCGACGGCTGCCGCTGCCGCTGGCGTCGGCCAGCGACGGCCGGATCAGATCGGTGCGGGCCCAGTAGTCGAGTTGGCGATAGGAGATGCCGACGATGGTCGCCGCCTTGGTTCCACTGAATCCTTCTTCGCTCATCGTGCCTCCGACTCACATAGGCGTAACTACGGCAATGTAAGGACCGCCAGACTATGCTAGCGATGCCACGGGGTCAAACACCATCAGCGCGAAGCTGAGCGCACACCGCGCGCTCAAGCTTCGAAGTCTTCCGGACTGATCTCGTCGAGGAAGTCGCGGAATTCGTCGAGGATTGCTTCGTCTTCCGGTTCCTCTTCGGTCAGCGCGTCCGCTGCTACCAGGCCGACCTCGTCGAGCAGTGCATCCTCGGCATAGATCGTCGTCCCGGTGCGGCAGGCGACGGCGATTGCATCGGACGGGCGGCACGACAGCACTGATTCGTTCCCACTCACCCGCAGGTGCAGTTCGGCGTAGAAAGTGTGATCGCGGATTTCGGTGACGACCACCTTGTCGAGAGTGGTATTGGTGCTGCGCAGCAACTCGACGATCAGATCGTGGGTCATCGGCCGCGGGGCGATGATCCCCGACAGCGCGGTGTGAATAGCCGAGGCTTCGGGCGAGCCGATCAGGATTGGCAAGACGCGGTGCGGCTCGGGTTGCTCGCGCAAGATGACCACGGGCGTGTTGGCGGGGACCTCCACCCGTACGCCGAGCAACTCCATCGCGATCACGATCGGATCGTACCTCGCCGTGGTAGACCCACGCCGGTCGGTTGAGAAATCACCCGTCGAGGTGGTGGCTCAATGCCGATCGGACAATCGCCGAACGCAGCTCGCCACCGAGCGCAGAAAGCGCCGCCAGCGTGGAAACAGCTTGCTGACGGGCCTGTGGATTTCGCTGGCGTAACAATGGCAGGATCATCTGCTCGAACAGCGACGCCTCGCGTTCGGCCGCCTGGCGCCAGGCCCGCAGATGCCGGCCCTCGACACCATGCTGCATGAACCCGGCGGCGGCCCGAGCGATGGCCAGGTCGGCCGCTGTGTACAGCGTCGAGGAGCCACTCCCCTTCCCCGCCAACAGGCCGTAAGACTCCAGCTCGGCAAGCTGTGCCGCGGTGAGGCCTGTCATCTGGCAAAGATCGCCGGCGGCGAAGCTGTCGTGGCGGTGGTCTGCCGAGGCCGCATCGACGATCGGGTAGGGCGCACCGGCCATCGCCTCGCGCAAGGGCAACTCGAGATCATGATCGTCATCGGCGTCGGGCGCGGCGAGGACTTGCACGTCGTGGATACCGCGAGGTGGTGTGGTGGGGCCCGTGGGATCCTCGATAGCGCCGCTCTCCAGCCGATCGCGTATCACCCGTAGCGGCAAGAAGTTTTCGCGCTGCTCGCGCAGGATGACCCGCAGCAGATCGACGTCGTTGTCGTAGAACTTGCGGTAGCCGCTGGCCGTGCGCTCGGGGTCGATCAGACCTTGGCTCTCCAGGAAACGGATCTTGGAGATCGTCACGTCGGGAAACTCCTCGAGCAGGAGTCCGAGTACTTCGCCGATCGACAGATAGGGCCGCTCTTGCATGATCATGCTTAGGCCTCGGACCGCTCGAAAAATACGAGTCGGAACTTGCCGACTTGCAACTCGTCGCCCTGACGCAGGACGACCTCGTCGTCGATCCGCTCGGCATTGAGATAGGTGCCGTTGAGCGAGCCGGCATCGCGAACCACGTAGCCGGTTGGCGTTCGCTCGACCTCGGCATGACGGCGCGACACCGTGATGTCGTCGAGGCTGATTTCGCTGTCAGGATGGCGGCCGAGACGGGTGAGCTGATCGTGCAGGCCGAAGGCGTCGCCGGCCTGCGCGCCAGAGCGCACGATCAACGAGCCTACGCCGGTGTCGAGATTGCCGACGCTGACGACAACGTCGTCGTCAGCCCCTGGAGCCTCCTGCAGAGGGTCGACCTTGGCCAGTGTGATCGTGTGGTCGGCGATGCGATCGAGCACGCTGCCGCATGACGAACAGAACCCGGATTCTGGTGGGTTCCGGTGGCCGCACTGATTGCAGAACACGTACGCCATCTGGAGAAGACTAACCGTCGATGAGAGCTTGATATCCACCCGCGTCAAGGAGGCCATCGACGTCGGCCGGGTTGCTCATCTCGATCTCGCAGATCCATCCGGCTCCATAGGGATCGGAGTTCAACGCATCAGGACCGCTGTCGAGATCGTCGTTGACCGCGACCACGGTTCCGGAGACGGGGGCGTAGATATCGCTGACCGACTTGGTGCTCTCCACCTCGCTGAAGCTGTCGCCCGCTGTGACAGTTGTTCCGACCGTGGGTGTCTGCACATAGACCACGTCGCCCAGCGCCTCTTGGGCGTAGTCGGTGATTCCGATTCGGGCGCGGGTGCCGTCGAGGGCGACCCATTCGTGATCACTGGAGTAGAGCAAGTGCGCAGGAACCGTCATGGCCACGCAGACTAGCGGGCGGTCCCACGCCCGTCGCGCAGGTTGGCCCGAATGGTCGGGATATACGTCACCGCCGTGTAGTAGCTGAGCACCAATCCGGGGATGCCGAGGAGCCAGGCGGCGATCTGGAAGCCCTGATGCCCGGGGAAGTTGGACGCGCCGAGCATGAAACCGGGGAGGGCGAACATCAGCAGAAAAGTCGCCACCTTGCCCCACCACGTCACGTCGAAGCGTTTCATGCCGAAGGCCAACGTAGCGATCGCCACCGTGCCGCCGATGACGACCTCGCGGGCGACGACGGCCCAGGCGAACCACAATGGCGCGGAACGATCGACGATGATTCCACCGATGCCGACGATGAACAGGAGTCGATCGGCCGTGGGGTCGAAGATCTTGCCGAACTCGCTGGTCTGGTTGAGGCGGCGTGCCAGCCAACCATCGACCCAATCGGTGGCGCCGAGCCCGCCGAGCAGCCACGCAGCACCGGCGCGATTGTCGCGGCCGAACAGCAAGTACAAGAACAGAGGGATGCAGCACAAACGGAGCAACGTGAACACGTTCGGGACCGTGAGGTAGCGGTTCGACAGGGTTGCTTCCATCAGGCCGAGCGTACAAGCGCGGTCGCGCCTCGGTCTCCACCCGACGTCACCTCTACGATCTGCGTGTCATGACAACCATTTTCAGCCGGATCATCGACGGCGAGATTCCCGGCACGTTCGTGCACCGCGACGATCGCTGCGTGGCGTTCATGTCGATCAACCCGTTGGCTCGCGGGCATGTGCTCGTCGTACCGATCGACGAGATCGATCACTGGATCGATGCAGCGTCGGATCTGGTGGCTCATCTGTTCGACGTTGCTCACCGGATCGGTCGAGCCCAGCGGCAGGCGTTCGGCTGCGAACGCGTTGGAGTGATCGTTGCCGGCTACGAGGTGCCGCATACCCACATCCATGTGATTCCCACCGAACACATGGGCCAGTTGTCGTTCGAGAACGCCGCCGCGTCGGTCGATCAAGACGACCTCGAGGCCGCGGCCGCAGCGATCCGCAGCAACCTTGACTAATCGAGCGGGTCGATCAGTTCGGCACCCTTGTTGCGCACGTTGTTGACGTCGGTCGACACCTTGTGCATCGTCAGGAGGTTGTCGGGTGCCGGAACCAGCAGGCGCTGCAGTTCGGCGAGGTCGTTGTTGGCAGGGTCGAGCCATTCGTTCCACGCCGTCGCAGGCAGCAGCACCGGCATGCGGTCGTGCACCGGCGCCATCGTTGCGTTGGCCGACGTGGTGACGACGGTGCAGCTGTGCAACCACGGCGCATCGGGCCCGGCGGCCTTGTCGCGCCACGTCGTCCATAGTCCGGCCACGGCCAGCGGCTCGCCGTCGAGGCGATGAATGAACATCGGCTGCTTGCTCGGCTTGCCGGACTTTGTGAGCGGGGCACCTTCCCCGCCTTCCTGCCACTCATAGAAACCGTCCATCGGGATGATGATCCGCTGCTTCTTGAACACCGACTTGAACACGGACTTCTCAGCCAACGTCTCGGCGCGGGCGTTGATCATCTTCGAACCGATCTTGATGTCTTTCGCCCACACCGGCACCAGCCCCCAGTGGAACACCTGGAGGGCTGGTTGGCCGTCGGGGCCGGCGACGACACCGTAGACATCGTTGGTCGGCGCGGTGTTGAAGTTGCCGGGGAGTGTCGTTTCCGGATCGAAAGATGCACCGAAGTACTCGGCGATCCGTTCAGCCGAACTGGAGGAGACGAACCGGCCGCACATGGCCGTCAGCGTAGAACCTCGGGCTCATGTGCCCTGCACAACATAAGAGGTGATGGCGGAGTCGCCCGTGTCGTTGACCAGGACGATGGCCGTCGCCGAGACCAGGGGATTTCCGTTCGATGTGATCGAAACGATCTTCAACGTCTTTTGCACGACCTGGTTGACGAGGCCGACCACGAACGTCGCCGGACGGTCGGCGGACACATTGATGTTCGCAGCCAGCACCCCGCCGAGCATCGACACGGCCTTGAAGGTCCCCGCCGCCGGGGCGGTCGTCACGTTGACGGTGCCCTGCGGCACGGCGATGTAGCTGTCTATTTGCACCGTGACGGCACCTGCTCCGCTCAGGTTGATATCGACGATCGGGGGAATTGGTGCAGCAGGAGGAATCGCCGGAACGAGTGTCGACGGTTTGAACGTCGTACCGCTGGCGGGCGTCGGTGGCGTGGTGGCGACCAGAGATGCGGGCACGGATAGCAGAACGGGAGCGACCAGAGGAGCGCTCAGATTGTCGATCGTTGTGCCGTTGAGTACGCCGTTGACGGAGATGATCGACACACCAGCCGAACTCAGAACACCGGTCTCGGTCGGAGCGACGAGGCGCTTGTTGAAGGTGACGCTCGCACCGGCTGGTTTGGTGCTCGGCGTGACGTCGTCGACCACCAACTGGCCTGCACTGCCGAACACAAACGTTGCGCCGGCGCCTGTCTTGTTGTGATTGAAGGGCGTTGAGTAGTCGGCGTAGCTCACGGCGTCCTGGTCGTTGGTGCAGGCCTCGGTCGCGCCTTCACCGATCACCACATGGGCGTCGCCACTGATCCGCACGGTGCTTTCGAAGTAATAGACACCCGAGACAAAGAAGTAGTCCGAAACACCCGTGAGATCGAGGCGAGCGACGTATTTGCCGGGGAAGAACACGCGACAAGGCCCGTACGAGGTCGCGTACGCGGCCGGCATGCCAAAGCCCGAGGGAAGGCGCCCGTCATTCGGGATCACCGGGAGTTGCGGCGTCCACACCTTGGACCCAACAGGCGTAATGCTGGAGTTCGTTGGGTTTGACCACGCCGTCGGGTCGGCATTCAGCAAGACCGGATACGTGGTGCCGCTGAGGCCTCCGGGAAGCACCGATCCAGCCCAAGTATTTACCGCCGCGTACGGCAAGGTCGTGAAATCCTCGACCGCGTACGTGTCTTTGACCTTTGTACACGTTGTGTCCACCGCGATGTCGAGACCAGGAGCGGCGAGGGGTAGGGGCGATCCCAGGAATCCGTCTTTGCAAGCCTCGTAGAGAGCCTTGCCATCGGCGAGCGCGGTGCGCAAACCACCTTTGACCGCCTCGGCACGCGACACCTTGTGCTGCACGATCCGCCCGGCACGGGTGACGGTCATGGTGTACGTCATCGTCGGAAGCACGATCATGGCCCCGATGATGATCGTCGCCAGCGCAAGGATCAGTACCGAGCCCTCGTCCTGTTCGCTGCTCGAGCGGGGAGCGCTGCGGCGCTTCACGGCACCCACGTCACGTTCTGGATGCACGACACGGCCGCGTTGGCCGGAATGTTTATTTGGATGGTGTCCCAGGGTGTACCCGGGACGTCGACGGTCGTCGGCGTCACCGTCAGCCCCGCTGCCTTGCACGACCAATTCGCCGGTGTGTAATGGATCAAGGTGTTGACGTTCGCCTGCCGGATCTCGGGGTTTACTGAACCGCCGGAGGGGATGGCAAAGTCAAACGTGCCGCTGCGGTACGCACCGCTGGTGTCAACCTTGGTGTTGTCTAGCGAGTTCGTATAGGTAAACGTGTCGCCGGCCGGTGCTCCGTTCACCCGCGTCTGCAGCGTCAGTGTTCCACCGCACTGGCCGAGGGCAATCGCCTTGAGAGCGCCCTTGACGTCCGCCCAATTTGAGCTCGAGTACATGTTGGCGACCTCGGCGTTGATGACGTTGCCGCCGGCGTCCTTGATCGGGTCGACAAGGCCGGAAGGATCGATCAACTGGCCGAGTATTTCCCGGTTTGTTCGTGAGAAGGTGCGCATCGCGTCGTAGCTGGTGTATGGGGGCACGTAGACCTTGGTCGCGGTCCAGCCGTCGGCGCCGTTGGTCGGGTCGGTGCCTGCCGTCTTGCCGGCGATGTATTCGGCCTCGGTGGTGACCTCCCAAGCGCTGAACGTCGACGTGTAGGATCGGTACGTACGCCAGCCGGCATTCCCGCTGATGTATGCCGATTGCGTGCTGCCTTCCCACAGGTCAAACGGCGTTGAGTAAACCTTGGTCGCCCGCCAGCCATCGTTGGAGTTGCTCAGGGTGTTGCTGCCGTCGTACTCAGGTTGCAGCACAGTGTCCCAAGTACTGCTCAGCGACCCATTGACGCTGGTGCGGAACCCGTCCGTGATGTCTGCGGTTGTGTTGGAGGCTTGGTACTGCGTCTGCGTCAACAGACTTGTCGACCATGACCACGAGCTAGCAGATCCGGAGGGTGTGCGAACCCGCCAACCATCGCTCTCGTCGTTGTTGGTGTTGAAGAGGAGGTAGTTCGCCGAGCTCGGTTCTTGCACCCAAGTTGTCCCAACCAGTTTGTCGTACTTCATGCCGCTGGCGCGCTCGAGTATCACGTTGCGATTCCGCTCGTACTTCCAGTGGTAGCCCTTCTCCCACACGTCGTGGTAGCCCTTCTTCCAATCCTGCAGGTGATAGCCGGCATTCACGTCGGTCCAATTCGACGATGCAGCGGTGTCGGCGCCGGCGAAGACCCCGATGAAGTCGACCTGTACGCCGAATTCGCGGGCGATGCGGTTGGCCCTGTTCCATGAACGCTGCCAGTATCCGCCACCGGTGGGTTGGGCGAGACCGGTGTCATCGGCACTTTGCGTGGCTGCCGGAGCAGCAGATGTGCCGGGCTGTCCGGCGACGCCGCCCAAGCGGTCGTAGCTCGGGATACCGTCGGTGAAGAAGATGACCTTCTGCGGCAGCCTGGCCTGGATCGTTCCGTCGGTATTGCGGAACATCCGATACAGGCCGTCCTCCCAGTTCGTGGCGTCGTTGACCGAATCGATCTTCGTCGTGACGACACCCGTCGATGTGGTGCCGCCGTTGACGTAGATCTTGAGGTCACTGACGTCGGTCTCGTTGAGCATGTCGAAGTACCTGGAGCCCGTTGCGTCGCCGCCGAGGACGGCGCCAAGCCAGCCGAACTTGCTCAGCTCCAGCTTGACCGGTGTGCCGGCGAACGTGTCGATCATTGCGGTGATTGCGGTGCGCACCGTATCCATCGTCGTAGACGGGTTCGGGGCCCTGTTGATCGAACCTGAGTAGTCGATCACCATTCCGAAGTTGCCTCCACAGCGAGTGCGGGCAGCTGTCAAGGTCTGGTTGAATGACACCGAATTGGTCGCCAAAGCAGCGGTGCGTTCCGTGCCGCCGGCGCTGAGACTGATCTGGTTCTGGCCGCCACCGGCCCCGGCACTGTCGCCGCCGCCGTTGATGGTCACGATGACCCGCTGACCATTCTTGTTCTTGAACGTCGGGTCGGTGGGGACGAGGTCGGTGTGGTCTGCCGGATCGAGGGCCTGGCTGACCCTCATAACCCAAGTCGGCGGTGTGGACCCTGGAATGTAGGGCACGCCGGCCGGCGGCGGATCGAGTGCATGAAGCACGACGTTGACCCTGC
>JANNHY010000349.1:0-1554 GCA_031404635.1 Ilumatobacteraceae bacterium
ATTGGCGAACCCCCATTTCGTTGACTGTCCAACAATACACAATTAATTGATCATGTGGTAAGTTTTGTTGGATGGCGACCCAGATACCTGTCAGCGAGGGAATCTTCAGCTGGCCGTGTGAACACCCGCAACTTCTCGGCAGTCGTTGCACGACCTGCGGCAACTACATGTTCCCCACCCAGTCGGGGTGCCCGAAATGCACCGGCAGCGAGACCGAAACGGTTGCCCTCGCCCGGCGCGGAATGCTGTGGACCTGGACCGTGCAGGGCTTCCCGCCGAAGTCGCCACCCTTCGTGGGAGCAACCGATCCGGCTCACTTCGAGCCCTTCGGGGTGGGCTACGTCGAGCTGCCGGGCGAGGTGAAGGTCGAGGCGCGCCTCACCGAGGCCGACCCGCAGAAACTGCATATCGGAATGGAGATGGAACTCGTGATCGTTCCGCTGACCACCGACCAAGACGGCAACGAGGTGATGACGTTCGCCTTCCAACCGGTGACCACGGATCACCAGGCACAGCACGGGCAAGGAGGGTCAACGAATGAGTGACGGCGTCGCAATCGTCGGGATCGGGATGCACGAGTTCGGCCGTCACGACGACCTCTCCGGCATCGATCAGGGAGTCATCGCCGTGCGGCGGGCGCTCGCCGACGCCGGGTTGCGGTGGGCTGACATTCAGTTCGCATTCGGTGGTTCGGCGGCGGCCGGGTCGCCCGACACGATGGTGTCGCTGCTCGGCCTGACCGGCCTGCAGTTCATCAACGTTGCCAACGGTTGCGCCACCGGCGGTTCCGCATTGTTCAGCGCGTTCAACACGATCAAGTCGGGGGCATTCGATCTCGGTATCGCGATCGGCTTCGACAAACACGAGCGCGGCGCGTTCCGGGTCAACACCCGCGGCGCGGGGCTCGGCGACTGGTACGGCGCCAGCGGTCTGGCCCTCACCACACAGTTCTTCGCGATGAAGATCAATCGCTACATGCACGAGTTCGGGATCACTCGCAACACATTGGCCAAAGTGTCGGCCAAAGCGTTTCGAAACGGTGCCCTGAACCCAATGGCATGGCGCCGCAAGCCGTTGTCGGAAGACGAGATCCTCGAGTCGGCGATGTTGTCGTACCCGCTGACGCAATACATGTTCTGCTCGCCAGGCGAGGGTGGCGTCGCGCTCATCCTCGCCCGGGCCGACAAGGCTCACAACTACACCGACCGTCCGATCTACGTGAAGGCGGTGGTCGTTCGAACGCGGCGCTTCGGCAGCTTCGAGGTGCTTGCTCCGTCGATCGCCCTCGAGCACAATGCGGGCCCCTCGGTCGATGCGTCGAAGGCGGCGTTCGAAATTGCGGGGATCGGGCCCGACGACATCGACATCGCCCAGTTGCAAGATACGGAGGCCGGCGCGGAGGTGATGCACATCGCTGAAAACGGTTTCTGCGAACACGGTGAGCAGGAGTCGATGATCCAAGGCGGCGAGACCGAGATCGGCGGGCGCTTCCCCGTCAACACCGACGGAGGTTGCCTGGCCAACGGCGAGCCGATCGGCGCGTCGGGCTTGCGG
>JANNHY010000350.1:0-1726 GCA_031404635.1 Ilumatobacteraceae bacterium
GCTCCTCGGAGCGTTCCAGTCGTGGGCTGCCACGGCGCCTGCGGAGTCGACTACCACGGTGGCGTCGATCGACGGCAACCGGGTCGCCATCCGGGCCTGTGATCCGGGTGCGGCCGTGACGGCCCTGATCCCGGCCAAGGTCCCGGTGGTTTTCGGAGCCGCGGTGGTCGAGCGAGCACTCGTACAGGCCGCTGACGTTGCCGCCGGCGATCTCGAGGTTGATGCGACGTGTCTGATCAACGCTGCTCGCCTGCGCGGCACAGTCCTCACGTCGCCTGCCGACGATGCGCCAGTGTTCCCGGTCAAATGGGAGCCGGCGTACGCCGCCGCCAACCTTGACCTGGCGATCAGCTGCCTTGTAATAGCCGGCTAGTCGCGGCTAGTCGCGGCTAGTCGCGAAAGTTCTGGAACTGCAACGGGATGCCGAGGTCGGCACCTTTCAACGTGGCGATGACGCCTTGCAGGTCATCACGCTTCTTGCCGGTGACCCGCACCGAGTCGCCCTGAGTCTGGCTGCTGACACCTTTGGGGGCCTTCTCCTTGATCATCTTGTTGATCTCGCGGGCCTTGTCGGAGGAGATGCCGACCTTGATCGTCAACACCTGGCGGACGCTGTTTTGCGTCGCTTCCTCGATTTTGCCGTAGTCGAGACCCTTCAACGACACACCGCGCTTGACCAACTTCTCTTCGATGACGGTCCGTAAGGCCGTCAGCCGGTCCTCGCTCGCCGTGCGCAGGGTGAGAACGAGGTCGGCCTGTTCGATCGACGAGTCGGTGTTCTTGAAGTCGAAGCGAGTGGCGATCTCGCGCTGGGCCTGGTCGATGGCGTTGCGCATCTCCTGCCGGTCGACTTCGGAGACAACATCAAAGGTGGGCATGTCGTCACACTACTTGCGCCGCTAGCCTCGGTTTCCGCAGATGGGTCGGTACCCGAGTGGCCAAAGGGGGTTGACTGTAAATCAACTGGCATCGCCTACGGAGGTTCGAATCCTTCCCGGCCCACTCACCTGATCGCCAGGCTCCCAACGGGGCCTGGCGATTGCAATTTTTCTGATCCCAGCAACGCCTCATGATCCTGATCGACGCCGAACGCCTCGCCGCCAGCCGGCCGAACCGACCTTTGTTCGCCGACGTCTCGGTGACGATCAGCGACGGCGATCGCCTCGGCGTGGTCGGGCTCAACGGCTCCGGCAAGAGCACTCTCCTACGGATGCTCGCCGGAGAATTGAGGCCCGAGGCAGGTGAGGTGAGATGGGGTCGCGGGACGCGAGTGGGCAACTTGTTGCAGAACCCTGTGCTGCCGGCCGGATCTGTTCGTGAAGCCGTGGGCGCGGCTTGGCAGGGCGAGGCGATGCTCGACCGGCTGGGAATGACGCCGCTGCTCGACGCGCCCACCGACGAGTTGTCGGGCGGCCAGGCCAAACGAGCTGCGCTGGCCCGGCTGCTGGTCGGCGAGCACGACGCGTTGATCCTCGACGAGCCGACGAACCATCTCGATCTCGACGCCGTCCAGTTTCTCGAGGAATGGCTCGCCGCCTACCGCGGCGGGCTGGTGTTGGTCACCCACGATCGACACGTACTCGACAAGGTCACCACCAAGGTGCTCGAACTCGACCGAGGCACGGCATATTTGCACGTTCCGACGGGCTGGCATGCCGGCTCCGGCTACGCGGCGTACCTGGCCGGCCGGGCGGAGCGCGAGGAGCGGGCGGAGGTTGCCGAACAG
>JANNHY010000351.1:0-3993 GCA_031404635.1 Ilumatobacteraceae bacterium
CTTCTGGGCGTTGGGACCCCACACACCGATCGTGCACATCCCCTGAGACACGTCGGTGAAGGTGACCGAACCGTCGGTCGGCATGTACTTGCGGAACCAGTAGTTGTCGCGACCGCCGTCGAATGCACCGGTGATGATCCGGAAGTGGTCGGTGCCGAGGCGCTGGATGGTGAGGTCGCCGCGGAAGCCGCCGTGCTGTGTGAGCAGCGGCGTGTACACGCTGCGGCCGACGGCAACGTCGACGTTGTTGACGCACATGTACTGCAGGTAGGCCATCGCCCCTAGGCCGGTGATGTCGAACTCGTTGAACGCGGTGAGGTCGACCATGCCCACGCTCTCGCGCATCTGCAGGTGCTCGGCGTTGGTGATCGGGCTCCACCAGCGGGCGTCCCATTCGTGCTGCCGAGGCGTGAACGCATCGGGGAACTTGTCGATCAGCTTGGCGTTGCTCTCGAACCACTGCGGACGCTCCCAGCCGCGGGCGTCGAAGAACACCGCGCCCAACGCCTCTTCGCGGGCATAGAACGGGCTGCGGCGCATGCCGCGCTGGCTGGCCCACTGCTCACGCGGATGGACGATGCCGTACGTCTTGTTGAAGTGCTCGGCGCAGCGGGCGAGGATGTGGTGCTCGGTCTTCTCGTGCGGGTAAAAGCGGCTGATGTCGGTGCTGTGCGGGTCGCACAGGTGGGGGTAGCCGTAGGTCATCCACTCGGCGACGATCTGGCCCATACCCGGGCCTTCCTTGATCCACACGGCCGCGGCGCTCCACAGGTTGCGCACCTCGACGGTCTCGCCGAGCACCGGGTTGGCGTCGGGGGTCAACGACAACAGGCCGTTGATCGCATAACGGATCTCGGCCTCGCCGAGCATCTCCATCAAGTCGATGGCCTCCTCGAACTGCTGGTCGAAGTCGTCGCCCGTGAACGGCAACTCGGTGGGCGACAGCGCCGATTCCTCGTTCGAGGGGATGTCGTCGGGGTTCATGAAGATCGGGCGGTGGGCGTACGACCCCACCTCCATCGAGCCGGCGGTCTGACGCTCGTAGCAGAAGGTGTCCATGTCGCGCACGATCGGATAGGCGACCTCCTTGCCACTCTGCTGGAGGATGTCGATCGGTCCGACGTCGGCCATCTGATGCACGGCGGGGGTGAGCGGGATGGTGGCGCCGGCCATCTTGGCGAGGCGCGGGCTCCACACGCCGCAAGCGATGGCGACGTGCTCGGCCTCGATGCGGCCCTTGTTGGTCACCACCGCCTTCACCTTCGGGCCTCCGGGACCGTCCTCGGTCTCGATGTCGAGCACCTCGGTGTTGGCGAACACCTGCAGCGCGCCCTTCTCGACGGCCTCGTTGCGCATCCGCGTGCCGGTCTCGAGCGAGTCGACGCACGACACGCCCGGCGTGTAGAAGCCACCGAGCAGGATCTTTTCGTTGATGAAGGGGACGAGTTCTTTGATCTCGGCGGGAGTCACCAGGCGAGCGTCGATGCCCCACGCCTTGGCCGAGGTCATCCGGCGCTTGAACTCTTCGAGGCGTTCTGGCTTGCGAGCCACTTCGATGCCGCCAGAGGTGTTGTTGAGCCCGTGATCGATGTACTGGCGCTGACTCTCCAGCGTGAGGAAGGCCATCTCCTTGCTGTGATCAGTGGTGAAGATGAAGTTCGAGGCGTGGCCGGTGGAGCCGCCCGGGTTGGGCAGCGGGCCTTTGTCGATCTGCACCATGTCGGTCCAGCCAAGGCGGCTGAGATGGCCGACCAGGCAGTTGCCGACGATGCCGGCACCGATGATCACGCACTTGGCCTGCGCCGGCACGGAACCCCCTGACGCAGCCTGGCTCGTTGTGTCGCTCATCTCAGTCTCCTCAAAGCCTTGTGATTACACCGCGCAGTGATATATCTTTCCGATATCACCAACGTATCACTCAGCGAGCGGGCGTTTCAAGCGATCCGGCGGATGATCGTCACGCTCGAGCTCGCTCCCGGTGCCGTCGTCAAGGAGAGCTCGCTGCAGCAGCAGCTCGGCCTCGGCCGCACACCGATCCGTGAAGCTCTCCAACGTCTCGTGCGCGACCAGTTCGTGACGATCATCCCCCGCCGCGGCATGTACGTGTCGAGCATCGACGTGTCGGAGTTGTCGACGCTGTACGAGACGCGGGCGATCCTCGAGCCATACGTCATGCGCCTCGCCTGCGCACGCGGACGGGCCGCCGACTGGGCCGCGATGGCTGCCGCGCTCGGACGCGCCGACGGCGACAGTTCACCCACGCAGTTGTTGGAGGTCGACCGCGAATGCCGGGAGATCGTGTGGGCCGCAGCAGGCAACCGGTTCCTGACGGTGACGCTCGACATGCTCTACGCCCAGAGTGACCGGTTGTGGCATCTGTACCTTGCCGACGTTGCCGCGCTCGATCACGTGATCGACGAACACCGGGCGATCCATGCCGCGCTCGTCGACGGCGACGGCGAACGAGCCGCTGCCCTGATCGAATCGCACATGCGGGCGTTCAACGCCAAGGTCGGTGACGCCGTTCGCCGCCGGCTGGCGTCGCCACTCGCCGGTTTCTGATCAGGCGATGACCACCACCGCCCGCCGCGTCACCGTCGGTGGGCGCACATTCAACGTCGTTGCTGGTCGTCACGACTCGTTCTGGGACACCTGCGAGAGCGGGTGGGAGCAAGCGACGTTCGACGTGTTGGTATCGCGGCTCGGGGCGGCGTCGACGTTCGTCGACGTCGGCGCATGGATCGGTCCAATGACACTCGTAGCCGCGGCGTGCGGGGCACGGGTCGTGGCCTACGAGCCCGACCCGGCAGCGGCCGACGAGTTGACGGCAAACGTGACACTCAATCCCGACTTCGACGTTGCGATCGAGCGGGCTGCCTTGTGGACATCGACGGGCAGCCGCCGATTGCGCGGCGGTCCCGTCGGCCTTGGCGAGAGCATGTCGAGCTTCAGCGGTCGATCGGGTCGGGTCGGCTCCGCCACCGTCCGCACGATCGACGCCAGGGAAGCGGCGCAATCGTGGCCGGCGGACTCAGTGATGAAGATCGATGTCGAGGGATCCGAATACCGGCTGCTGCCCCGGCTGCGACCGTTCATCGCCAAGCATCATCCGACAATGGTGTTGTCGGTCCACGCATACGACGTGCGTGCGTCGTTGCCAGGGTGGCCATCGCCCGTCCGGCGGGTCGTCCACCATATGCGCCACGCGGCTCGCACCTTGCCGCTGCTGTGGGCAATTCGCGGATATGGAAGCCTGCGCGGCAGCGACCACGGCCGGCCGGAGTTGCACCCCGTGCCGAGGCGGTCGCTGATGCTGCGGATGTGGGAGCGCGAGCTACTGCTCGAGCGAACGTAACCTCGGGCTCGTGGCAATTCGAGAAATCCCGGATCCGCTTGGAATCAGGCAGGCCAAGACTCTGCCGGCGTCGTGGTACAGCTCGACAGAGTTTCATGAACGCGAGCGCCGGGCGATCTTCCAACACGACTGGGTGTGCGCGGGCGTGATCGACGAGATGCCCTCGTCGGGGGCGTGGACGGCTCGTACCGTCGGCGGCCTACCGGTGCTGTTCGTGCGCGAAAAAGCCGGTCAACTGCGGGCCTTCCTCAACGTATGTCGCCATCGTGGCGCACCGCTCTGCGAAGACGGTGACAGTCATGCGGGTTCGCTGATCCGCTGCCCGTACCACTCGTGGCTGTACCAACTCGACGGTTCGCTGGCCCGCGCCGCGGGTGTCGGCTCGCCGGCGGGGTTCGACGTCGCCGACCATTCACTCAAGCCGGTGCGGCTCACGGCGTGGCGTCGATTGGTGTTCGTGTGCTTCGACAACGACGCTGCGCCGCTCGACCTCGGGCCACTGGGTCGGGCTGTCGACGCCTACCAGCTGGAGTCGATGGAGTTGGCGCTGTCGGAGACCAACGACCGGCAGTTCAACTGGAAGGTGCTGCTCGAGAACTACTCCGCTCTTCCGCATGTCTTATTCGTCCGCCGCACAC
>JANNHY010000352.1:0-29649 GCA_031404635.1 Ilumatobacteraceae bacterium
GGCGCACCGACCGCATGCTCGATCGCACCCGGTCGCACGGCCTGCCGCCATTCCTGGCCGAAGACGCCGGCGTCAACTCGGGATTGATGATCGCCCACTACACGCAGGCGGCGATGGTCGCCGAGAATCGTCGTCTCGCCGTGCCGGCCAGCGTCGACTCGTTGCCGACATCGGCGATGCAGGAAGACCACGTCTCGATGGGCTGGGGTGCTGCCCGCAAGCTGCGTCGATCAGTGGCCAATCTCGGGCGGATCATCGCCTGCGAGTTGGTCTGCGCGGCGCGTGGTATCGACCTGCGCCAACCGGTGCAACCAGCACGTGCAACGGCGGCAGCCGTGGCCGCGTTGCGCGACGCTGGCGTGGCCGGCGCAGGGCCCGACCGATGGTTGTCGCCCGAGCTTGCTCGCGCCGAGGCCTTGGTGATGAGCGGCGATGTGTTGGCAGCGGTCGAACTCGTAACCGGGCCGCTGGACTGAACGGAGGGATTGCGATGTCGGGACCACGACCCGTGCGGGCACCACGAGGCTCAACGTTGACCTGCCGGGGTTGGCAGCAGGAGGCAGCGATGCGGATGCTGATGAACAACCTCGATCCGGAGGTCGCCGAGCGGCCCGACGACCTCGTCGTCTATGGCGGCACCGGCCGAGCGGCGCGCTCGTGGGATGCCTTCGACGCCATCATCCGCACGCTCACGACCCTGGCCGACGACGAGACGATGCTGGTGCAATCCGGCAAGCCGGTCGGGGTGTTCCGCACCCACGAGTGGGCGCCACGCGTGTTGATCGCCAACTCCAACCTTGTGCCGGAGTGGGGCAATTGGGATGAGTTCCGCAGGCTCGAGGCCATGGGTCTGACGATGTACGGGCAGATGACGGCCGGCTCGTGGATCTACATCGGCACGCAAGGGATCTTGCAAGGCACGTACGAGTGCTTCGCCGAAATCGGTCGCCGCAAGTTCGGCGGCACACTTGCCGGCACGATCACCCTGACCGCCGGATTGGGTGGCATGGGTGGTGCCCAGCCGCTGGCGGTCACCATGAACGGTGGCGTGGCGCTGTGCATCGACGTCGACGCATCGCGTGTCGCCCGCCGTGTCGAGACGCGTTATCTCGACGAGGTGGCCGACTCGCTGGAGGATGCGATCGCTCGTTGCGTGCGGGCCGGCGACGAGAAGCGGGCTCTGTCGGTCGGGTTGGTGGGCAATGCCGCCATCGTGGTTCCCAAGCTGCTCGACATCGACTTCCCGGCCGACATCGTCACCGATCAGACCAGCGCCCACGATCCGCTGAGCTACGTGCCCGCCGACCTCACCCCCGAGGCAACGGCCGAGTTGGCCCGCAGCAACCCTCAGGAGCTGATCCGCCGGGCCCGGGAGAGCATGGCCACACACTGCCGGGCAATGGTCGGGTTCCTCGACAGGGGTCGTGAAGTCTTCGACTACGGCAACAGCCTGCGCACCGAGGCCAAGCTCGGTGGTTTCGAGCGCGCGTTCGACTACCCTGGCTTCCTGCCCGCCTACATCCGCCCACTGTTCTGCGAGGGCAAGGGCCCGTTCCGTTGGGTGGCGTTGTCGGGCGATCCTGCCGACATCGCTGCCACCGACCGGGCCGTGCTCGATGAGTTTCCCGACGACGAGGATCTGCACTGCTGGATCAACCTGGCCCGCGAGAAGGTCGCGTTCCAGGGATTGCCGGCGCGGATCTGTTGGCTCGGTTACGGCGAGCGTCATCGTCTCGGATTGCGGTTCAACGAGATGGTTCGCACTGGTGAAGTGTCGGCGCCGATCGTCATCGGTCGCGACCATCTCGACAGCGGGTCCGTCGCCTCGCCGTACCGCGAGACCGAGGCGATGGCCGACGGGTCCGACGCGATCGCCGATTGGCCGCTGCTCAACGCACTGGTCAACACCTCGAGCGGTGCAACGTGGATCAGCATCCACCACGGCGGCGGGGTCGGTATCGGCCGCTCGATCCACGCCGGCATGGTGGTCGTCGCCGATGGCACCGACATGGCGGCGAACAAGCTCGCCCGCGTGTTGGTCACCGACCCAGGGATGGGTGTGATCCGTCACGCCGACGCCGGCTATCAGCGGGCGATCGATGTCGCCGCCGAGCGAGGTGTACGCATCCCGATGACCGAGTCGGGCGATGAGAGATGAGCCGTCCGGCGGCGCACATCTCTCATCGCGCCGGAAGGGGGGCGGTCAGTGAGTGTTCGCGAGATCGTCACGGTCGGGCATCCGGTGCTGCGCGAGCGGGCCGGCGATGTGACCGCCGAGGAGCTGGCGACACCCGACACCCAGCAGTTCATCGACGATCTCATCGACACGATGCGCCACGCCAACGGTGCGGGGCTGGCCGCCAATCAAGTCGGAGTCCCGGTGCGGATCGCCGCCATCGAAGTGGGTGACAACCCTCGCTATCCGTACAAGCCACGCATCCCGCTGACCGTGATCGTCAACCCGACGATCGAGCCGATCGACGACGAACTGGTCGAGATCAACGAAGGCTGCCTGTCGGTGCCCAACCTGCGCGGCTCGGTGATGCGGCATGTCAACGTGCGTGTTCGGTATCTCGATCGGCACGGAGTTGCCTACGACGAGATCAAGCGCGGGTTGACCGCCGGCACTTTCCAACACGAATGCGACCATCTCGACGGCGTGTTGTTCCTCGACCGGGTCGCCGACCCGCGCACCTTCACCACCTGGGAACAGTTCGAACGGTTCCACCGCGCCGCCTTCGTCGAGCGGATCAACGAGTTCGTCGCCAGAGTGGGATCGTGACGACGTATTGGTGCGAGCTGGCCTGGCTCGGTGATCTCGGCGGGCACGTCGAACACGGCGTCACAATCACGGTCGCGGGCGACCGAATCAGCGCTGTCGGGGTTGGCGTTGCAATCCCGCCTGCCGACGCACATAGTCTCCCCGGGCTCACCATGCCGGGCATGGCCAACGCCCACAGCCACGCGTTTCACCGTGCGCTGCGCGGCCGCACCCACGGCGAGACCGGCTCGTTCTGGACGTGGCGCGATCGGATGTATGTGCTTGCCGATCGCCTCGACCCTGACTCGTACCGTGCTCTGGCCACGGCGACGTTCGCCGAGATGGCCCTCGCTGGATTCACCTGCGTCGGCGAGTTCCACTATCTGCACCACGACCTGGGTGGAGCGTCGTACGCACAGCCGAACGAAATGGGTCGGGTGCTGCTCGACAGCGCTGCCGCGGCCGGCATCCGCATCACTCTGCTCGACACCTGCTACCTGCGCGGCGGCTTCACCACGGATTCCCTGCTCAACCCGACGCAGCAGCGATTCAGCGACGGCGATGCCGACGCCTGGGCCGAGCGGGCCAGCGGTCTGGTCGACACCGCGACGGCCAAGGTCGGTGCGGCCATCCACTCCGTACGCAGCGTCGACCCGGCGTCGATGTCGGTCGTTGCCGAGTGGGCGGCGACACGCCACGCACCCCTGCACGCCCACGTCAGCGAGCAGCCTGCCGAGAACGAGCAGTGCATCACCGTGAATGGCTGCACGCCTACCGCCTTGCTCGACCGTCACGGGGTGCTCGGCGATCGGTTCACCGCGGTGCACGCCACACATCTGGCTGACCACGACATCGCCATGCTGAAGTCGAGCCAGTCGACGTGCTGTATTTGTCCGACGACCGAGCGCGACCTGGCCGACGGCATCGGCCCTACGGCGAAGTTTCGCAGCGCCGGAATTGCCATGGCCATCGGTAGCGACTCGCAGGCGGTGATCGACCCGTTCGAGGAAGCGCGGGCGATCGAACTCGACGAGCGCTTGGCGTCGCTTCGCCGGGGGACCCACCAGCCAGGAGAGTTGTTGGCGGCGGCGACGACTTCGGGCTATCACAGCCTTGGCTGGCACGACGGTGGGTGCATCGCCGCCGGTGCCTTGGCCGACCTGACGTCCGTCGCCTTGACATCGCCTCGGCTGGCCGGGATCGACCCTGATCACGCCGCGGCGGCGGTGGTCTTTGCAGCGACAGCGGGTGACGTCTACCACGTCGTCGTCGGTGGTCGGGTCGTTGTCGACGGCGCCGTGCATCAGACGATCGATGTCTCCGCCGAACTCGACCAGGCGATCGCCCGCGTGTGGTCATCATGAGTAGGCATTCGATCGTCATCGACAACATCGGTCGGCTGTTAACCAACGACGCACAATTGGACCGCGGCGTGACCGGCCAGGTGCTGGAAGCCTGGGTGGTGATGGTCGACGGGCTGATCGATGAGGTCGGCACAGGGCCAGCCCCGGTTGCCGACCAGCGGATCGACGCCGCCGGCCGCTGCGTGCTGCCTGGCTTCGTCGACAGTCACAGCCACCTCGTCTTCGCCGGTGATCGATCCGACGAGTTCGCAGCGCGCATGGCCGGGCGCCCCTACGAGGCCGGTGGGATCCGCACGACGATGGCGGCAACACGGGCCGCCACCGACGACGAGTTGCTCGTCCGCGCTATGGCACTGTTGGCCGAAGCCCGGCGGTCGGGCACGACGACCATCGAGATCAAGTCGGGTTACGGACTCACGGCCGTCGACGAGGCACGCACCCTGAGCGTCGCCCGCCGGCTGACCGACGAGACCACGTTCCTCGGCGCCCACGTGGTTCCGCCGGAGTTCGACGGCCGCATCGACGATTACGTCGCTCTGGTCTGTGGCCAGATGCTGGCCGCGTGCGCGCCGCACTCCCGCTGGATCGATGCGTTCTGCGAACGCGGTGCGTTCGACGTCGACCAATCCCGTGCAGTGCTCGAGGCAGGACGTGATGTCGGCCTGGGGCTGCGAATGCACGCCAACCAACTCGGCCACGGCCCCGGTGTGCAACTGGCCGTCGCCCTCGGGTGTGCGTCGGCCGACCACTGCACCTATCTTTCCGACGACGACATTGCCGCGCTCGCCGGTAGCGACACGGTGGCCACCTTTCTGCCGGCCACCGACTTCTCCACCCGCCATCCATACCCCGACGCCCGTCGCCTGCTCGCCGCCGGGGGTATCGCCGCCCTCGCCGCGAACTGCAACCCGGGCTCGAGCTTCACCACCTCGATGCCGTTCTGCATCGCCCTGGCGGTCCGCGACATGCAGATGACCATCGACGAAGCGATCTGGGCGGCGACGGCTGGCGGCGCGGCCGCCTTGCGTCGCGACGATGTCGGCAGGATCATCCCCGGCGCCAGGGCCGACCTGATCATCCTCGACACCCCAAGCCCCATCGACTTCGTCTACCGGCCCGGGGTGCCGCTGGTCGCCTCGACGATCATCGGCGGTTCGGTGGTCTGACCACGCGACCGGGCGGCAGCGGGCCGGAAACAATCAAAGATTCGTTGCAACGGATTGCGTCGTTCGTGCGTGAGACAGGGTATGAATCTCACTATGAGCGGCGCCTTCCACGAGTCGTCTCGTATTCCGATCACGGAATCGAAGGCCTGGGCAGGCTCGGAGGCCGTGTATACCGCGGCCTATCGCAACCTCTTGCGGGTCGCCTTCGTGCTCACCGGCTCCGGCCCCGCTGCCGAGGACGTGGTGCACGACGTGTTCGCCAGGATCGGGCCGCGAATCGACACGTTGGCCGAGCCGGTTCCCTATCTGCGGGTCGCGGTGGTCAACCGCTGCCGATCGCTGCACCGCCGCGACGCCGCTGCACCGCGACCCGACGCGGCGACCGACGCAATGATGGACGTCGGGCTGGTCGAGTTGCGTGACGCGCTCATCGCCCTGCCGATCCGCCAGCGCACGGCGATCGTGTTGCGCTACCTGTGTGATCTCCCCGAAGAAGAGATCGCTGCCAGCCTGAAATGCCGCAGGTCCACCGTGCGTACCTTGGTGCGACGAGGGCTTGCCGAACTTCGAGAGGTGATCCGATGACATCGACGTCCGAACAAGAATTCGCTCAGACCGAAACGTTGCTGCGCCAGCGACTCGGCCAACTCGCCGATCATGCGCCTACAGCCGTGCACCTGCCAGGTGAGGTGCCGGTGGTCGCGATCAACCGTCCTGCCGGTCACCGTCGCCGGCGCGCCGGCGTCATCGCTGCCGTAACGGCGCTTGTTGGCGCCGGCGGCTTCACGACCTACTCATTCCTCGGAGCCGCCAGCGACGGCGGTGCCGCGACTCCCGAAGAAGCAGTCAGCGCTTTCGTTTCTGCGATCGAGCGCGAAGATGTGCTCGGCATGATCGACGTCACGCTGCCCGAGGAGGTCGGCGCGCTGCGCAGCGCCGTCGACTCGATCACCTCCGATGCCAAACGCATCGATCTGCTCGGTGACGAGTTCGATTCGAGTGGTGTGCAGGGCATCGACGTTTCGATCGCTGATCTGGCGCTCGACACCAACTATCTCGAAGGTGGCTTGGCGACAGTTACGGCGACCAGCGGGACCGTCAGCGCATCGTTCGATCCGCAGGCCTTCCCGTTCGGCGACAAGGTGCGTGATCTGCTCGGCGACAGTCAGCCGGCGGGCACCGCATCGGCGAGCCTCGGCGACCCCGATTCGCCGCAATTGCTGATGACGGTTGAACGTGATGGCCGCTGGTACGTGAGTGTGGAGTACACGATCGCCGAGTACATGCGGCGGGCGGCAGGCTGGGAAATCCCCGGCCCGGTGACCCGCACGCCGGTCGGCTTCGACTCTCCGCAGGAGGCGGCCACAGGCTTCTACGAGCGGCTGAGCGCACTCGATCTGCAGGCGGTGATCGACACCTTTGCTCCGGGGGAAGACGCCCTGACCTGGCTGGCTCCGGTGTGGATTCCCGGCGCCCAGGCGGCAATCACCCAAGCGCGCAGTGACGGGCTGTCACTGGCGATCTCCGGACTGACTTACGAAATCATCGGCGACGGCGATCACCGCACACTCAAGCCATTGACCTTTACCGTGGAGGGCACGGTGCCTGCGGGCTACAACTCCAATGCGGATCCGTCATTGTCGGCGGCGGCGACGCCGGGCCCACGGCCGTTCACGATCGGGCGCGCCGACGGCTGCACGACGTACGCCGGCGAAGGGGCACAGTCGATGTTCGGCTTCAGCCCGCCGCCGCTGGCGGAGCCCGTTGAAGGTGGCCACCAGCTGTGCGGGCCCGGCATGGTCGGCGGGCTGGGCCTGCTGTTTGCCGGCGGCCTGGCGGAACTCCCAGCGGTCTCCGTTGTGCACTCGGGTGGCAAGTGGTACCTCTCCCCGCTCGGCACGGCCCTGGCCACGGTGTCGACCAGTCTGCACGACGTCAAGGATGGTTCGAGCCTGTTCGACTCGCCGCTGGGGCCTTTCATCTACGGTGGTATGAGTCGCAGCTACTTGGAGTCTGTTGTCATCGGCCAGGCTGCCGACTTGATCGATCCAGCGTGTCTGCCTGCGCTCTCCGTCGACAACGGGGCCGTCTCCGGGGTGATCGCCGATCCGGCGCCAGACGCCGTCCACGCCTGCACCGCGACGGTCTCATTCGGCGGCGAGGTCACGTCATCCGGCAGCGGTACCGCCGCCCCAATTCCGCAAGAGGCACCACCGGCTAGCGCGCCGTAGGCGAGATCTACCGCACAGTCGTCACGCCGTCGTACCACTTGGGGTCTCTACTGTCGAGCAGCCGAGAATCGACGTCGACAACGCCGCCGGGTGGCGCGCAACAAGAGCCAACAGTTGGTCGATCAATGAAAGATGCTCGATGTCGGTGACCGCGTGGTGGAGCATCACCCCCACGGGTCCGGGCCGTTCGACAATCTGCTCGGCTATCTGCTCACCGATCTGTTCGCGCGTCAACGGGCCACACCTGCTCTTGGCGAACCAGTCGACCGTGACAGGCACCTCGGCGAGGCCACTGAGACCGAACGGCACGGCCGCGCGGTCACGCGAGAGGACCTGGAAACCGAGGTCGGCAAGGGCCACTGCGGTGTGCTCCGTGCATCGATTCCACGGTGGCGTGAAGATTGGCTCGACGTAGGGGTGCAGCTGTTCGCCGATCAGGGCACGACCCTCGGCGATGTCGGCGAACTGCGTGTCATGGGTGCGACATGGACCGAACTCACACTTGCGGCCGCCGGCCTCGTGGTTGACGTGACGGAAGCCGTGCTGATGGAGGTGCACCAGACCGGTCGCGGCCCTGTCGCGCAGGCTGCTCGCCAGGCCGGCGTCGAGTTCGATCGGTATCACTGCGAGGTCGATGTGGACACCCCCCGCCTGACAGAGGTCGAGCAAACGCGACAACGCCTCGTGGTCCCAACCGGCGTCGTCGTCGCGGAAGAAGAACGGCACGGTTTCCGCCGACATGTCGAGCGCCACGCGAACGGGATCGAGCCAGTCTCTCATGCGACCGCTTGCGCCATTCGATTCGCACACAGTTCGGCAATGATCCGAGCCGAGGCGTCGCGACCGTCGAGGTCGAGCGTCACCCTTGTCGGAGTCGATATCGCCGCCGCGAGCACCGCCTCGGCCAGGTTGGCAGCATCGAGCGCTTCGGGCGGCAGGCACCGCACTACCCCGAGGCCGTCGAGTCGCTCGGCGCGCCGCCGCTGTTCGTCCTCGCCGCCTTCGGCGAACGGAATGACCACGGCGGGGACGTTGGCGCGCAGGATGTCCATGGTCGTGTTGTACCCGCACTGACTGACGGTGACCGCCGAGTGGGCCATCTCCAGGCGCAGGTCGGGCAGGTAGCGCATCGCCTCGAAACCGTCGAGTCGTGCCGCCTGACCCTGCAGCCACGACCAGACCGGTTCGGGGGCGAACGGGCCGGCGAGCACGGTGGTGGTCAATCCAGCCTCGGCATGCCAGTGGCCGTGAGCCTCGGCAACTACACGGAATAACGCCTCGCCGACCATGCCTCCGCCCGCGGAGACCAGCACCCGTCGCCGCCGTTCAGTGGGAGCGCCCTTGATCGGCGTCGCCTTGCTGGTGACAAACCCGGTGTAGTGGACGGGCACGGTCAGCGCTGTGGCCGGATGGAAGGTCTCTTCCAGACGGGCGAACCGTGGATCGGAGTGGACCAAGATCGCGTCGAAGTAGCGGTTGGCCAGGTTGCTCGCCCGCTCGTCGTGGTCGCCTTGGTCGGGACGTTGGCCGACGAGGATGTCGCGAACGCTGCAGACGACAGCAGAACGCTCGACGCCCATCGAATGAACAGCATCGAGCAGGGGCACCAACTCGAAATCGAACTTCTTGCGACCGAACGGGTACAGCTCGATCAGCACCACCGAGGGCCTGGTAATGGCAAATTCGTCGAGGATGATGCGCGGTCGTTCACGCACTGCTGCCTCGACGGACCATGCGGGATCATGGCTGATCAGGTGGAAGGTCGAATCGTGGCCGAGTGCCGGCAGATTGACGACCCGGACGCCGGTCGGGATCGCGGTGCCCTCGGGGAACCGGCCACCGTTCAGCAGCACGACATCGAAGTGGGCGCCGAGCGACCCGGCGAGCGCCAACGAGCGCACCAGATGGCCCAGCCCCAACGCGTGCTGGCAGTAGAACAATAGCGTCGGACGCTCAATCATCGATTGCGGCCTTACCGGCGAGGGTCTCCGCGGCCAGCTCCAACAACTCGGCGAGCACGGCCAAGGTAGGCTGATACACCCGGTTCACCGCCCGGATCGCTCGTTCGGCGACGAAGGCTGCTGACGTGTACCAGACCAGCTCCGCAGTACTTGGCAGCGACCGAACCGACCCGTAGCCCTCGAGGAACGCCGCACCAAGCCCAGCGACTACACCGTCGGGGTCGATCAGACGCCTGGTCATCAATGAAGCGAGCACGCTGCCGAGGTCGGCTGACGCCACGCCTGAGCCGCCCTGATCGAAGTCGATCATATGGACCTGGTCGTCGTGAAACAAGACATTGTTGGCGTGCACATCGCCGTGCACGCAGACGATCGACGTGGGGGTTGGCGGTCCGCCGGCCAGTTGATCGCTGAGTCGTCGAACGACTGCGGCGACGTCGGGACGGGCGACGGAAACGAGATCGGCGCTTTTGAGCACTCGGTCCAATCGGTACCGTTGGAACGGACCTCGCCCGAAGTCGGTGGGGAGTTCGTGGACGTTGGCGAGTGCGGACCCGAAATGTCGCATCGCGTTTGCTTGGTCGCGCTGGGGCAACCTGCCCCAAGGGACGCCGCGCATTGGTTCCAGCACGAGGATCCGGTCGAGGCGCGCCCATCCGAGTGCGCGTGGCGTTCTCACCCCGTTGATCGAGGCGAGCGACGCGGCCACGCTCTCGTACTGGTTGGCGACGTCGGGCGCATCTCTATCCAAGTACGCCTTCGCGTAACCGGCAACCACGCCCTGCGCATCGAGGATGCGAGCAGTCGCTGATCGCTCGGGGGCGTACTCGACGAGCGTCGACCGCTCCCATGCCACACCACTGGCCTGCCGGACGCGTATTGGGGCGTCAAGCAGTGTTCCCAGGTTGTTGAGCTTCCGATCGTTGGGGACCGTCCACCATACGGTGTTCGTGCTGGGGTCGTGGGCGACTCCCGGCATGGCGCCCACCGGTGTTGCTGTGGTGGCGGCCTGGCGAAACGCTGCGGCGCTATTTGGGAAGGTCCGCGCCGACATCACGAAAGTACGTCCACCAGCGGCCACGTTGTAAACCACGCGGAGACTCTCGCCGATGCGGTACTTCACTCGTCGCAGGCTGCACGAGTCGATGGCCAGTCTGCCGTGAGCCAAACCGCTGAGTTGTTCGGCGACGCGATCAGGGTCGAGCAGCAGATCCCGTGATGGGATCGCCGGATCGGCCGCCAATCCGGCCGGCGAGTCGATGAGCTTCATGGTCTCGTTCTCCATCGTTCCCACCCGACCTCGGTGGTCGCTGACCACTCGACGAGGTCGGTGTTGATACCGCGGGACACATGGCAGCACAGCACACCTTCTGTTGTGCGGTCGTCGATCGTCACGTCGGCAACCCCGGGAGACAACACGCTGACAATGTCGGCCTGAGCCCCGCTCGCTCGCACGACCACCACCGGTGCGGGTTGCTTGATGCCGTAGCTCGGCGAGACCCATCCCGGCTGGATCTCGACCTCAACGGACGTCGGGAAGGCGAGGGTTCCCGCAGGGGTGCGCACAACCGTCTGGCGCGCCGTGCGCTCCACAGCGACTCGACCCTCCGCCTCGGCGGGCAGATGCCAGCGGGCCTCGTAGCGATGAGCGGTGTCGCCACGAAGGTGATCGTGGACGACCCAGTACTCGCGCTGGGGAAACAGCACATGACGTGTGTGCAACACGTCGTGCTGAGGACTGGTCGCCTCGGCCTCAATTGCGTCGAAGCCGTCACGCGATGTGCGGCGCACGATGCGCGCCTGCGATGTCTGCTTCTGCGGCGCGCCGCGCCGGTACGGGGTCTGGTCGAGTCCGTCGACGGTGACGGTGTTGTGCGCCGCCGAACCCTTGAACCGGTGCCGCCATGGATTGTCGGCATACGTGAAGCGGCCTGGGTCGACCACGAGCGAATGCCCGTCGGCGAACAGCTCGACCGAGAGTTGGTCGTAATGGCCGTGGCCGCCGTCGCCGAGTGGCCCGGCATCCATGAGCATGAACCGTTCGTCGTTGTAGGCGGTCGATCCGGCACCCCATCCGCTGCGAGCGGTGACGTATCCGCCGACCGGAAACGCCGCATCCACGTCGGCCGGGGGAGCGCCCTCGTCGCCAAGGGTGGCGGCCCAGCACAGATCGTCGCGGTCCAAAAGCGCGGCGCCGAAGGACAGCAGACTTCGAAAGTCGCCGACGTCACCGTCGGAGAACGACGGAGTCAGCCCATCGGGGCGTTGGATGTGCAGCGCGAAGTCGAGAGCCAGGGAGACCCGGTCGAGGAACCCCTCTGGGAGGTCGAGTCCGGCGGCGCGGGCGTTGGCGATGGCACCGAGGTACGACCGCAAGGCGATGCAGTGATAGTCGGTCGAACACTCTCGGTGGACGCCATCACTCCAGATGTCGGTCATCACGTTACGCCCCAGTTCGTCCAGAGCGAACTGAGCCAATCCGGCGTCGTCATCCGGCAAGGACAGCCCGACGATCAACAGCGCGTACAGCTCGAGCGTGCGGTGGTTGCGTTCGGCGGTGAGATGGTGACGCAGGTGCTCCGCATCGTCGGCGACGCGCTCGGCCAAACGCTCGGCGAGCCCCGGTCGCAAACCGCTGAAGTGAGGCGCGTCGGCGAAGCGACGCCAGGCGTACAGCCAGTTCTGCAGACGGCGAGCTGATACGTCGGACTTGTCGAAACCGACGGCAACCTGATCGCAGAATGTCTCGACAAGGTCCTCCCAGGTCGCGAGGTAATCAGCCTCCGCAGTCACCGTGTAGGCGTGGGCGAGATCAAGTCCCTCGTACAGCTTGACCCACTCGATCCGCCATTCGACGTCGTCCGCCAGTCCGTCGTTGACCCAGTCGGGTGTGCGTCCGAGGTCGAGCTCTACGCCGGCGTGCGTGAATCGACCACGGCGAACCGCTTCGGCGACGCCGAGGTCGCGCCAGAGGTGATCGATCACACAGATCACGCGCCGCGGTGCAACCAGATCGAGGCGTGTCGTCATCGCCCGGCTCCCGTGAACAGTCCGGCCATCTGGTGCGCCAGTGCTTCGCCGTCGAAGCGCTCGGCAATCGTGGTTGCGCCGGCGTGAGCAAGCCGATGGCTGAGCGCCGGGTCCTTCGCCAGCCGCCAGATCGCATCGGCGAGCGCCTCTGCATCCTCCGGAGGGACCAGTAGTCCGTTGACGTCGTTCTCGACCAGCTCCGGGATACCCGAGACCGCCGTCGAGACCACTGGCAGGTCCGACGCCATCGCCTCCATCAACACGTTGGGGATTCCGTCGCGATCACCGTCATCGGTGATCCGACACGCAAGCACGAACATGCTCGACCGGCGGTACTCGGCGAACAGGTCGGCCTGGCTGAGGGTTCCAAGGAACTCGATGCGCTCGTCCAGACCTGCGGCTGTGATCCGTTGACGGATGGGGCGCTCGTGATCCCCCGATTCGCCGGCGATGGCGGCTGAGATGTCGACGCCGCGCTCGACCAACAGGGCGATCGCGTCGACCAGCACATCGAATCCCTTCTTCTCCACGAGGCGGCCGACGCTGATGATTCGTAGTCGATCGGAATGACTGACGGGCGACGCGGCCCCGAGAAGGCGAGCGAAATCTGCGTTCAGCCCGTGGTACATCACATGGATGGGTGCACCGCGAGCAATTGTCTCCAGATGCTGGCGATTCGCGTCGGTGCAGGTGACGACGAACGTCGCGGCGCGCATCTTGCGGGCCAGCAAACCCTTCGGGTTCTGGTCGCTCTGGTAGATGTCCTTGGCATGTCCGGTGAACGAGAACGGCAGGTTCAGGAGGTGGGCGGCCCACCATGTGACGGTGGTCGTACCGTGCGCGAAGTGGGCATGCATGTGTGACACGGCATCGCCGCCCGAGAGTTCATCGGCGACGGCCGCGGCGCGCATCCACTCCTTGGCGTACAAAGCCCGCGGCCGCAGCCCACGCCGCTCGCGCCAGGCCTGGGCCAGTGCCCAACCGCTGACTCGGGCGAGGCGCGCTGGGTGCCGTGCTGCGATGCGACCGATCGGCGCGAGATACGCGGGGAGGTTGTCGCGCAACCAACGCACGAACGAACGGTCGGAGAGGTTGGTGAACCCCGGTAGGAACACCGGCTGCGCCCTGATGCGGTCGACGACCGGGTGATGACGGTCCTCGTCACGCGGCTTGAGTACGAGGAGCCGCAGGCGGGTGCCCTGCTGCTCCATCCGGGCGATCTCGCTGGCGATGAACAGCTCCGACATACGCGGATAGCCCATCAGGACGTAGGCGATGGATTGATCAGACATATGCAGCATCCAGGATGGAAAGGAAACGATCGGTGCAGGCCGCAAGGCCGAACCGGGCTTCGGTTCGTGAACGTGCGGCTTTACCCAGTGCAGCGCGAAGGTCGGCGTCGGCGGCGAGTTCACTGATGGCGTCTGCCAGGGCCTTGGCGTCACCGGGTTCGACTAGCAGGCCCGTCAGGCGATTTTCGATGGCCGTGGAGATCGCTGCCACGTCGCTGCCGATGACCGCGCATCCGCAGGCCATGGCCTCGAGCACGACGTTGGGCAGTCCGTCACGGTCGCCGTCGTCGTCGATCACGCTCGGCACGGCGACGATGTCGGCACGGCGATACAGCGACGGCAAGTCTGCATGCGTCCGGGCTCCGAGGAACTCGACGCGCTCTCCGACGCCGCTGTCGCGGGCGGTGGCTTGAAGCTGGTTCAGGAGCGGGCCGTCGCCGACGATGCATAGCCGCCACTCGAAGTCGAGCAGCCGTACTGCGTCGAGGAGTACATCGAAGCCCTTCTTGGCGACGAGTCGACCGACGGCGAGCAGCTCCACACGACCGTCGGCCACGCGGGGGTACGGCGCGAATGAACCGAGGTCGACGCCGTGCGGCACCAGGATCGGACTTGCGCCGACGGCGCGTAGTTGCCCGGCGACATCCGGATTGCACGCGACGATGCATGCGGCCGCCCTGGCCCGGTCGGCCAGCTCCGCCGGCTCGACCTTGCGGGGGTCCCTGGCATGCACGCTGAACCCGAACGGCACACCGAGGAGAGTCGCAACCTGACGGGCGACGGCAGCCGGCTGATGAGCGAAGTAGCCGTGGACGCCGTCGACGCGCTCGCCGGCCAGCGACTCGACCACTTCGTTGGCCTGCTGTTCCACAGAACCTGCGGCGAGGTATCGGACATGAGAATCGAGCGTCGCTGCGGCAGGATGCTGCCGGGCGACGTCCGCTCGCTTGGTGGCGAACACGGCGGCGAGCATGCCGGCGGCGTGGAGAGCGAGTAGTTCGTTGAGGGCGAAGCTCTCTGACAACCGCGGCCATCCCGACACGATGACGGCGATCCGTCGGGTGCCGTAAGGTCGGGCTTGGGATGACTGCGTCGGACTCATTGCCTCTGCCTCCGCCCGATGAGCGGCTGCCCGCTGCTGCAACGCTGCTCGATGTCACAGCGATGGCGGAACACCTCGGCGAGTTGTTCGTCGGAGGTATCAGCGGCGTGCGAATTCGTTACATCGACTACGCACCGGGAGTTGCGCTGACCGTTCAATACGACGCCAGGTCTGCAGCTGTGGGCTCGCCAACCGTCGAAGCGTACGCCGCGACCGACCGTGATGGCTGGAGGCTGTACGCCTATCCGCACGACCCTGCCCTGCCACTGCTGTGCGCCGACAGCGCGCATTTGACGAAGACCCTTGGTCTCCCACCGAGCGACTTGCCAGTAACCCGCCTGGCGTGGGTTCCCCAGCGGCGAGCGGTACTTCGATGCGGAGCGGTCGTCGTAAAGCTCTACAGCGATCCGGCAGAGCTGCGCCGGGCGGAACAGGCGCTCCGCACGCTTGACGGCGCACTGTCGACGGCCGCTCTGATCATGTCGCACCCCGACCACGGTGCGGTGGTTCAGCAGGCTTTGGGCGGTCGCCCACTCGGTCGCGATGATGCAACTCGCGGCGTCGCCGGCGCTGGCCTGATCCTGCGTACGTTGCACGGCCTGGCTCTCGAGGACCTCGACGATCTTCGCCCGGCGAAACTGCTCGCGGCTGCGGGTCGGCCGGCAGCGCTGGCAGCGTTCGCCGTACCAGAACTGGCGGGGCGCATCCGGGAGTTGGTCGATCGGCTGGCCGCAGCGATCCCCGAAGCTACCGATGTCGTACCGGTGCACGGTGATTTCAACGTGGGGCAGTTGTTGGTCGACGGCAATCGAACGTGGGTCGTCGATGTCGACACCCTTGCCGAAGGCTCGCCGTCGGTCGACCTCGCCGCCTATGCCGCGAACCTGCACAACGGCCGCCGAGGTGATGACGCCGACGTACGGGTGGCGCTGGGCGCCCTGCTCGAAGTCTACGGACCACCGCCGCACGACCTGAGGTGGCACGTTGCGACCACGATGCTGCGCCGCGTCGACAGGCCGATCCGCCGACTGAAGAAGCGTTGGCCGGAGCGAACCGAGGCGATCGTCTCGGCAATCGATGCATTGCTGTGATGAAGAGTCGGCAACCATCATTGTCCGGCGAGCACGACCGAGCGGGCCCGTACCCAGTCGAGTTGATTGGCCAGACCGTCGCCCAGCGACGTGCTGGGCGCCCACCCCAACGCGTGTCGGGCGATGCAGGTGTCTGCGGCTGTTCTGCGAACATCGCCCTTACCGTCGCCGGCGAGTTGGATGTCGAGCGATCTTCCGGCGAGCTCCTCGATGGTCGAGATGACCTGGAGCATCGTCGCTTCCTCGCCGCCGCCGACGTTGAGAACGAGTGGAACACCGAGGACCACGCCGGCGCGCAGGGTGGCATCGACGGCGTCGTCGACGTATGTGAAGTCGCGCGATTGCAGGCCATCACCATTGAGGGTGAAGGAGGGTCCCCCGGCTGCCGCCTCGCACAATCGGCGCATGGCCATATCGGGTCGTTGACGCGGGCCATAGACGGTGAAGTAGCGCAACGCAGTGACGGACAGTCCGAGCCCCCGATAGATATCGGCCAGGTCCTCGCACATGCGTTTCGTCGCTCCGTAGGGCGACCGCGGGCGAGTCGGTGTGACACCTTCGATGCACGGGTAATCCTCGGCGTCTCCGTAAACCGACGACGACGATGCCATTACCACCCGTGGGCATCGAGCCTCCAGCGCATGCTCGAGGATCCGCTGGGTGGCGATCAAGTTGTCGTGGACGTACCCGGCGAACGAATTGCCGAAGCTGGCACGCACACCTGCCTGTGCAGCGAGATGGAACACCACCGGCCGGTCGGCAAAGAGTCGATCGAGTGGTGCGTCGGCGAGATCGGCCTCGATCAGGGTGAACCGCGGCTCGCGGTGCAACGCGGTGAGGTTCGCCTCTTTGTCGGCCCGCGCGTAGTAGCTGGTGAAGGCATCGATTCCGGTGACCTTCCAGCCCTCTGCGATCAAGCGTTCGGATAGGTGTGAGCCAATGAAACCGGCTGCTCCGGTGACGATTGCATGCATGGTTCGCTTCTCTCCTTCATCAGGGCCCGGTCAGGCAGGGGTCGCGTCGTTGGCTGGTCAATCCGACGAGCAGTTCGGCGGTGCGTTCGGCCCCTCGGTAGTCCGTCCGGTCGATCGGCCGGCGCGGGCGAGCCACCGTCTGTTGCACGGCGTGCCACACCCGTTGCGGCGTGATCGAATCGGGGTGGAGCATGTCGGCGAGGCCGCGGGCAACTAGGTCGTTGGCCCGGATCAGCTGTTCGGCGCTGGGGCGCACGCGAGGGATCACCAGCGCCGGCACGCCCGTCTGGAGCACCTCGGAGATCGTGTTGTAGCCGCCCATCGTCACCACAGCTCGCGCCCCGGCCAGCACTTGGGCCATGTCGTGGCGGAACTCGAAGAGGCGGATGTGCAAGCCATCGCAGCGGTTCGACAGCCGGGTAACCTGGTCGGACGGCATCAACGGCCCCGTCACGATCACGATCGGAAATGGCAGCGGAGCGTACCGGTCCGAATCGAGGACGGCGTCGATCAACTCGTGACCATCGCTGCCACCGCCGACCGTGACCAAGAGGTAGCCGTCGGGAAGATCGTCGGGCGGTGTCGATGCCGGGCTGTTGCCGACGAACCCGACGTGGGTCACCGGTACCGGCATCGGCCTGCCACCGAGGCAGCTCAAGGCGTCACCGGTGGTGTTGTCCGGTCCGTAGACGACGGCGCAGTCGTAGTAGCGCTCGACGGCCGACAGCGTGTTGGCCTCCGACCAGGCGGCGCGAACGCGAGCCGGGTCGTCCTCGACGTTGCGTAACCCGAGCACGATGCGCGCCCGGCCGCGTCGGCGAAGCTCCTCGAGCATCGGCACCAACTCACCGCGCAACCCCAGCGGCGTCTTGTCGACGACGACGACATCGGGGTCGAAGGCGGCAGCGGTGCTGAGCAGGATCTCCGAACGCAGAGATTCGATCATCGGCATGTCGACGCCGAGCGTTGCCGCGTACAGGGTTCCGTCGGCCTCGCGACGGAACACCGGCAACTTCACCGTGTCTACACGCTTGGGGAGTTCGAAGCTGCCGAGGGCTGAGGAGCCGGTGACGACGAGCGCCGTGGCATCGGGGTCGATCTCGGTGACGGCTCGCGCCAAGTTGATGCTTCGGCGAAGGTGCCCCAGCCCCGCGCACTCATTGGTGATGAACAGGGCACGCAAGCCCCCGGAATCGAGGAACGCAGGGACCGTCGTGGTGTTCATCGGTGCCAACCGGTCAGGTCGCGGACCGTCGTGGCCGGGTCGGGTGCGCTGAATTGGGCCAGGAACCCATTTGGGGTCGCCCGCGAATGTCGGTGCAGTCGCGAGTACAGACCACCGCGGTGCATGAGCTGATCGTGGGTTCCGTCCTCGACGATGGCGCCACCGTCGAGCACGACGATCCGGTCGGCCCGCTGCACGGTCGAGAGTCGGTGGGCGATGATCAGCATCGTGCGCGACCGGGGAAGATTGTCCAAGGCGTTGACGATCAACTCCTCCGAGCGTGTATCGAGGGCGCTGGTCGGTTCGTCGAGGATCAGGATCGGGGCGTCGCGCAGTATCGCCCGAGCGATGGCGATTCGCTGTCGCTGGCCGCCCGACAGATCAACACCGCGTTCGGCCACACGAGTGTCGAGGCCGTCCGGGAGTCGGTCGGTGAACTCGTCGACCAGGGCCAGCTTGGCAGCCCGCTCGACGGCACGCCGGGACGCTCCGGGCCGGCCGCAGGCGATGTTGTCACCGATGGTGCCACGCAGGAGCACCGTGTCCTGCAAAACCATCGACACCTGCGACCGCAGTGAGGCGACCGAGTAGTCGCGGACGTCGTGACCGTCGATCAGCACCGTGCCGCAGCGAGCCTCGATCAGGCGGGGGACAAGGGCAGCGAGCGTCGACTTTCCGGCGCCGGTCGGGCCGACGAGCGCGACGGTCTCACCGGCATCGACGTCGAACGACACGGCGGACAGCACCGGCTCACGCCCGTACGAGAACGTCACCTCGTCGAAGCCGATGTGGCCGTCGAACGGCGGAGCCAGAATGGCATTCGGGCGATCGCGAATATCGGGTTCGGTGGAAAGAACCTCGCCGATGCGCTCGGCCG
This sequence comes from Ilumatobacteraceae bacterium, assembly GCA_031404635.1. GTDB lineage: Bacteria > Actinomycetota > Acidimicrobiia > Acidimicrobiales > Ilumatobacteraceae > JAENVT01. The sequence continues at coordinate 19,075 of JANNHY010000352.1, forward strand.
AGGCCATCCCTTTGCTGAAAATCGTCGTGAGCTTGGAGAGGGCTTTGACGGGCTTGTAAAGCGATCCGACATAGGTCAAAAAGATCAGTAGCACGCCGAGCTTCATCTCCCCGTTGGCGACCCTGCTCGCGCCGACCCACAGCACGATCAACGTCGAAGCCAGCCCTGCGGCATCGACCATCGGAGCGAATCGTGCCTGCAGCCGCACTGCCTCGACGCCGGCGGTGAGACTGTCGCCCGACAGTTCCTCGAAGCGGCCGGACTGGTGGCGCTCGAGGGTGAACGCTTGCACCAGTGAGATCGCCCCGAGGCTCTCGGTAGCCGCCGAGGCCACTGCGCCGTCGGCGCGGCGCACACGTCGCGAGGCGATGCGCAGCGAGTGCTTCGAGCGGTGCACCGCGAGGGCGAGGAGGGGTGTGGTGAGCAAACTCAACAGTGTGAGGTATGGATCGACGTTAACCATGACCACGAACATCCCGATTACGAGGAGCAGGTTCGGGAACAGGTTGGCCAGCATTTGGACCAGCAGGTCTTGAGTGCGATCCACATCGGCCGTCACCCGCGCCGTGAGATCTCCGACCTGGTGACGTCGGTGGTACCCGAGGGACAGGCGGTGCAGATGCGTGAAGGCCCGCCCGCGCATGTCGTTGGCAACATGCAGACCCGCGGACGACAACAGCCGCGTTGACCAGTAGTCGAGCAGGGCGCCGACAGCGACGATGCCGGCCAGACTCGTGACGGCCACGATGAGGTCGGTGCGGATCGCGTCAGCGGACTTCGCCGATCCGGTGAGGGCATGGTCGACCAGCCAACCGAGCGGCCACGGTTCGGCGAGCTTGGTCACGACCTGGAGCACGGCCAGAACCGAGCCGAGGAGAAGCGCCGACCGGTACCTGCGGACATCAGCGCGCAGGAGTGGGGTGACAACGCGGGCGGATCGGCGGCTGTGGGGCGCCGCGAGGCTTGCCGAACTCGCTCTGGTCACTTGTGAACAGCCCCTTCGCTTCCGTCGGTCAGATGAACATCTGGCGTCAGGTATCTGTCACCATGGTGAACAGCGTGGCCGACATCGCCGACGCGGCCTACTGGACGTTGGTGCTAGCACCAAAGTCCACGTTCACGTGGCCTTGCAGGCTCGCCGATCAGCGGAGGCGGCGACGCAGTTCGACGTAGACCTCGTCGCCGACCAGCGCAATCAGTTCCCCCGCTAGCGATTCGACGACCGGTCGGTCGCCGACATAGGCCTCTGGTTCCTCCGTGCAGCACCAGTGCATCGAGTCGCCGTCATCGCCCCAGTCGCCGCGCTCCCAGCCACGCACCGTGGCGATCTCGCTTCCGTCAGCTTGCAAGTCCCAGTCGATCTTGACGGGCAGCTGCCAGCACACCGAAGGCTTCCAGGCGATCGGCGATTCGCCGGCACGCAGCGCAGCGAGGTGCAGCGCGCACCCTTCGCCACCATCGAAGCCGGGACGGTTGAGGAATATGCATGCTCCGTCGACCACCTTGGTGGAGGTGCGTGTGCTGTCGGTGAACACGTCGTCGGCATCGATCGCCGAGCGATGTTGGAAGAACTCATCGTCGAGCGTGGCCGCCAGCGCCGAGATCGTCATCGCCTCCCCCGTGTCGGCCAGCTCGGCGCCGATCGAACAGCAGCCCTGGTTGAGGTGCTCGGCAGGCTCGTCGAGGATCCCTTTGCATCCCCGCCCCCAGATGCAGGTCCAGTTGGATGTCAGGAAACGTCGCTCGAAGCGCCAGGTGACATCACCGTCGATGATCTCCTCGTTGGCGCTCACCCGACCGTCCGTAACCGGCTCTCGAAATCCTCGTGGTTGAGGTACGCACCGCACATCGTGCGCGTGCCGGTGTAGGCGCGGCGCCCGTGCAACACCCGCCAGTTGTCGAACAGAAGTGCTTCGCCTGGGCGAAGCACATGTCGCCATTGCATCGATTCGTCGTTGGCCAGATTGTCGAAGGCGCGCAGCGCGGCGTAGAGCTGGGCCATCTCGTCTGCCGGCAACAGGAACGGAGCGCGGTCGGAATTGTTGTACGAGACCTGCACCAAGGTGCCGTTGTGGTCGTGGCGGAATACCGGCCGGGCGGCCACCAGGTGTGCGCCGTCACCGATGTATTGGGCGGGGATGGCAACGTCGCACAGCACCTCGAACAACTCCGGTTCCGTGGATTGCATCACGTCGGCGATCTTGAAGCCGTCAACCAACGTCGAATCGCCACCCGCGCCGTCGAAGGACAGGCAGTGCAGCATCTGCAATCCCGGTGCGTCGTGGCTGTACGTGCCGTCGGTGTGCGCCGAAAGGTGCAGGTTGGTGTAGGCCATGTCGGCTTTGGAGAGATCGGCCGTGAACTCCCAGAACCCCCCGAAGATCGTTTCTCGTACGTACCCGACGTGGCGGATGAGGGCCTCGGTAGCGACGGCCGTCGCCGGTGTGCCGGTGACGACGGCGAAGCCGTAGGTCGCTATCGTCGACAACCACCGGCGAACGCCCTCCTCGCTCTGCATCACCGCCTCGTAGGGGACCTCGAGTGGCGCTTGCCCGAGTGCTGCGCCGTCCCACAGCACGGGTCGTGGTGCGGCCGCAATGCGTGCCGCCTGCGGAGACCGGAAGAGATGCAGGAACTCCACTGGCACCTCGGATGCTTCGGCAAGTCCGTGCCACATCAGGCGAACGACGCCGTCAACGACGGTTGCCGCGCTGGCCTGAAGATCGGAAGGTAGGGCCGCGGTGTCGAGCCGGCGCTGGCGGGTGACCGGATGGATCGTTGCCTCATCGTGGGCGTGATCGCGCAACCACAGCCACGGATACCGGCTCTCCACCCCGTCGTCCCATGTGACGTGCAGGCATGAGTCGGTCGTTCGGATCTCGTCGATGAAGGCCACCGAACAATTCTGCCAGCCGGAACTGCAAGGCTGACGCGGTGACGAGCGAACACTTCGACTTGATCATCATCGGTACCGGCTCCGGGAACTCCGTGATCAGCAGTGAGATGGACGGCTGGCGGATCGCCATCGTCGAACGGTGGACGTTCGGCGGCACATGCCTGAACCGCGGCTGTATCCCGTCGAAGATGCTGATCTACGCGGCCGACGTCGCCGAATCCGCCGGCCACGACAACGCCCGGAAGTATGGCGTGACCACGCGATTCGAGTCAGCTGACTGGTCGGCGATCGTGCAGCGTGTTTTCGGGCGGATCGACCCGATCGCCGAAGATGGTCGCCGGTACCGGCACGACCTGCCGAATGTGACGGTCTACGAGGGCGACGCCCGCTTCGTCGGCGAACGCACTCTGCACGTGAACGGGGAGACGATCACGGGCGACCAAGTGGTGATCGCTGCCGGAGCCCGACCGTTCATCCCGGCACTCCACGGTATCGACGCGGTGCCGTTCCATACCAGTGACTCGATAATGCGCATCGCCCGTCAGCCCAAACATCTGCTCGTACTCGGCGGAGGGTTCATCGCCGCCGAGTTGAGCCACGTCTTTCGATCGCTCGGTTCACACGTGACCATCATCAACCGCAGCCACCGCCTGCTGCGTGCCGAGGATCACGACGTCTCGCAACGGTTCACCGAGCTGGCCGCCGAGCGATTCGATCTGTTGCTCGGTGCCCGCGTGCAACGAGTGTTCATGACGGCTGGTGGCGTCGGTGTCAACGTGACGACCGACACCGGAGAGCATACGGTGGAGGGCGACACGTTGCTCGTGGCCGCCGGCCGGCAGCCCAACGGCGACGAGATCGATGCCCGTGCCGCCGGTGTCGAGGTCGGGCCGCTGGGTGACGTGATCGTCGACCTGTTCGGCAGAACGAGCGCACCGGGCGTGTGGGCGCTCGGTGACGTCAACGGGCGTCACCAGCTCAAGCATATGGCCAACGGCGAGGCCGACGTTGTACGGCACAACCTTGTGCATCCCGATGATCTGCGCCCGCTCGACACCCGGCCGGCACCGCATGCCGTCTTCACGAGTCCGCAGATCGGGGCCGTTGGCCTCACCGAGGTACAGGCCGATTCCTTGGGTCGGCAATTCAGCGTCATCAGTCAGCCATACGGCGACGCTGCGTACGGGTGGGCGCTGGAGGACACCAGCGGATTCTGCAAGCTGATCGGCGACCCGGCCACCCGCACGTTGCTCGGAGCTCACATCATCGGCTATCAGGCGTCGATGCTGATCCAGCTGCTGGTGCAGGGGATCCACCTCGGCGGCACGGTCGACGAACTGGCGAATGGTCAGGTGTGGATCCACCCGGCCCTGTGCGAGGTCGTCGAGCAAGCGTTGCTGAAGCTGATCGACGCCTTCGGGCGGGTCTGACTTCTCACCAGCCTTTTACTTCGCTTGGGTAGGCACCTCACCTGCGAGGGCGATGATGATCGATATCACCCCCTATCGAAACGGAGATACCCCATGAACAACAGGCTTGCAGGAACGGGCTTGGCGATCGGTTTGGTCGCCGGAGCAGGCGCTGGATTGATCCTCGAGCTGTCCGGATCGGCCGGTGCCGTATCAGGAAACGCTGCGGCGGTCTCGGCCATCGTCGATGACTCGACCGCGGACACCACCGACACCACCGAGACGGTCCTATCGGACCGCTCGACTCGATTGCAGGAAGTGCTGCAGCCACTCGTCGATGATGGCACCATCACCCAGGAGCAGGCCGACAAGGTGATCACCGCCTTGGCAGCGGCAGGTCCCCTGCATGGCCCGATGGGCGGCGCCCATCGCGGCCCAGGTTGGCGCGGTGGGCCTGGCCTCGACATCGTGGCCACGACGCTCGGCATCACCGCCGACGAGGTGCGCACGGCCCTTGAAGATGGCCAGTCGCTTGCTGACCTGGCCGTCAGCAACGGCAAGACCGCCCAGAACGTGGTCGATGCCATCGTCGCCGACGCCACGACGCGGATCAACGCCAAGGTCGCAGCAGGCGACCTCACCCAGGCCGAGGCCGACGAGCATCTGGCCGACCTCGCGACGCGCGCTACCGAATTCGTCAACGGCACCATCGCTGTCGGTGGCCCGGGATTCGGCGGCCATGGCTTTGGCGGCCGCGGCTTTGGCGGCCCTGGCCATCACGGTGATGACTCTGACGCCGACGACACCACCGTCGACACCACCGCCACAACCGACACCGTCGGCAGCTGAAGTTCTCGGCTCGGCCGGGATGGCTTCCCCCCTCGCCATCCCGGCCGGTCAGAATGACTTCCCATGAGCGCCCGTGTGTTGATCGCCGATGATGATCGGGCCATTCGCGACGCATTGACCAGGGCGCTCGGCCTGGAGGGTTACGACGTCGTCCAGGCGATCGACGGCACGACCGCGCTGGCCGTCATCGAGTCGACGCAACCCGATGTGGCCATCCTCGATGTGATGATGCCGAACATCGACGGTTTGACCGTGTGCCGGGTGCTTCGTGCCGAGCGCAACCGCCTGCCGGTGTTGATGTTGACGGCTCGCACCGAGACCGCCGACCGTGTGGCCGGCCTCGACGCCGGCGCTGATGACTATCTCGCCAAGCCGTTCGATCTCGACGAGTTGCTGGCTCGACTGAGAGCGCTGCTGCGTCGAACCAAAGCCGATGACGACTCCGATGACGACGCGGTACAACTCGTCGACCTGCGTCTCGACCCGACCTCACGACGGGTCTGGCGCGGCGAGCGCGAGGTCGAGTTGTCGAAGACCGAGTTCGATCTGCTCGAACTGCTGCTCCGCAATCAGGGGATCGTGCTCGACCATTCGACGATCTACGACCGCATCTGGGGCTATGACTTCGGTCCCGATTCCAAGAATCTCGCGGTGTACATCTCCTATCTGCGTCGCAAGCTCGAACAGCCCGGTGAATCCAAGCTGATCCATACCGTGCGCGGTGTGGGGTATTCGGCACGGTCGTCGTGAGTCTGCGTCTCAAGATCGTGCTTGCCCTGGTGCTGCTGGCGACGTGTGCGACCGCGGCCGTCGGCGTGTCGTCCTTCGTCAGCACCCGCGACGAGTTGAACCAGGTCGTCGATCGCTCGTTGGTCGATGCAGCGGCTCGTGTCGATCAGTTGCTGCGCGGATTCGGGCGCGGTCGCGGTCCGATACCCGGGTTCCGGCCGGGGCCAGGCCTCGATCCCGATTCTGGTGGCAACGGCTCGGGGCGCATCCTCGACGTCGTGCTGTTCCAGATCATCGGTGGCGACGGCGCCATTGTCGACTCACCGCAGTCCGGAGAACTACCGGTCGACGATGCAGATCGTGCCGCGGCCAGTGGTTCGTACACGGGCATCAGCGAACCGCGGGACGTGACTATCGACGGAGAGGCGTACCGGATGCTGACCGTTTCCGTCGACGGGGGAGCCGTGCAAGTCGCTCGGTCGGCGCGAGAGACGCAGCGGGCGCTGGCGGTGATCCGAACCAGAACGTTGGTCTCGGTCGGGTTGGTCATCCTCGCCGCCGGAATTGTGGGCTGGCTGATCGGACGCCAGGTGACCCGACGCCTGGTTCGCCTAACGCAGGCAGCCGATGACGTCGCGGTTACGGGCCGACTCGACGTCGAGGTGCCGGTCAGCGGGTCGGATGAAACCGGACGCCTTGGCTCGGCGTTCAACGGCATGCTCGGCGCGCTGGCGCGCAGCAGGGACCAGCAGCAGCAACTGGTGCAAGACGCCGGCCACGAGTTGCGCACGCCGCTGACGAGTCTGCGAACCAACGTCGACGTACTCCGTCGATTCGAGAAGCTTGAGCCCGAGGCTCGCCAGCAGTTGGTCGCCGATCTCGACAGTGAAACGAGGGAACTGACAGCACTGGTCGACGAACTCGTCGAACTGGCAACGGACCGGCGCGACGACGAGCCGGCACAGGAGTGCGAACTCGGGGTGTTGTGCGAGCAGGCCGCAGCTCGCGTTCGCCGACGAACCGGGCGTCAGGTCTCCGTGGTCGCCGATGCGTCGGTGGTGTCGTGTCGCCCGGCGGCGATCGATCGCGCCGTGCTCAACCTGATCGACAATGCCGCCAAGTTCAGCGCCGCCCAGCCCACTACCGAGAACGTCATCGAGGTCGCGGTCAATGCGGGCCGGGTGGCGGTGAGCGATCGCGGACTGGGTATTCCAGCCGACGATCTGCCACACATCTTCGATCGGTTCTATCGATCGGTGGCATCGCGTAGCCAGCCGGGCTCCGGGCTCGGCCTGGCGATCGTACGCGACATCGTCGAATCACATCGCGGAACGGTGTTCGCCGAGGCCCGCGCGGGTGGCGGTACCACGGTCGGCTTCACCCTGCCAACATCGCGATGAGCGATGAGCCGCCCGGCGGCGTACATCTCTCATCGCGCCGCCGTTCGAGGGGCTGCTCGGATCAACCCGCCGGGCGGATCTCACCGGAGCCGCGGGTGATCATCGTGGTCGGGATGATGTAGGTCTGCGTCGGCGAGCGATCGCCGTCGAGGCGGGAGAACAATGTGGTGGCCGCCTGCCGGCCGATCGCAGTCGGGTCCTGGGCGAGCACGGTGATAGCCGGGTCGAGCAGGTCGCCCATCGGCACATCGTCGAATCCGACCAGTGCTATCTCATGGTGTTTCGCCGTCGATCGCAGGGCTCGCACGACACCGATCGTCACCAGGTTCTGACCGGCAAAGATCGCCGTCGGCGGTTGCTCGAGCGAGAGCAGATCGATCGTCGCGGCGCGAGCATGCTCGCTGTCGAGAAGGTCCTGGCGGACGAGTTCGGGGTCGAGGGGAATGTCGGCAGCCTCGAGCGCGTCGGCGAAGCCCCGGAAGCGCTCGCCGGCGGTGACGATGGAACGACGGTCGCCGAGAAACGCGATACGGCGATGGCCGTGCATCAGCAGGTGTCTGACGCCGCGGGTCGTGCCACGCCGGTTGTCGACCAAAACGGCATCGGCATCGAAGAACGCAGGCGGACGGTCGACGAAGACGATCGACATGCCCATTCGCCGTTCTTCGATGAGGTAGCTGTGGTCGTGGCTGGCGGGCATCATGATCAGGCCGTCGACGCGCCGTTCGGCGAACGCCTCGACGAGTTGGCGCTCGCGCTCGGGGTTCTCTTCGAGGCTCGAAGCCATCACCGCGATCCCGCGCTGTGATGCCATTTCCTCGATGGTGCGGTGCACGGCGGCGTCGAGCGGGTTGGTGACGTTGGAGACGAGCATGCCGACCGAGCGGGTCTTGCCGCCGCTGCGGCGGAGGTTGCTGGCTGTCAGGTTGTGGCGATACCCGAGACGATCGATGGCCGAACGGACCCGAACGCTGAGTTCATCCGACACGCCGGTCTCGCCGTTGACCACCCGCGACACGGTTTTCAAGCTCGTCCCGGCCAGCGCGGCAACGTCGCGAATCGTCGGTCGTGGCCTCGTATGCGGTGCTTCGGGCACGGTTGACAACGTTGGTCGAGATCTCTCGATTTGTCAAGGAATTGGCTCTTGACAAGGTTCTAAGTCGTGTGGCTGAATGTTGACAACGTTGTCAGATCAGATCCGTCGCAACTAGATCCGAGAGGAGACGCCATGATCGTCGTCGGCGGGGAAGCGTTGGTTGATCTGGTCATCGATTCCGACGGCGCGGTCACCGCCAAGCTGGGCGGCGGGCCGTTCAACGCCGCCCGGGCGATCGGTAGGCTCGACAGCGCCGTCGCCTTCCTCGGGGCGCTCTCAGGTGATCGCTTCGGCACCCTGCTGCGTCGCCAGCTGCTGGTCGACGGGGTCGACGATTCGTTGGTGCAGTTCACCGAGTTGCCCACTACATTGGCGTCGGCGGAACTCGACGAGCACGGCGCGGCCACCTACCACTTCTACCTCGCCGAAACCGCTGCGCCGAATCTCCACCCGCTGCCCCTGCCCGCCAGCCTCAGCATCTTGCACGTCGGCACGCTCGGCATGGTTCTCGAACCGATGGCGTCGACGCTCGAAGCCGTTGTCCGCAGCATCGATGACGATGTGCTCGTGCTGCTCGACCCCAACTGCCGTCCTAGGGTCACCGCCGATCGGGTCGGATACATGGCTCGGTTGGAGCGGATGCTGCGGCGCGCCGATGTCGTCAAGGTCAGTGGCGACGATCTCGACTTCATCTCCCCTGACGACCACCCGGCCGGAGTACGGATGTTGCTCGACGGTGGGCCAAAGTTGGTTCTGCACACAAACGGCAGCCGCAGTGTCAACATCCACAGCGTTGCCGGCGAGGTCGAGGTTTCGGTGCCGCCGGTGGAGGTGGCCGACACCATCGGAGCCGGGGACTCATTTGGCGGCGCGTTCGCGGCGTGGTGGGATCAGGCCGGCCTTGGTCGTCACGACCTCGATGATCGCCATGCCGTGCGGGCGGCGGTCGCAGCCGCTGTCGAGGTTGCTGCGGTCAGCTGCACGCGGGTCGGGGCCCAGCCGCCGCGTCGCGCCGAACTCGGCGACATGTGGAGACCGACTCGTTCGTGATCGAACTGTCGGTTGCCGAGGCGATCGAGCGCGCCGCTGCTCTGGCCGGCGGTGGCCGCGCCGTGCTCGGCATCGCCGGCTACCCCGGGGCCGGGAAGTCGACGCTGTCGGCGGCGATCACCGCCGGCGTACCTTCGAGCGCTGTTGTGCCGATGGACGGATTCCACCTCTTGAACGAGCAGCTCGTTCGGCTCGGCAGGCGCGATCGCAAGGGGGCACCCGACACCTTCGACGTCGACGGATACATTGCCCTGCTCGACCGCGTGCGCCGTCAGGTTCCCGGACAGGTGGTCACGGCGCCGCGCTACGACCGTGCGGCCGGCGCGCCGGTTCCCGATGCCATCGTCGTCGACTCCGACGTTGCCCTGGTGATCACCGAAGGCAACTATCTCTTGCTCGCCGACGCTCCGTGGAGGGCTGTGCGACCGCTTCTCGATGAGGTGTGGTTCGTCGATGTCGACGACGCCGTCCGCCTGCAGCGACTGATCGCTCGCCACATCGCTTTCGGAAAGTCGCCAGACGAGGCTCATGAATGGGTCGTGCGTTCTGATGAGGCCAACGCTGCGGTGGTAGCGGCGAGTCGGCACCGGGCGAACGCGGTGGTGCGTCTGGCGTAGTTATCGGTTCAGCTGGCCCTCAGCGCACCGGCCCCAGGGTCTGGTCGTTTACGTCGACCTGCAGAGCACCGGTCATGATGGCGACCACGTCGGTGATGCTGACGCTCCCCGGTGTGATCACCGCCGCCCGCTTGCCAAGCCGCTGCACATGGATGCGATCGGCCACCTCGAACACCTGAGGCATGTTGTGGGAGATGAGGATGACCGGCATCCCCCGCTCGCGCAGGTTCTGGATCAGCTTGAGCACCTGGGCGGACTCGCGCACCCCCAATGCAGCGGTCGGCTCGTCGAGGATGATCACCCTGCTACCGAACGCCGCCGCCCGAGCGACCGACACGGCCTGGCGTTGGCCGCCCGACAGGGTTTCGACCGCCTGGCCCATGTTCTGCAATGTGCCGATGCCCAACGCCCTCATCTGTTCCTTGGCCCGCTTGCGCATGCCGCCACCGTCGAGCATGCGCAAGATGTTGCCCAGCGGGCCGGGCTTGCGCTCTTCGCGCCCGAGGTACAAGTTGGTGGCGATGTCGAG
>JANNHY010000353.1:0-2037 GCA_031404635.1 Ilumatobacteraceae bacterium
GCACCACCACGGTCTTCACTGCCGAGCCGAGCGTCCAGATCACCACCGCCACTCCCGCCGCGACGGCAAGCACCTGAGCCACGATCACCCGACCACTGTGTCACACCCGTTTGCGATGATGCTGCTATGACCAAGCGTCCGGCTCACAACGCCACTTCCGAGCAGCTCACCCTGCTGGCAGTCTCCGAGCTGCCCGTCCAATTCCGGCTCGATCAGCGCACTCGCCAACGCGGGCTCGCCCACATTGCGGCCATCCGCAGCCAACTGGCCATCAAGGCCGCCGACATCTCAGCCGTTACACCCCCCGCCGGCGCCGGCCGCCATCACCAGGCGGCCTGAGTGGCTCGGTTCAGCCGGCTTGCGGGGCCAGGGCGCGCACCGCGTCCCAGTGCTTCAGGTCGGGGTCGAGCGGCAGAATCGCCAGCGACGTCGTGGTCACGCCGTTGTCGAAATACGATTGGATCGTGGCTCGACACTCGGCGGGCGAGCCATGCACGATCAGTTCGTCGACCAGCGAGTCGGGTATCGCCGCCAGGGCCGTCTTGCGATCGCCCGTCTTCCAGGCGTCCCACATCGGCCGGAGCTGATCGCCACGGCCCAGCCAGTCGTGAAACGCGGCGTACACCGGTACGTTCAGATAGGCCGCTATCGCGAACCTCCCTGCGTCGCGCACCACCGCGGTGTTCTCACTCGGGCACACGAAGATCCGAGCAACGATCTCCTTGTGCGCGCCTCCGGCGGCGGCGCGCACCACGCCCGCCACCTTGATGACATCGCTTGCCGACAGCCAGTTGATGATTGCCCCGTCGGCCTCACGGCCGGCCAGGCGTAGCATCCCTTCGCGCAGCGCCGCCACCAGAATGGGGGGCTGCTGCTCTGGGCGCACCCCAAGGCGGAAGCCTTGCACCTCGAAGGTGTCGTACACCTTCGAAACCTTGTCGCCGCTGAAGGCATCGCCCAGGAATCGCACCACGTCGCGCACCTTCTTGTACGGCTCGACGAAGGGCACGCCGTTCCAACGCTCGACGATCACGTTACTGCTCGACCCGATCCCGATCGCGAAGCGCCCGGGGGCGGCGTCGGCCATCGAGGCCACGCACTGGGCAAAGCAGGCCGGCGAGCGGGTGAACGCCGGCACGATCGCGGTACCGAGGCGAAGTCGGGGCTCCCACGCGGCTGCGAGCGCCAACGGGGTGAAGGCATCCGCACCGTCGGCTTCCGCCGACCAGATGTCGGTGTAGCCGAGGTCGGCCAATTCACCAAGCTTGTCGCGGTGGCTGTGCAGCGGTCCGGGCAGTGGCACCGTCATGCCTGGTCTGAGCGGAAATGCCATGTCGAGTCTCCTTGCCCTCCTGTGACACGTCGACACCGGAAGTTGCTACACCCTGGCATAGCCTGACAGGCGTCAGAACAACCGAGGAATGAGGTCAAAGCACCATGGTGCCGTTACTCGCTGCCGAGCGGCGTCGCAGGATGCTCACGTGAGCACGGAGGTCGCCAGCGAATCGCGTACGGGCTCGGCGGTGCCGGTGAGCACCTCGGTGTTCGAAACCGACGCCCAGTTGGAGCAGCATCTCGACCGCACGCCGGCGTCGATCAAGCAGTTGATCATCCGCTTCGGCATCGGCGCGATCGCGGCGCTCACCCTGGTCAGCCTGTTCACAGCCTTCGCCAGCCGGCGTATCGGCACCGAGCAGGCGATTGACGAAGCTCGTCGGGTCACCTTGACCATCGCCAAGGGGGTGATCGAGACCAACGCCGACGACAAGTTGCTGGTCGCCGACGAAGCCTCGCTCGAGCGCCTCGACAAGATTGTCCATTCCGCCGTCCTGACCGGATCGCTGATGCGAGTCAAGCTGTGGACCGCGGACGGAACGATCATCTATTCCGACGAGCCACGGCTCATTGGGCAAAGATTCACCCTCGACGTTGACAAGGCCGAGATGTTCGCCAACAGCGACACCGTCGCCAAGGCAGATGTCAGCGACCTCTCAGCCCCGGAGAACGCCTACGAAAGCGAGAACAAGCTGCTCGAGG
>JANNHY010000354.1:0-14656 GCA_031404635.1 Ilumatobacteraceae bacterium
CGGTTCCTGGCGCCGTTGTCGGTGCAGCTGCTGGCCTCGGTGGCGGGCCTCGACGACGACTTCGTGCAGATGCTGCAGCGGCTCGGCATCGGTCAGCTGGGTCAGCTCGCGGCGCTGCCGGTGGCCGATGTGTTGGCCCGGTTCGGGCGTCAGGGCGAGTTCGCCCACCGCATTGCCGGTGGCGGCGACGATCGCCCTCCCGACACCGTCGAGACGCCGAGTGGGCTGGTTGCCGCGCAGGTGCTCGACGAACCGGCCCACCATGTCGACACCTTGGTGTTCGTGGCCAGGCAGTTGGCCGGCGAGCTGTGCGGCGCGCTGGGCGCCGAAGGCAAGGTGTGCACGCGGCTGATCATCACTGCCGAGACCGATCACGGTGAACGCAACGAACGGCTGTGGTATCGCTCCACCGGGTTGTCGGCAGCAGCGATGGTCGAACGCGCTCGATGGCAGCTCGATGCCTGGGTCAACAGCGCGGCGCTCTCCGCCGGTGTCACCATGCTGCGGCTCGAGCCGGTCGAAGTGCGTAGCGACGATGGCGTGCAGATGGGCCTGTGGGGCGGGCGCACTCAGGCCGACGAGTGGGCTGCCAGAGCCGTGGCGCGGCTGGCCACCTTGGCAGGGGCGGATCACGTGTTGGTTCCCGCCGCCACGGGGGGCCGGTTGCCGAGTGATGCCTATGCCTGGGTGCCGGCGGTCACCGCCGATCTGGCCGAGCCGGCCCAGCGTCTCACTGCACCGGAGGGGCCATGGCCGGGGAGCCTGCCCAGCCCGTCACCGGCGGTGGTGCATGCCCAGCCGTTGGCAATCGACGTGCTCGACGACCAGGGTCGTCCGGTGCGGGTCACGGGCAGGGGAGCGGTTAGCGCCGCCCCGGCCACGGTGCGACACGGCGCCACTTTGAAGGGGGTGGGCACCGAGCAGGTTGTGGCGTGGGGTGGGCCGTGGCCGCTGGAGGAACGCTGGTGGGATGCCACCAGGGCGCGGCGCTCGGCACGGTTCCAACTGTTGACCGGATCCGGATCGTTGCTGCTGGTCTGCCTCGAGCGCCAGCAGTGGTGGCTGCTCGGCGAGTATCGCTGACGCTTGCACGTCGTCGTCCGGGCCACTAAGTTCGCTAGTTGAACTGACATTCAGGAGGCCTGAACATGGATCGTGAGCGCATCGATGAGGCGAGCAACAGCGAGTGGCACCCGACGGCATGCATGCTGTGCTCGATCAACTGCGGGCTGGAGGTGCGCATCGACGGCCCGACCATCACCCGAGTACGTGGCGACAAGGCCCACCCCGGCTCGCAGGGCTATACGTGCGAGAAGGGTTTGCGCATCGATCATTACCAGAACGGCCCACATCGCTTGACCAGCCCGCTGCGCCGCCGCCCCGACGGATCCTTCGAGGAGATCGACTGGGATACCGCGATCGCCGAAGTCGCCGCCAGGTTCAACGACGTGATCGCCGAGCACGGCGGCGAGAAGATCCTGTTCTACGGCGGTGGCGGCCAGGGCAACCATCTCGGCGGCGGCTACGGCGGCTCGACACGTGCCGCCCTCGGCATCACCTACACCTCCAACGCCTTGGCCCAGGAGAAAACCGGCGAGTTCTGGGTCGACGGTCAACTGTTCGGTCGCTCGCGCTGTCACACCACCGGCGACTACGAGCGGGCCGAAGTCGCCGTGTTCTGGGGGAAGAACCCGTGGCAGTCGCACGGTTTCCCGCAGGCCCGACGGGTGCTCAAAGAGATCGCCAACGACCCGGCGCGCACCTTGATCGTCGTCGACCCGCGGCGCACCGAGTCAGCCGACCTCGCCGACATCCATCTGCGCCCTCGCCCCGGCGGCGACGCCGATCTGCTCGCCGCGTTGTTGGCCGTGCTGGTCGACGAGCACCTGCTGGCCGACCGCTGGCTGGCCGACAATGCCAACGGGGTCGACGAGGTCGTGTTGCACCTGCGCTCGGTCGACATCGCCGCCTCGTGCGCCAGAGCCGGCATCGACGAGAGCGAGGTGCGCCATGCCGCCAGGGTGATCGCGACGGCGACCGGCGGCGTGTCGATCTACGAAGACCTCGGCATCCAGATGGCGCCGCATTCCACGCTGAACAGTTACCTGGAAAAGCTGGTCATGTTGCTGACCGGCAATTTCGGTGTGCCAGGGGGGATGAACCTCCACTCCCATTTCTCCCCCTTGCTCGGTGGAGGTGGCAACCGCCGGCAGGGCGATGCCGAGCCGCGCACACCCGTCACCGGGCACCGCCTGGTCACCGGATTGGTGCCGTGCAATGTCATCCCCGACGAGATCCTCGGCGATCACCCCGACCGTTTCCGGGCGATGCTGATCGAGTCGGCCAACCCGGTGCACTCGCTGGCCGACAGCCGGCGGATGCGCGAGGCGCTGCGGGCGCTCGATCTTGTGGTCGTCATCGATGTCGCCCTCACCGAGACGGCACGTGAGGCCGACTATGTGCTGCCCGCCGCCTCGCAGTTCGAGAAGTGGGAGTGCACGTTCTTCAACCTCGAGTTCCCGCACAACGTCTACCATCTCCGCCGCCCGGTCTTCGAGCCACTCGCCGGCACACTGCCGGAATACGAAATCCATACCCGCCTGTGCCGGGCGCTCGGCGCTTACACCGACGCCGATCTGGCGCCGTTACGCGCCGCTGCGCTCGAAGGCCGGGCAGCGTTTGCCGAGGCGTTCCTCACCGTCGGCTTCGCGCAACCCAAGCTCGCCAAGTTGGCCGCCGTGTTGCTGTACGAATCGCTGGGCCCGACGCTGACCACGCCCGACGGCGCCCGGGCGGCAGGAGCCGCCGCCGTGTGGGGTCTCGCTCAGCGGTGCGCACTCGCCTACGCCGACTCGATCCGCCGTGCCGGCATCGGCGGCGACGGTGCCGAGCATGGCGGAACGTCACTTGGCGATGCGCTGTTCGACGCCATCCTCGCCGCGCCGCACGGGTTGACCTTCACCATCGACGACTACGACGAAACGATGCGCCGGTTGGAGACCTCCGACAAGAAGGTGTCGTTGGCCATACCTTCGTTGCTGGAGGAATTCGACACACTGGCGACTACCAGCCCGCCGGCGGGCAACGAGTACCCGTTCGTGTTAGCCGCCGGCGAGCGCCGCTCGTCGACGGCCAACACCATCCAACGCGATCCGGCGTGGCGCAAGAAGGACATCCACGGCGCGCTGCGGGTTTCGATGGAAGACGCGGCCCGGATCGGGTTGAGCGACGGCGACCGGGCACGGATCACCACCAAGGGCGGCACCGCGGTGGCCGTGGTCGAGGTCACCGACACGTTGATGTCGGGCCACATCACCTTGCCCAACGGGTTCGGCATCGGCCCGGCAGGGTCGAGCGATGCTGTCGGGGTGGCCCCCAACGAACTGACCTCGTCTGGCGATCGCGACTGGTTCGCCGGCACACCGCACCACAAGCATGTGCGCGCTCGCCTCGAGAAGGTCGGCGTGTAGGTGCGCCGAACTCGTTTCGACGACTGGCCATGCCCGATCGCTCGGGCGACAGATCTGATCGGCGATTGGTGGACGCCGCTGGTGATGCGTGAGGCCTTCTCCGGGCGGCGCCGATTCGAGGAGTTCCAGTCGGCGCTCGACGTGCCGAGGGCGGTGCTGACCACTCGCCTCAAGCGCCTCTGTGCCGAAGGCATGCTCGACCGGGTGGCGTATCAGCAGTCACCGGCCCGCTACGAGTATCGACTCACCGACAAGGGTCGGGCGTTCTGGGACGTGCTGGCGGCGATGTGGCGCTGGGGCAGCGACTGGATGTGGCCCGACCACCCCCAGCCACCGGTCGTGTTGAAGGATCGCCAGACTGGTCGGGTGATCCGCCCTGTGGTCGTCGACGAGGAAACCGGAGAACGGCTCGATGTGCGCACGATCCGCGTCGGCCGGTCGCCTGCCACCACCTCAGCAGCCGGGTGACGTAAGACCGGCTCAGGCCGGGACGAGCTCGCGGCGGTCGATCTCCGGGCTCAGCAGGTCGTTGCTCAGGCGGAAGCCGACACCGCGCACGGTGTGGATGAAGCGCAGTTCCGGTGCCTGCAGCTGCAGCTTGCGGCGCAGGTTGGAGAGGTGGACGTCGACCACGTGGGTATCGCCGACCCAGTTCGGGCCCCACACTTCCTCCAGTAGTTGCGTGCGAGCGCAGACCTCCGAAGGCCGGCGGCACAGTTGCTCGAACAGGGCGAACTCGATGCGTGTCACGGGGATGTCGTGGTTGTGGACACGAATCTCCTTGCGGCCGACATCGACGGTCAGCGGGCCAAGGGTGATTATCGAGGCATGGATCGGATCCCAGCCAGAGTGCAGTTGCCGCGGTCGGCGCAGCAACGCTTGGCAGCGGGCGGCCAGTTCGTCGGGGTTCACCGGAGTGGACACCACGTCTTCGGCGCCCGCTCGCAGGGCACGGATACGCATGTTGTCGGCATCGGGGGGAGCTATGCCGACGACATACGAATCGGTCAGTTCGCGAAGGGTGTCGAACAGGCTGCCGCCGTAGGGGCTGGGCAACTGCAGGTCAACCATCACGACGTCGGGTGAGAACGATTGGGCCAGCGTGAGCGCTGCTGGTCCCTCAGTCGTGGCGCTGACAGAAAACCCCCTGGTGCGCAACGCAGCCGAAGCGACACGACGCAACAGTGCGTCGCTCACTGCCAGCAGCACACGTGGTGCCAGTTGTGCATCGGGTTCCATTGGTTCTTTCTTCCCGCTTAGTGGTATGTCGGGTCCAACCCGAGCTCCCATTTCCCTACACAGGAGGTATCGGCGCGCAAAGGCCGCGCTGAAGCACCGATTTCAAAGATTCGTGGCGTCCTCGCCTGTTGGGTCTACGGTCGGGCCTCGTGGCCGGGGAGCAAATCGACTCGCTGACAGCGGCTCTGCGCGCTGGCGTCGCCGCACGGGTTCCCGTCGACGCCCGTGAGCGCCAGTCGATCGCCTTCTTCATCGCCGCGATCGACACCCTCGACGCTCCGTTCGACGAGCACGCCTCGGCGACGCATGTGACCGCATCGGCCATCGTGACCAGCGAGGCAGGTGTGGTGCTGCACCTCCACAAGCGACTCTCGACGTGGCTGCAGCCCGGTGGCCACATCGACAGCGGCGAGGCGCCGTGGGAGGCGGCTCTACGCGAAGCACGGGAGGAGACCGGGCTGGCGGTGACCGCCGTCGCAGAACCCGACCGCCTCCTGCACGTCGACGTGCACCCAGGGCCCCGCGGGCACACCCACCTTGACGTTCGCTACGCGGCAACCGCGCCGCCGGTTGCCCCGTCGCCGCCCGAGGGCGAGAGCCCCGAGGTGCGCTGGTTCTCGTGGTCGCGGGCCATCGCCATGGCCGATCCCGGCCTGGAAGGGGTACTGCGGGCCGTACAGCCGGGCCGGCCGACAATCCGACCAGCGGTCGGCGCCGATGCGCCCAGTTGTGCCAGGGTCTACACACGCTCCAAGGCCTTTGCGCTGGCCGACGTCCCAGAGCCGCACACCGAGACCGAGATCGCCGCCTGGATCGCCGACGAGGCCATACCCCACATGGACGTGTGGGTCGCCGACCTCGATGGTGTGGTGGTCGGGCAGCTCATGCTTGCCCCGGGTTGGCTTCATCATCTGTACATCGACCCGTCGTGGATGGGCCGTGGTCTTGGCGATCAGTTCATGGCCGTGGCCCGGCAACGCCAACCGCAGGGTCTGCAGTTGTGGGCGTTCGAGGGCAACGCCCGGGGTCGGCGGTTCTACGAGCGCCACGGGTTCACCGCCGTCGAGTTCACCGATGGCGCGCATAACCAGGAGCGCTGGCCCGACGTGCGCTACGTGGGCTGAGCGCCAGCCCTGACATCTCCCGTAGGAGGGTGCTGGAACAACCGGCTACGATTTCCACGATGGCAACGATGGCGGAGGTCGCCAAACATGCCGGCGTAGGCATCGGCACCGTGTCGCGCGTCCTCAGCGGCAGCACCAACGTCAGTGATGCAACCCGCACGAAGGTGCAGGCCGCAGCCGAGGTGCTCGGGTACCAACGCTCCCGGAAATCCGCTGCTGAACAGGGTAAAGGTGGCCGTCTGATCGCTGTCCTGGTGCCATTCTTCGACGAAAAGTCGGCGTTCCAACGGCTTCGCGGCATCGTCTCCCGGTTGGCGCCGCACGGCTGCGAGGTCGTGTTGCACAACATCGAATCACCGGAGCAAGCCCGCTCCAAGCTAATGGAACTTCCACGTAGCCTGATTTTCGACGGCTTGATCGTCCTCTCCTTGCCGTTGATCGGCGACGAAGGTGATCGTCTCATCAACGCCCGGTTTCCGACGGTGCTGGTCGACACTTCGTACCCGGGACTGCCCAGTGTGTGCATCGACGACCGGGCCGGCGGGGCGCTGGCGACCAGGCATCTCATCTCGCTCGGCCACAAACGGATTGCCTTCGTCGGCGAGCCACCGCACAACGCTTTCGGGTTTGTCTCCGGCGCCCGCCGCGAGGAGGGATTTCGGGCGACGATGGCCGAGGCCCGCTTGCCGGTTTCGGCGTCGCTAGTGCGCTACGGGGCGTACCTGCACTCGGCGGCGAGGCAGATGGCGACGGAGCTGCTGTCGTTGCCGGATCGCCCGACGGCCATTGTCGCTGCTTCCGACATCCAGGCGATCGGTTGCCTGGAAGCGGCATCGCAGCTGGGCATCGGTGTTCCCGACGAGTTGTCAGTGGTCGGCTACGACGACATCGATCTCGCCGGTCTGATGGGCCTGTCGACGGTGCGTCAGCCGCTGATCTACTCCGGCGAGCGAGGTGCCGATCTCGTCCTCGAAGCGCTCTCGATGCGCAATCGCCAGCCGAATGCCGAGGTGCTGGAATTGGAGCTGGTCGTGCGCTCGAGCACAGCAGCAGTGAAACGAAAGGGAACACGATGACCGACCAGAGCAACAACGACACCGGACTGTGGTGGGAAAACGCTGTCGTCTACCAGCTCTACGTCCGCTCGTTCGCCGACAGCAACGGCGACGGCCGCGGCGATCTGCAAGGTGTCCGCGGCCGCCTCGACCATCTGCGTGACCTCGGTGTCGACGCCATCTGGTTGACGCCCTGTTTCCCGTCGCCGCAACGCGATCACGGCTACGACGTGGCCGACTACTTCGATATCGAACCGACCTACGGCACGCTCGACGACTTCGACCGGCTGGTAGCCGCGGCTTCGGCCCGGTCGATCCGCATCTTGATGGACGTCGTGCCCAACCATTGCAGCTCGGATCACGCCTGGTTCAAGGCGGCGCTCGAAGCGGCACCTGGTTCGCCGGAGCGGGCCCGATACTGGTTCCGCGACGGCAAGGGGCTTGGCGGCAACGAGCCGCCGAACAACTGGCGGGCGATCTTCGGCGGACCGGCGTGGACTCGCGTTACCGAAGCCGACGGATCGCCGGGGCAGTGGTACGAGCACACCTTCTCGCCGTGGCAGCCCGACTTCAACTGGTACTCCCCGGATGTCCTCGACCACTTCGATCGGATGCTGACCTTCTGGTTCGATCGCGGTGTCGAGGGCTTTCGAGTCGATGCCGTGCCGGTGCTGGGCAAGCACCCCGAACTTCCCGACGCCCCGCCGGCACCTCCTGGGCTCACCGACGGTCAAGCATGGCGCCACAACATCCACGGGCATTTCTATCCGACGGGTCACGACGTCTGGAAGCGGTGGCGCAGGGTGATCGACGACTACGAACGCTCCCACCCCGGCCGCCATTTGGTGACGATCAGCGAGTCGTATGGCCCTCCGGAGGAGCTGCTCAAGTACATGCAGGGCGACGAGTTCCACCAGTCGTTCGCGTTCGACTTGATGTTGATCACCTGGCTGGCGGCACCGATCCGAGCGGCGATCGCCGACTCGCTCGACATGCTCGCCTCGGTCGGCGGCACACCGGCGTGGACGATGAACAACCACGACACGCAGCGCATCGTCACCCGTCTCGGCCGGCTGAATGCAAACGATCCGGCTGCTTACACCGGCAACAACATGGTGTACGTCGACGCCCCGATCGATCTCGAGTTGGGGCGCCGCCGGGCACGGGCCGCGATCGCGTTGGCTGCTGCGCTGCCAGGCGCGCTGTATCTCTACCAGGGCGAAGAACTCGGTCTCGAAGAGGTGCTCGACATACCCGACGAGGCGCGGGAAGACCCGGTGTTCATCCGCACCAATGGCAAAGAACTCGGTCGCGATGGCTGCCGAGTTCCGCTGCCGTGGACCACCGAGGCGACGACATCGTTCGGGTTCTCGCCGAGCGCCGCTGAACCTTGGCTGCCGCAACCGGCGAATTGGGGCGAGATGTCGGTCGAGCATCAAGCCGGCGACCCGCACTCGATGCTGGCGTGGTACCGCACGCTGCTGGCCCATCGCAAGCTGCTGTCGGGCGACCTGACATGGGTGGAGATCGATCAGCCAGAGTGCCTGGCGTTCGAGCGCGACGGCGTGCTGGTCGTCGTCAACGTCGGCCCGGAGGCCGTCGAACTGCCTGTTGCTGTGGTGGCCGGCCGCAACGTGATCTTGGCTTCACAGCCGGCCACCACGTCGCCGGAGCTGCCGTCCGACACGTGCGTGTGGTTTTCGCCGCCTCACTGATCGGGCAGGCAAGTCACGAGTGATTCGGTGCAGCCGAAGATTTCGTGACTTGCCCGGCAGTTGTGCCAATACGCACGGCGATGTCGCGTGAAGAGGTGCCGACCCGCAGTTCGAACGGACCCTCGACAGGCACCCAGTCGTGATCGGCGATGCTCCACGTGTGCATCGCCCGGGGATCGAGCTGCATGGTGACAGTCGTCGTTGCCCGGGCGGGGACCCGAGCCTTGACGAAGCCGACGAGCTGCTGCGCCGGCTCATCGTCGCCACGGTGCTCGGCTGCTCCGGTGCGGGCCGCGTAGACCTGCACGACCTGCACACCGTCGCGATCCGATTCGTTGACCAGATCGACCTCGACCGCATCATCCAACTGGCGGGCAGCGGCGATGACGACGGTTGCGTAGCCGAGCCCGAAGCCAAAGGGGAACAGTGGTTGGCGACCGACCGTGTCGTACCACCGGTAGCCGATCAGGCGGCCCTCAAGATAGTTGGCAACCCCATTTCGTCCTGGGTGGTGCTCGAAGGCCGGGGTGTCTTCCAACCGGGCCGGGAACGAGACCGGCAGCCGGCCCTGCGGTTCGACGTCGCCGAGCAACACGTCGACAACTGCGTCGCCCATTTCCTGCCCGGGGAACCAGGTGTACAAGACCGCACCGACATCGTCGAGCCATGGCATCGACACGGGCGACCCGGCGTTGACGATCACGACGGTATGCGCGCAGGCGGCAGCGACCCGGGCGATGAGCTCGTCTTGCCGCCCCGGGAGCGCCATGTCGTCGCGGTCATAGCCTTCACTTTCCCAATCGTCGTTGGTGCCGACGACGACGATGGTCAGGTCGGCCGCAGCAGCCAGTTCGGTTGCCTCGTCGACCGGGTCGGCCAGCGTCGGCGGGTAGGCGCCGATTTGCACGCCACTGAAGGCATTGTCGGTGGTCGGGCGGCGCAGCCGGACCTCGAGCTGATACGCCCGATTCGCCTGAAGATAGCTGGCCTCGACCTTCTCGGTCTTGCCGAGTCCGAAGAACGATCCTCCTGTGGGCTGGGTGGAGTTGTCGACCACAAGACCGTCATCGAGGTAGAGCTTGGCGTCGGCCACGGAACTGACACCGAACTCCCAGGCGCCTGTCACGTCGGGCGTGAAAGTAGTGCGGAAGCGAGCGGAGAACCCGGGTATCGCCGAGCCGACGTCGGGGTCGATCGGATCGCTCATCCACATAATCCGGCTCGACTCAGGGGTGGTCGACAGGTCGGGTTGAGCCTCCGATGCGTCGGCGCCCTCGACGTCGCGGAAGAAGTCGACGACGAACGGCGTGCACAGCGCCGGCTGCAGAGCCGGAAGACGCTTGTGGGTCGGGCACCCGACGGCGTGAGTGACCTCGATGCCGTGCTTGCCGAGAGCGACCGACAGCGCTTCGAGCGGGTTGGAGAGGTGGGTGGCGTGCACATGAGCGCTGCCACCGCCTTCGGTCTGGCCGCGCGCTGCGTTGGGGCCGATGATGGCGACGCGATTCACGCCGTCGAGGCGCAGCGGAAGTACGGGCACGTCGCCGGCACGCTCGTTGCGGAGCAGCACCATGCCCTGCGCTCCGGCCCGGCGCACGAGCGAACGGTCCTCCGGCACATCGCGTGTCAGTTCTGGGCCCGGCTCGCCGTCGTCGAAGGCGCCGAGCCGGTGCATTGCCGACAACACATTGCGAGCGGCGCGGCGCACGTCGGCGGCCGACGCCTTGCCCTGCTCGACGGCTTCGAGCAACTTCGGGCCACGGTGCAATGTCGGCCCGGGCATCTCCAGATCGACTCCGGCGATCACACCCTCGGCCGTCGAGTGCAGTCCGAACCAGTCGCTCATGACCAGGCCGTCGAACCCCCACTCGCCGCGCAGCACGTCGTCGATCATGGCGACACTGTCGGCGGCCCACGGACCGTTGATGCGGTTGTACGAGGTCATCACCGACATGACCCCGGCTTGTTTCACGGCCGCCTCGAATGGCACCATGTACAGTTCGCGCAACGTTCGCTCGTCGATATGCGAGTCGATGGTGTTGCGCTCGAACTCGGTGTCGTTGCCGATGAAGTGTTTGATGCAGGCGGCGACTCCTTCGGCTTGCAGGCCGCGCACGTAGGCGACGGCTATGCGCGCCGTGAGATGCGGGTCTTCGCTCATGCACTCGAAGTTGCGGCCGCCGATCGGTGTGCGGTGCAGGTTGACGGTGGGCGCCAGCAGCACCCTGGCTCCCTTGGCGCGAGATTCCTTGCCGAGCAGGTGCCCGACCTCTTCGACCAGCGGTGGGTCCCACGTTGCGGCCAGCGACGTGCCGCAGGGGACGTTGACCGAGGCAGGGCCGCCTTCGAACAGGGTGCCTCGCGCTCCGGCTGGGCCGTCGCTGACACGCATTGCAGGAATACCGGCGCGCTCGATCGCAACGGTGTGCCAAAAGTCTGTTCCGGCGAGCAGCGCGACCTGTTCTTCGAGGGTCAGCGAATCGACGAGTTCGTCGATGTGATGATCGGTCCGCTGGCTGCTCATCCCTTGACAGAGCCAGCCAGCAGCCCGCGCACGAAATAACGCTGCAGCGAGAAGAACACGACCAGCGGCAGCACCATCGAGACAAACGCTGCTGCGGTCAACAAGTGCCACGACTGGCCTCGTGAACCCGAGACCTCGACCAGCTTGGCGATCAACGGCAGGTTGTCGGAGCCACCGAAGATGCGCCCGATGAGCAGATCGTTCCAGATGTAGACGAACTGGAAGATTGCCAGTGACGCAACAGCGGGAACCGACAGCGGAACCACCAGCTTGCGGAAGATGTCGAGGTGACTGGCCCCGTCGACTCGGGCAGCCTCGATGATCTCTCGCGGCAATGACGAGACGAAGTTCTTCAATATGAAAATGGAGAACGGCATGCCGAAGCACGTGTGCGCGATCCAGATCGGGATCACCGAGTTGTTCAGGTCGAGGTCGGGGAAGATGGTGAAGGTGCCGATATGTGCGCCGCCGTTGAACAGCCGGCTGAGCGTGACCAGCGACATCTGCAGGGGCACGACGAGCATGCCGATGACCGCCACGAACAGCCAATCGCGACCTTTGAACTCCATCCACGAGAAGGCGTAGGCGGCCAGCAGCGCGATTCCGACCGAGATGACCGTTGCCGGCAGCGTGATTCGAATCGAGTTCAAGAAGAAGTGCGACAGGTTGTCACCACCCCCGCTGCTGCCCAGCACGCTCTTGTAATTCTCCAAGGTCAGGCTCGGGTTCCAAAAGACGGTCCACCACCCGGTCGTCTTCACGGCGATCTCTGATCGGAACGACGACACGAACACACCGAAGGTCGGGATCGTCCACAAGAACACCAGCACGTAGACCACGGTGCGACCTGGGCGACTCGACAATGCCGCGCTAACGGATCGTCCGACCGGTTCATCGAACCCCGGCGTCGATTCGATGCTGGAGACGTCGGTCAGTTCTGCGGTGCTCATCCGCCCATCAACTCCTCTGCGCGTCGCTGCGAGCGACGATTGACAATGACGACCGGGATGACCAAGAAGAAGATGAGCACCGCCATCGCCGAGCCGAGACCCTCGCGGCCTTGCAGGAAGACGGTGTTGTAGAACTCGTTGGCGAGCGTGCTGGTTCCGTAGTTGCCGCCGGTCATCGCCGCGACGACGTCGTAGGCCTTGAGTGCGGCGATCGTGGTGAGGGTAGCGACCGTGACGATGGTCGCCCGGATGTACGGCAGGGTTACCTTGTAGAAGACCTGCCGCTGGGTGGCCCCGTCGACCCGCGCCGCTTCGAGCAGCGAGTCGGGCACACCTTTGATCGCGGCCGACAAGATGACGGTGGAGATGCCGGCGGAGGTCCAAATGAACACGATGATCAGCAGAAAGGTGTTGAACCCCGGCGCCGACTGCGGTGGATTGATTCCGGCGTAGCCACGTTCGAGCAACCACAGTTGGTCGCCGTTGCCCCCCATGTTGGCGGGAAGGCCGGGAATCGACTTGGTCACCTCGTTGAGCAGGCCGACCTTGATCGGTGGGCTGGCGTAGACGAAACGCCAGATGATGCCGGCGCCGGCCAGCGAGATGGCGGCCGGGATGAAGACCAGCGACTTGGCGACTTTCTCGCCCTTCATACCGTCGGCGAACCGGGCAATGGCGAGAGACAGCACCGTCGTGGCGATCGTGCCGACGAAGACCCACGTCAGGTTGTTGATGACCGTCAGGCGGGTGTCATCGCGGGAGAAGACCTCGCCGTAGTTCCTGAACCACTTGAACTCGGGGACCTGCTTGTCGATGAACAAGCTCTTGTAGATCGTACGAATCGCAGGAACCAGCAACCCGATGAAGGTGACGAAGAGGGCCGGCAGCAAAAAGACGGTGATCCTGCCGCGTTCAGCCCATCGCCCCGGCAGCACCGACGTCAGCCAGTAGAACAGCAGCAGAACGGCTATGAGCGCCCCCAAGCCGATGGCGATGGTGATCAGCGTGTTGAGCAGATCCCCCATGAGCAAACCCCCTGACTCTCTCCAAACCAGCGCGAAATGTCCCCACTCACGGTTGCCTACAGGTCACGAACGACCTGCAGGCAACCGATACTACGTACTTCTGTGTTGGTGGCTGTGCGTCAGCCCGTCGGCACGGCTTTCCACGCTGCTTCGATGTTGTTCAGCATGTCGTCGGTGCTACCACCGGCAATCCAGGCGGTCGCTTCTTTCCAGAAAGCACCCGAGCCGATGGCGGCCGGCATCATGTCGGCACCGTCGAATCGGAACACCTCGGATTCCTTCAGCAGGTCGGCGAACGCCCTCCTCACCGGGTCGGTGAACGTCGCCGTGTCGAAGTCCTTGCGAGGCGACAGGCCGGTCTCGCCGGCGGTGATGGTGTCGGTGGCGTATTGGCCCGAGCCCGTGTAGGCCAAGACGTCGAACGTCTCGGGCTTGTCGGTGCCGGCGCCGATCAGGTCGCCACCGCCGAGCATGTACTTCGGGTCGCCCGACTTCACCGGGAGGTAGAACGTGTCTACTTGACCCTCGGGGCCGAGGGTTGTGCCGGCCGGCCAGATGGTGGAGTAGAAGCTCGCCTGCCTGTGCATGTAGCAGTTGCCGTCGAGGATCGGGAAGCCGCCGTCTTGGAACTTCGTCGTGGCATCAGCCTTGATGGCGTTCTCGCCGCCCATGTAGTCCGGGTTATTCAAGATGCCACCGACGGCGTCGGCAACGGCCTTGACCTTCGGGTCGTTGAACGGGATCTCGTGGTTGACCCACTGGTCGTACACCTCGGGACCGTTGATGCGCATCATGAAGTCTTCGAACCAGTCGGTGATCGGCCAGCCGGTGGCAACACCGGACTCGATGCCTGCGCACCACGGAGTGCCGCCGTCGGCGACGATCTTGTCGGACAACGTGGTGAGCTCTTCGAGGGTGGTGGGGATGGCGTAACCCCCATCGGCAAATGCCTGCGGGCTGTACCACACCAGCGACTTGACGTTGGCCCGAACGGGCACGCCGTAGACCTTGCCGTCGACCGTGGCCAGTTCGGGCCAGCCGGCAACGTTGTCGGCGATGACACTGGCGCCCAGTGCGTCGGGGAACGGGATGAGTTGACCCTTGCGAGCCATGTCGAGGAACCCACCGGGCTGCGGGAAGTCGATCAGGTCGGGCGGGTTGCCACCGTCGACGCGAACGATCACTTCGGTCTCGAACTGGTCGGTGCCGTCGAACACGACCTTCACGCCCGTGCAGGCCTCGAGCGGTGCGTACCCGTCGCGCAACCGAGTGGCCGCCTGGTCAGTCTCGCTGTCACGAACCGGTGAGAAGATGTGCACTTCTTTCCCGGCGTGCTGCTGCTCGCACTTGATCAGGCCATTGGCAAGGGTGTCGCCGCCGGCCGCCGGTGTGGTGCCGCCCGCGGCAGTGGTGCCGGCCGCATCGGTCTCGGCTGGAGTTGACGTATCTGCGTCGTCATCGCCGCACGCTGCAACGAGTAGAGCCGCAATACAAAGTGCGCTCAAGGCGCCTCTGCGTGTCTTCATGAATTTCCCCCTCAGGAACAATCACGTC
>JANNHY010000355.1:0-1578 GCA_031404635.1 Ilumatobacteraceae bacterium
CGCTACCTTCGATCGTCAACATCGACGGCCTGGTGATCCTGCCGACTGGCCGTTCCATGGTGAACGCTTTGCCGGACTCAACGTCGCATGGCTGGACATGGCCGACCACGACGAACGTGGGGAACGTATGGTGCTCGACGAATGGCGACGCAGCCGATGAACGAAATTGATGTCCGCTCATACTTGCTGCCGAAGCACAGGTCGGTGTTCTCGGCATTGCGAAACCTCGGTGTCAGCCCTTGACGTGGCCACGGAGGCGGTCAACGAAATGAGTGAAGCCTCAGCCCTCGGACGTGGCTGAAGTCTTTCACGTTGCGCGTCGACAGCTGCAGCCCGTGCTCGAGGGCGGTCGCGGCAATGAGTGCGTCAGGCAGCCGGAGTCCGAACTCGCGTACGAGGCGACCAGCGCGCTCTGCGATGTTGCGATCCACGGGAACTTCGCGGAATGCCGACAGGAGTTGAGTGGCCAGGTTCGTTGCTGTGTTGCCGGCGAAGAGCTCGGCGCGGGTGATGACCGAGTAGTGGAGGCGATGCTTTGCTGGTCGGATCTCCCTTGCGCCTCGGAGGTGGTCGATGAAGACGTCGGTATCGATGAGCAGATCAGCCACGGCGCCAACTGTCGCGAGCGGGCGCCTCGGCTGCAGGGTCGGCACCGAACGTCGATGCAAGTGCTGTCTTCGGGTCGGCCTCGTGATCCAGGTATTCATCGACTGCCCGGCGAATCACTTCGGCCATCGTGACCCCTTCAGCGTCAGCGGCGCGGTCGATGCGGCTGCGCTGGTCTTTGGTGAGGTAGACCTGAGTTCGGGTAGCTGGCATACAGCGACTATATACAGCACAAGACGGCAATGGGCCGCTCACTCGATGGTGTCAAGACTCGGCAAACTAGAAGTGCTCCGGCTCCGGAGTGCCATCGCCGACAAACAGATCGAGTAGTCCCGCATTTACGAACCGCCGCCAATCCAGGCTCGCGGTCTGCTCGCTGATGTCGTCGCCTTCAGCGTCGCGCACGGTGTAGCGGTAGGTCACATTGCGGATTCGGTGAGACTCGACGCCAAGCACAGCAGTCCGACGACGCGCGTCGGGAACCCTTCCTCGGCTGCGATCTGCTCGCATCGTTCCCAGAGTTCCTCGGTGGCGCTGATTCTCCATTCGAGTGTTCGCGCTTGCTGATAGTGGGCGTTCACACAGAATCGAATCCAGGCCCGGGCATCGCTCCAGTTACGCTGCGGTCCAAACCTTTTGCGCCATGTGGTCAGCGTGCCTTGATGAAGTCGTTGCGTCGGGCTGTGAGGGTGCGAGTGTCGAGGTCGGGTCGGCCTGGTCCGGTGATGGTTGCCGTCCAGGGGGACAGGTTGGTCGGGCCGCTCAGCGCGGCGAGCACGTCGCAGTAGCCTGTGAAGCGGCCGCGCTGCTCACCGTCCTTGGGCGCGGAAACACGCCTGGGGGATACCGAAATCGCGCCCGGCGTTGGCGATGTCCCACGACGCGTTGTTGGACGCAGGACTACAAGGCAACTTGCGACCTGGTGGACTACAAGCTAACTTGTGTAGGTGGATGTTCCGACCAGGCAGGCAA
>JANNHY010000356.1:0-1975 GCA_031404635.1 Ilumatobacteraceae bacterium
CTCGCGATCGTCCAGATCGAACTTGACCATCTCGTGGAATCGAGTGCCGGGCAGTGGATAGCTGACGCTGACACCGATGTCGTCGGGCAGCAACTCCTGGACCATCGAAATGGTGCTTTCGATGTCGGCCCACGTTTCACCTGGATAGCCGAACTGGATGAACAGACAGGCGCGCACACCGACCTCGGCGAGGGCCAATCGGGCGTTGCGGATGTCGTCGACGGTGATCTCTTTGTCCATCGCGTCGAGCACTCGTTGACTGCCACTCTCGGCGCCCAGCCAAACCTCGTGACAGCCGGCCGACGCCAACGCCCTCACGGCAGCAGGTGTCATCAGGTCGCACCGCGATTGCATCGTGAACGGGATCACGGCATCGAGTTCGTTCACTCGCCGAGCGAACCCTGCCAGCCAGTCGCTGCGTAGGCCGAAGATGTCGTCGGCGAACCAGATGTGATCGGGGCGGATCTCGGCTTTCACCGTCGCCAGTTCTTCGGCGACGTCGCTGGGGGTACGCATTGCGTAGCGCTGGCCCCAGATCGGCTTGGCGCACCAGTTGCATCGATATGGGCAGCCGCGGGTGCTGACCATGTTGAGAGAGAAGCGGCCGTGATGCTCGACCCATGCCCGGCGGTAGGCCTCGATGTCGACCAGGTCGCGTGCCGGCCCGCCGAACACGTCGGGGTGGCGTTCGATCGAACGCGAACGCGAGGCGCAGACCGACCCGCGCGACAATGTGGCGATTCCGTCGATGCCCTCATAGGTAGGAGCATGTGCGTCGGCGTTCCACGCATCGACGACCTCGACGACGGTGTGGTCGCCCTCGCCGAGTATGCACACATCGGCTCCACCGGCGAGATACACATCGGCGTGGTCGGTGACGTCGGCGCCGGCGACGGCGACTCGGCAGCCGGCAGCCTTGGCCATCGTCACCATGGCCAGCGCCGCTTCACGCATGCGCGCCAGGCACATCTTCGACAAGAAGTTGAAGTTGTCCTCGTACAACACGACGTGGCGAGGTTGATGGTTGCGCAGCGCATCTTCGAACTCGTGCTCGCCCTCGGCGAGCATGGCGTCGAACACGGCTACCTCGTGACCGAGGTTGCGTAGTACCGCGGCCGCATAGAGCGTGCCGAGCGGTGGATACGGACGCATCTTCTCCCACTGCTTCGGATCGAGGCGCAGGAAGTACGAATGGGCGAGCAGGGTTACCGGCATGTCCTGCCGCAAGGTAGCCCAACTCGCCCTTGACATGCCAACGCCATTGGGCTTAGGTCCCGAGGCTTCGTCGATAGGCCGCCGTGAGCTGATCGGCGATGGCGCTCCACGACAGACACCGGCGTGAGTAGGCCGTGACCTGCTGCGGCGACGCCGAGCCTGGCGCGGCGATCAGGGAACCGGCGGCATCGGCGTCACCGACTGCGAACCGCGGTGCCAGTCCCTGCACGATCGCGGCGTGCGAAGGAATCTCGGTGACCACCGGACAGCAGCCGTACCCGAGCGCTTCGATCAACGAGTAGTTCGAACCCTCGCGGTGGCTGGTCGACAGGTACGTGCCGGCGCGGCTGTACCACCCGGTCATCTCGGCGTGTGCAACCGGCTGGTGAATATGAACGACATCGCCCAAACCGATTTCATCGATCATTCGGCGCACATCGGGTTCCATCGAGCGATCGGTGGCCAGCATGTGCAGTTCGGCCTCGCTGCCGAGGCTGCGTGCCTTGGCGATGGCTTGGACCGCACACAGCGGATCCTTGGACGGGATCAGCCTGCCGACCCACAACACGCACGGGTTCCCGCCGAGCGTTGACGCCGCAACGGGAACCACCTCATCGAGATGGCTCGCCGATTCGAGCACCTCGTACACCGGCGCCGACCGACTGATCGTCCCGGCGCGGCGGAACGGCTCTGCCTGACCTGCCGCACCGGTGAACAGATACCCGTCGACCAGTCGCCGGGTGATCCGTTGCGCCAGGCG
>JANNHY010000357.1:0-3751 GCA_031404635.1 Ilumatobacteraceae bacterium
GACGGACCGTCGTCGTTACGTTCCATTGGAGGCCTAGCCTGCCATGCCGAGCGTTCCCCGTGGTTGGTGCTGGTATCGTCGAACGATGAGTTCCCCGTCGGCGACGAAGCTGACGCTCATCGGAGCCGGCAAGATTGGCCAGGCGATTGTCCAGTTGCTCTCGGCGGCGCCTGAGTTCGACGTGACCGTCCTCGACCGCGATGAGGATGCCCTGACGCCGCTGCGATCCCGTGGCGTGCGCGTGTTCGAGGTCGACATCACCGACCCGATAGCACTCGCCGACTACATCGACGACCAAGACATGGTGATGAGCGCCGCCCCGTTCCATGCCACCTCGACGATCGCCACGGCCGCACGCAACGCCGGCGCCCACTACTTCGATCTCACCGAAGATGTCGAGTCGACGCGTGTCGTCAAGAGCCTGGCCATCGACGCCACCTCGGCGTTGGTGCCGCAATGCGGGTTGGCGCCGGGCTTCGTATCAATCGCCGCCGCCGAATTGGCCAGATCGTTCGATGACATCCGTTCGATCTCGATGCGCGTCGGTGCGCTGCCGCAGTTCCCCACCAATGCGTTCAAGTACAACCTCACCTGGTCGACCGACGGTTTGATCAACGAGTACTGCAATCCGTGCGAGGCGATCGTCGACGGAAAGATGTTGGAAGTGTTGCCGCTCGAGGAGGTCGAGGCGTTCTCCCTCGATGGTGTCGACTACGAAGCCTTCAACACATCGGGCGGCCTGGGCACCCTGTGCGAGACGCTGCTCGGCGAGGTCGAAACCCTCAACTACAAAACCGTTCGCTATCCGGGCCACCGCGACGCGATCAGGACGCTGATCACCGACCTCCGCCTGTCGCGGCGACGCGACCTGTTGAAGGAACTGCTGGAGGATGCAATCCCGATCACCTATCAAGACGTCGTGTTGATCTTTGTGACCGCGTCGGGTACGCGCAACGGGCTGCTGATGCAAGAGACGTTCGCACGCAAGGTGTACGCCTCCGAGGTAAACGGGGCGCGGTTGTCGGCAATCCAGCTCACCACCGCCGCCGGGATCTGCACGATGGCCGACCTGATGCGTGAAGGCAAATTGCCACAGCGAGGATTCGTGCGCCAGGAGCAATGCGCGCTCTCCGACTTCCTCGCCAACCGCTTCGGGTCGCTGTACCTGCGCGGCAAGGAAGTGACGGGCTAGCCGCGGCGGCGGATCACCTCAGCGGTGATCGCCGGCACGACCTGGTGGAGGTCGCCGATCACGGCGTAATCGGCCTTGGTCACCATGTTGGCTTCGGCGTCGATGTTGATGGCCAGGATCTTCTTCGAGGCCATCGCCCCCACCCAGTGCTGGATAGCGCCGGAGATGCCACAGGCGATGTAGATGTCGGGAGCGATGCGTGTACCGGTCTGGCCGACCTGGTCGGTGTGGTTGCGCCAGCCGTTGTTGGTGACGGCGCGGCTGCAACCGACGACGCCACCAAGAGCGGAGGCGAGTTCCTGCAACGGGGCGAAGCCTTCCGCCGAACCAACGCCGCGTCCACCGCTCACCACCACGGGGGCCGTCGCCAGCGTCACGCCGGCAGCACGCTCGACGCGGTCACGAACGACAGTACGCCCGAGGCTGTGGTCGAGATCGACGGCGAGCGACGTGGCGGTAGCCGCAACCGGCGACTCAACGGCCGCGAAGGCGTGGTGAGCAACTGTCAGCAGGTGGATCGCGGCGTCGACGCGGCAGCGTTCGAGCAGCGAGCCACCCCAACGAACCCGGACCAGCTCGTCACCGCCGAACTCGACCACATTGGCGACCATCGCCAGGTCGAGGCGTGCGGCCGCCTGGGCCATCACTTCGTTGCCGCGATCGGTGCCGGTCGCCATCACGATCGTCGGGCTGAGCGCCGTCGTGGCCTGAGCGACGACCTCGCCCCACGCCTCGGGTCCGTAGTCGCCGAGCAGATCGTCGTGCACCTGGTGAACAGTGGTCGCACCGAAGGCGCCGATCTGATCGACCAGACCGTCGGCAGCCTCGCCGATGGTCAAGGCATGCACGTCGCCCAACTGGCGGGCCGCGGCGAGCGCCTCCCAGGTGGCCGGCGACATCGTGCCACGATCGTGGTCGACGACGACCAGGATCATTTGAGAACTCCGATCTCTTCGAGCATGTCGACCACGGCCGCGGCGGCGTCGGGGCCATGTCCGAGGATCACCGTGGCGCTGACCTGTTCGGCGGCGGGCAGCAACGTGATCATCTGCTGGCCACCGGGTTCACCCGCCGGCGTGACCTGGGCGACGTCGACCTTCTTCGACGCCAGCCGACCCTTCAGCGTCGGGTAGCGGGGCAGGTTGATGCCTTCCTTCACGCCGAGCACCGCCGGCATCGGAACCTCGTAGACCTCGACCCCGATGTCGGCCTCGCGGCGAGCGCGCAGCGTGTCGCCCTCGACATCGATGCCCTTGATGCCGTTGACGATCGGGCGGCCGAGGGCGTGAGCGACACGGATACCGACCTGGAAGCCGCCGGAGTCGGCGGAGTCGTTGCCGAACAGGATCAGGTCGAACGTGCTATCGACGGCCTCGATGCCGGCGATAGCGGCAGCGATGGCGGCAGCGGTTCGTTGCGGGTCCCAGTCGGGGCCGGTGATCGGCAGCAGCATCGCCTTGGCCACGCCGAGGCTGGCTGCGTACCGCAACTGCTCTTCGGCCTCGGCGGGGCCAAGGGTCAGCACGGTGGCCTCGCCGCCGTGCTGTTCGACCAGCTGCACTGCTTCCTCGACCGCGCATTCCTCGTGCGGACTGATGGCGAACCCGAGGAAGGCAGTGTCGACAGCTTGGCCGTCGGCAGTGATGTTGATGCGCGCGCCGGGGGCGGGGACGCGCTTGACGCAAACGAGAATCCTCATGACTTCATGCGCGAGTCGTCGGGATCGAACAGTGGGGTCGAGCCTGCCCGCTCGACGGTGACCGGGTAGAGCTCGTTCATGTACATCACCTGCAGCTTGGTGCCTTCCACGGCGTGCTCGGGCGGGAGGTAGGACATCAGCAGGTATTTACCGACCGACAGACCGGCGCCGGCGGTGGTCACTCGGGACACGCGACCCTTGGCGTCGAGGATCCGCTCGCCGTCGAGGGTCAGGATCGGCTCGTTGCCACCGATCGGGAAACGGTCGTAGCCGGCGGCGCAGCGCTGTGAATCCATCGACAGCGTGCACATGATTGCCGCCGGTTTCTCGTCGCGGGCCTTGAGGTAGGCCTCTTTGCCCATGAACTCGGCGCTCTTCACCTTCGGGCGAGCGAGGCCGGCCTCGACGGGGTTGTACTCGCTCTCCAATTCGGCACCCATCAGCCGGTAGCCCTTCTCGATGCGCCCGGTGACGGCGTACACACCGATGCCGACGGGGATGATCTCGAACTCTTTGCCCGCTTCGGCGATCGTGTCCCACAGCTTGAGGCCGTGCTCCATTGCGGTGTAGATCTCCCAGCCGTTCTCGCCAACGTACGAGATACGAAACATGATGCACGGCACGCCGTCGATCAGCACCTCACGCACCGCGCCGTACGGGAATCCGGCCTGCGAGACGTCGTAGGGCTTGGACTGATCGGTGACGATCTTGGCCATCGTCTTCTGGGCGTTGGGACCCCACACACCGATCGTGCACATCCCCTGAGACACGTCGGTGAAGGTGACCGAACCGTCGGTCGGCATGTACTTGCGGAACCAGTAGTTGTCGCGACCGCCGTCGAATGCACCGGTGATGATCCG
>JANNHY010000358.1:0-3208 GCA_031404635.1 Ilumatobacteraceae bacterium
CACGTAAGCGTGATCGGCGACATTGAGTGCGGCAAGCGCGTTCTGCTCGACCAGCAGCACCGTCGTGCCTTGCTCGTTGACCTTCTTGATGGTCGCGAAGACCGACTCGACCAGCACCGGCGCCAGGCCCATCGATGGCTCGTCGAGCAGCAGCAGCCGCGGCTGGGCCATCAGGGCGCGCCCCATGGCCAGCATCTGTTGCTCGCCACCCGACAGGGTTCCGGCCTTTTGAACGAGGCGCTCTTTCAACCGTGGAAACAGCTCGAAGACGCGATCCATGTCGGCGGCGATGGCGGCCTTGTCGTTGCGAAGGAACGCCCCGAGCTCGAGGTTCTCGGTGACGGTCATCCTGCCGAAGATGCGCCGTCCTTCCGGGCTCTGGGCGATACCGCGCTTCGCCACCTCGTGGCCCTTCAAGCCCGAGACCTGCTCGCCTTCGAAGTGAACAGCACCGCGCCTCGGCCTGATCAGGCCGGAGATCGTGCGCATCGTGGTCGACTTGCCGGCGCCGTTGCCGCCGATGAGGGTGACGATCTCGCCCGGATACACGGTCAGCGAGATGCCCTTGACTGCGGCGATGCTGCCGTAATACACGTGGATGTCGTCGACGGTCAGCATCGGGTCGCGGCCCGCCGCCCGTGCTGCTGGATGGGTCACATCGGTCGATGTCATGCCGCGCCTTCCGTTGCCGACTTGCCGAGGTAGGCCTCGATCACCCGATGATCGGCGCGTATTTCGGCCGGTGTGCCCTCGGCGATCTTGGCCCCGTACTCGAGCACGGTGATCCGTTCCGCAGTTCCCATGACCACCTTCATATCGTGCTCGATCAGCAGGATCGTGATACCTCGCTGATCCCGTACACGGTGGACGAAGGCGGTGAACGCAGCGGACTCTTGCGGGTTCATACCCGCTGTCGGCTCGTCGAGGAGCAACAGCTTCGGCTTCAACCCCAGCGCCCGGGCCACCTCGAGGCGGCGTTGGTCACCGTACGGAAGGTTCTTGGCAAACTCGTCGTCGGTGCCGCCGATGCCGACAAACTCCAAGAGCTCCTTTGCAGTCGCCCGCGCCTCGCGTTCCTCGTGGCGCTGCTTCGGGAGACGAAGGATCGTCGAGGCAACACCACTGTGCAGGTGCGGGTGCATGGCCACCATCACGTTCTCGGCCGCCGTCATCGCCCCGAACAGGCGAATGTTCTGGAACGTCCGGGCCATGCCACGGGCGGCGATGGCGTGCGGCGCCACCCCGACCACGGACCGATCGTCGAACAACACCTCACCGTAGGTCGGAGTGTAGAGACCGGTCAGCACGTTGAAGAACGTGGTCTTGCCTGCGCCGTTTGGCCCGATGAGGGCGACGATCGAGCCCTCGGGAATGGCGAAGTCGACATCGCTGACCGCGGTGAGGCCACCGAACTGAACGGTTACTCCGCGAGCGTCGAGCAATGTCATGACTCCACCTCCACCGCAATTGTCGCTTCCAACTGCTTCTCGGCCTGTTTGACCTGCTTCGTGCGCGCAGCCGGAATGAAACCCTGCGGTCGGAACAACATCATGACCACCAACACAAGACCGAAGAAGGCGAACTCGTACTTCTTCAGGTTGAAGCCCGACTTTTCGCTGATCCACACCAGTCCGGTGTAGTTGAACCAGGTGATGACGACACCGCCGAGAATCGAACCCCACACGTTGCCCATGCCGCCCAGGATCACAGCACACAAGATGATAATCGAGAACTGGAAGTTGAAGTTGTCGACGTTGACGGTACCGACGATGGTGGCGTAGAAGGCACCGCCGACTCCGCCGGCCACGGCGCCGACCGCATACGACCACAGCTTGGTGGGCATCAGCGGAACGCCCATCAAGCTGGCAGCCAACTCGTCTTCGCGAATGGCCATCCACGCCCGCCCCAGACGACCGTCGCGGAGCTTGAGCGAAACCCAGACAAACAAGATGCAGAACACCAAGATGACGTAGTACTTGGTCTGATAGTCGGAGATCCCGATGGTCTTGGGAACACCGGGGATGACGTCGAGAAAGCCCATTCCGACGTTGTCGACCGGTCCGATTCCCTTCGTGCCGTTGGTCAGGTTGAGTCCGAGCAGGTCGTCGCCATTGCGGAACACCTCGGGAAGGATCTCACCGAACCCGAGCGTCACCAGGGCCAAGTAGTCGCTCTTCAATCGAAGCGTCGGCGCGCCGATTATGACGCCGGCAATGGCGGCGACGACGCCGGCGATGATGACGACGAGCCAGAACGACAAGTGGATGCCCGGGATGGTCGGCCTTGCCGTGTCGAGGAAGTGGATGTTGATGTCGCGCCAGCCTTCGGTGACGTTGACCGCGAAGAGCGACATCAACCAGGCGCCCACGTAGGCGCCGAACATGAAGAAGGCGACGTAACCGAGATCGAGCAGACCGGCGAAGCCGACAACGACGTTGAGCCCGAGCGCGAACAGGGCGTAAACCGCGCACAGCACGACCGTGAAGATCGGGAAGAAGCTGCCCGTGTCTTTGGTGAACCCGAGGTGCGGAAGCACCATTGCAAGCATGATTCCGATGGCGGCAAAGCCGGCCTTGGCCTGATCGAGTCGGAACGCGAAATGGAGGAGCGCGTACGAACCGACGAGCAGTCCGATCGCCCATGCGGCGAGGACGACGGTCACGGCTACACCTTCTCCTGCTGGTGCTTGCCGAAGATGCCTCCCGGCCTGAAGATGATCATCGCGATCAGGATGCTGAACATGACCGTCTGAGTCCACTTCTGGCCGGGGAAGAAACCGAGGCCGCTGTCGTTGAGACCCTGGATGACGCCGATCAGCACGCCACCGATGACCGCCCCGAGAAAGTTGCCGACGCCACCGAGAACTGCCGCGGTGAAAGCGATCAGACCGAGGCGGAAACCGGCGTCGTACCGAGTCTGCCCGTTGACCTGAACGAACAGCGTGCCCGCTGCACCGGCCAGCGCGCCGCCGAGGGCGAACGTATACGAGATCATCCGGTCGACGTTGATACCCATCAACAACGACGCATCGCGATCTTGTGCCACCGCCCGCATCGCTTTGCCGGTTCTCGTCTTCTGCATTTCTGGGCTTGCTGAGAGATGCCCAGTAATTTCAATATGCTGTTTTTCCTTGCCCAGGTCCCAAGGTAAAAACCCTCCACGCGCCGATCGTTGTTCCATAAAGAACTGGGTTTGATGCTCGCAGGCT
>JANNHY010000359.1:0-3357 GCA_031404635.1 Ilumatobacteraceae bacterium
GGTGGTGAAGGTGACGATGTCGGCATATGGCACCGGATCGGGATGGACGCCACCGGCGATCAGCCCGGCGAGGTGGGCGGCGTCGAACAAGAAGTACGCGCCGATCTCGTCGGCGATGGCCTTGAACGGCTCGGGGTCGA
This sequence comes from Ilumatobacteraceae bacterium, assembly GCA_031404635.1. GTDB lineage: Bacteria > Actinomycetota > Acidimicrobiia > Acidimicrobiales > Ilumatobacteraceae > JAENVT01. The sequence goes on from JANNHY010000359.1 coordinate 141, forward strand.
GACGCCGCGGGTAACTGGTCGTGCCGGCGACGATCATCTTCGGGCGATGCTCGAGGGCCAGATCGCGCACCTGGTCCATGTCGATCCGCTCGTCGCCGGGAGTGATCTTGTAGGCGACGAACCGATACAACTTTCCGCTGGCATTGACCGGAGAGCCGTGGGTCAGGTGGCCACCGTGGTCGAGGCTCAGCCCCAGCACGGTGTCGCCGATGTCGAGCAACGCCTGGTAGGCGCACATGTTGGCGTTGGCCCCGCTGTGCGGTTGCACGTTGGCGTGATCGGCCCCGAACAACTCCTTGACGCGATCGAGGGCCAGTGCCTCGACCTCGTCGATCACGGCGTTGCCACCGTAGTAACGCTTGCCGGGGTAGCCCTCGGCGTACTTGTTGGTCAACACAGAACCGACGGCACGCATCACCGCCGGCGAGGTGAAGTTCTCGCTGGCGATCAACTGCAGCCCGGTGACCTGACGCTGCTGCTCGGCATCGATGAGATCGAACAACTTGGTGTCGGGATGGGTGTCTGATGGGAACGGCATTGCTCAGTGCTCCATTCGTGTTTCTTCGGCTTCGATCATCATCACCTGTTCGACCCTGCGGGCATGACGTCCGCCGTCGAAATCGGTGGTCAAGAACGTCGCCAGTATCTCCTCGGCGAGACCGACACCGACGATCCTGGCTCCGATGCTCAACACGTTGGCGTCGTTGTGGGCACGAGCCAGCCGCGCCGTGTACAGGTCGTTGCACAATGCGGCGCGCACGCCATGCACCTTGTTGGCGGCAAGTTGCTCGCCCTGACCGCTACCCCCCAACAAGATGCCGATGCCAGCATCGCCGTTGCGCACGGCACGGCCGACCGCGGCGCAGAACTCGGGGTAGTCGCTGCTCTCGGTGCTGTGCGCTCCGAGGTCGATCACGTCGTGACCGTCGCCCTGAAGCACCGCGATGAGATGTTGTTTCAGTTCGTAACCGGCGTGATCCGAGCCGATGGCAATTCGCGGCATCCGTCGAGTCTACGAATCGCCGCTGCATCGCCCGAACTATTGTGGGGCGGCTATGGCACTCGATCCACTGTCACCCGTGTTGATCGGTGCCGGCCAGACCGTGCAGCACACCGACGAGTTGGACGACGCGTTGGATCCGACCATGTTGATGTGTTCGGCGATCGGCGAGGCGAGCGCCGATGCCGGCCTGCAATCGATCCCCAATCCGCAATCGCTGCGCGTCGTCAACGTGCTCACGTGGAAGTACGGCGATCCTGCGTACCTGCTCGCCCAAATGCTCGACCTCACGCCGAGCGAGACGGTCTATTCCACGATGGGCGGGCAGAGCCCGCAGAGCCTGGTCAACGCAACGGCCGCCGAGATCCAAGCCGGCGCGCTCGACATCGCCATCGTGGCCGGTGGCGAGGCGCGGCGCACCCGGGCGCGAGCCCGTAACGCCAACGTCTCTCTGTATTGGCCGACCGCGCCGGAGAAGCAGACGCCGCGAATCATCGGCGACGGCGTTGCCCTGAACCACCGTGTGGAACTCGACCGCGGATTGGTCAGGCCGGTGCAGATCTACCCGATCTTCGAAACCGCGATCCGCGCCGGCAGCGGACGGTCACCCGAGGAACATCTGCAGCGGATCAGCGAACTGTGGTCGCGGTTCAGCAACGTCGCCGCCGGCAATCCGTACGCCTGGTCGCGCCAGGCCAGGACAGCCGAGGAGATCCGCACACCGTCGCCGACGAACCGGATGGTCGGCCTGCCGTACACCAAGTACATGAACTCCAACAACGACGTCGACATGGCCGCGGCGATCATCATCTGCTCGGCCGAGAAGGCAGCGTCACTCGGTGTTCCGAAGGATCGCTGGGTGTTCGTGCATGCCGGCACCGATTGCCACGAGCATCAGTTCGTCAGCAATCGTTGGTCGTTCGCCGAGACCCCGTCAGTCGAGCTCGGCGGTCAGCGGGCCTTGGAACTCGCCGGGTGCACGATCGACGACGTGGCCCTGATCGACCTGTACTCGTGCTTCCCCGCGGCCGTCGAGCTCGGCGGGCGAAGCCTCGGGTTGTCACTCGATCGGCAGCTGACGCGTACCGGCGGGTTGTCGTTCGCCGGCGGGCCGTGGAACAACTATGTGATGCACGCGATCGCGACCATGGTCGCCGACCTGCGCGCCGAACCCGGCGAGCTCGGTCTGGTGTGGGGCAACGGCGGGTACATGACGAAGCATTCGTTCGGGATCTACTCGACGGAGCCACCAGCTGCCGGATTCCGCCACGACTGCCCGCAGGCCGAGATCGATGCCCTGCCGCGTCGCGACCTGGCGGAAACCGTCGACGCGGCCGGACCGGCAACCATCGAGGCCTACACAGTGATGCACTCGCGCGACGGCGAACCCCAGACCGCCATCGCCGCCTGCCTGCTGGCCGACGGTCGGCGGGCCTGGGGCACATCCAGCGAGCCGGGGCTGGCGGCGGCGATGTGCGACGGCGAATGGGTCGGCCAGAGCGTGCATCTGACCGCCAAAGGCGTGCTCGACGCCGGCAGCACAAGTCCGCGCCGCGGGGATTTGTGATACGTGCGTTCACAGCGCGTCACCGACACCGCTCGACGCCAGGTCAGGACAATGAGCGACGAGATAGGCATCGGTCGCTGGTGTGTCGACGACATCGACCACCAGGCTCGGGTCCTGCGCGAACGGGGTGACGGCCGCGTCGTAGGCGCGGGCGGCGGCGTCGAGTTTGGCCCGCAGCGGCTGGGCGATCGCCGGAAGGTCGATGACCGGCGCGGCCGGATCGCGGCTCGTCAATGCCGCTTGCCACGTCGCCCTCAGCGTCGCCGCTTCGGCATCCGTCACTCCGCCGGCGCGGAGCGCGTCGACGCCACGCTGTGCCCGCCGAAGGTATGGCCCGAGGCGTCGCTCGACGACGACCTCGTGCTCTCCGGCCAACTCCCCCGGCCAGGCGGCATCGATCTCGGCAGCAAGTTCGACGAGACGCGGCGTCGAGGCCAGTTCAAGGGCTGCGAGCTCGCTACTTTGCAGGTCGCCGAACGAGGCGGCAACCCCGAGCGCTTGCACGGTGCCGCTGTAGGCCGCCCACGCCGAGCACCACGGATCCGCTGCGTCGAGACCGGGCACGCCGGTCGGCTCGGGCGCTGCGGTGAACGGGATGGATTCGCCGGAGAACTCCTCCGTCCGCATCGCCTTCAGATGCTCGAATTTCG
>JANNHY010000360.1:0-26182 GCA_031404635.1 Ilumatobacteraceae bacterium
CACGCCAGCCCAACTCGATCGAGATCGTCAGGGTGTATCAGCGGCAGCCAATTCCAGCCGTTGCCCGCCGCCGGAAACCCAGAGTACATTCGGCCTTGCGTGTTGAAATACTCAGTCGACCCGTCGGGCCTCGCCATCCACACGACGTGCGGAATCGACTCGGCAATGAAACGGAAATCGACTTCGGAAACGGTCGCCAGAGTGGCGAGCGTCATGACACCTTCCGATTCAGCTTGACTCTGACCGCGGTCGGTGTCGACTGCTAACATGACGCTCCCTTGGTGAGCGAAGAGGCGTCAAGCCAGTAACCGGCGATGATCCTAAGATCGTCGTGCCCAAACCAAGCGTCCCTTCGGATCTAATCCCTGATATCGGCGTCGGCTCCCAGCAGGTATATAGACGGAATCACCATTGTTCGGCGCGCTCTATCGCAGGCACTGGACTCAATGGTCCGATCGCCATATAGTGAGCCAAATAGTTTAACAACAGGGCCACGCCATGGTCAATGCAGTTCCCAACCCGACGAGGTCGGCGACTATGGCCGATTTGGTCGACGTCGTCAATCGATCGTCGCACTCGTTGGTCGTAGTGCGGTTGCCGGAGGGCACGATCATGGTGGCGAACGCGGCTGCCGCCGAGTTGTTCGGCGGCAGCGCGGCAGAGTTGGTCGGCCGTCGCAACAGCAGCCTGTTCCACGGCGCCGACGAGGTGCACGCCAACATCGCAATCTCAGCCCTCGCCTCGGCAGCGGTCGACAGCTACTTCGCTCGCCGGCGGTTGGCAACTCGTAACGACGCCGAAGCCTGGACGTGCGTGCGGACGTTCGAGGTCGAAGGCGAGATCATCGCCGTCGCCCTGGCGGTACCGGTCGAGCAGCCGCGTCCGCTCGACGGAGTGGAGCGCGAGTTCGCAGCCGCGACCGGCATCCGCTGGTTGTCACCGCCGATGTCATTCGGCCCGGTCGGCTCGGAAGGCCACCCGACGCATGGCGACAGCGGCGACACTGCCTATGCGGTGCTCGATCGGCTGCCACCTCGCCAACGCGAAATCGTGGCCGCGTTGTTGCGCGGCGAGCGCACCTCGGGCATCGCTGCGTCACTGTTCGTCAGTGTCAGCACCGTTCGCAGTCACCTCGCCGCCATCTACAGGGCGTTCGGCGTTCGCTCTCAGACAGAGCTGCTCGATCTGTTACGTTCGCAGAGCAGCTTGTCGGGCGGTGCCGGCTTGCCGAACAACTAGCCCCGCTGAGTTGCCATGACGGTTATGGTGACCACATGGAAGTCTTGTACATCGCCGCCAGCGGACAGTCCGACCCGACCAGGGCGTCGATCCCTTGGCATCTCGCAGTCAACGGTTCGTTCGAGGTCGGTCAGAGCACCGGCATCGTGCTTGCGGGCGATGCGACCGAAGTCTTGCAACCACATGTTGGCGATGCACTGCACGGCCTTGGTATCCCGCCGCTGCGCGAGTTGATAGCCAAGGCCCGCGACCAAGCGATTCCGGTGTTCGTTTGAAAGGGATGCGCGGTGGCCCGTGCGGTCACCGAGGATGATCTGGCGGCGGTCGGTGGTACGTGGGTGACGCCACCCGATGTCGCCCGCCTCATTGCCGGCGCCGACCGCGTCGTCAGTCTCTGATCCAACGCGGCGCCCCGAAGCGCGGTCAGTCGCCGATCCTCGTTACCTCGACCGCCACCGACAACTCCTGGGTGGCCGGCGAGCCGAACACCACGCCACGTACGGGCGCGACGTCGGCGTAGTCACGTCCCCATCCGACGGTCACATGGCAACGCGGCGGGATCTGATCGTTCGTCGGATCGACATCGAGCCAACCCCAACCGGGGATGTACACCGCGCACCAGGCGTGCGAGGCGTCGGCCCCGACCATCTTCGTTTCGCCGGGCAGTGGCTCGTTCTCGATGTACCCGCTGACGTAGCGTGCCGGCAGACCCAGCGAGCGCATCGTGCCGATGGCCAGATGGGCGAAGTCCTGGCAGACGCCGCGGCGATGGGCCAGTACGTCGGCCAGTGGCGTGGTGACGTCGCTGAATCCCGGGTCGAAGGCGAACTCGGCGAAGATCCGGTGGGAGAGGTCGATGACAGCTTCATGAAACGCTCGACCGGGCAGGAACGACCACGAGGCGAAGCGCGCCAGATCGGCCGAGGGGGTCACCTGCGTCGACTCGATCGAACACATCCGCGCCAACAATCCGTCGGGGCTGCTGTCGGTGGCGACGATGGCCCGCAGCTCCTCCCACGGCGGCGACCAGACCAGCTCGACGGGTGTTGTGAGGTCGACCTCGCAGAGCCCGGTGATTACCAGCAGGTCATGGACCTGCTCGACGGCGCGGTACGACACGTGGTTGCCGAAGGTGTCGAAGTATTCGTCGGCGTGGTCGGCCACCGGCAGCGTCGTCACCTCGGAGTCGATGACCGTTTGGGTGGGCGTCTGCCGAGGTCGCAGGTGGGCGACGGTGTGGCCATTGATCACCTGGGCGCTGTAGCGGTACTCGGTCGTGTGCCGAACGCGGTAGCGCATCAGCCAAGACCCCCCAAGCCTCGGCGCGCCGGATGGGTGAACCAGGCCAACATCAGTTCGCGAATCAGTTCCAACAACGGCCCGCGCACACCGAGCACCAATTTGGCCAGCGAATCGGGACCCTCCCCCAGGCGGCCTCGGGCTGCGGCATCGAGGAACCGCCGATGCTTCGACGCATCAGGATTCCATGGCAGCGCGGCGAGGTGCTCGTTGATCCGGTCGAGTTGAAACGACAGCGAACGTGGGTTGGAGTCGTCGTGTACCAGCAAGTCTTCGATCGCGGTGATGCGAACGTCGCTGCGGTAGCGGCGGCGGTAGGCGACCAGGCTCTCGCTCGCCCCGAGGACCAGGTCGTACACCGGCTGGGCGACATCGTCGCCGGGTACATCGGACAGTGTCGCCTCGATCAGCCCGAGCAGCAGCACAGCGCGTTCCAACCGGCGACCAAGGTCGAGGAACCGCCAGCCCGGCCCGCGGACCATGCTCTCCGTCACCAGACCGGCCAGTGCTGCGAGGTCGACCACGATTCTGTCGAGGCACTCCGTGACCAGGAAGGGGTCGCTCCTGTCGGTGGTCGCGATGAGTACGGTCCGTTGGCTGTCGAGCCCGTTGATCACCCGCCAGGTCGCCGTGGAAAGGAACTCGCGAACCCCGCCGGCGTTGGCGGCGAGGTGCCCGAGGCTGTTGGTGACGGCACCCGAGCGGTCGCCGAGCGCGGCTGCGACCTCGGAAGCGAGCACAGCTGTCGAGTCGGATGGAGCACCAGCCGATTCCTCGGCTGGCCGTCCCCCGCTGACCGCCCGCACGGCGGCGATGGCACGGGCGAGCCACGGCGAGTCCACAAGGTTCGGGTCGCTGCCGGCGCGAGCGATGACCACACGCACCGTGCGCGTGGCGGCTTCGGCGCGCTCGGCATTACGGCCCAGCCAGAAAAGCGCCTCCGCCGATCGAGTCGGTAGTGAGTCGCGCAAATCGATCTGAGGCAGCCGAGTGCGCCGAGCGACAGCCTCGGATCCCGAGCGCGTACGCTGCACCGCTGGATCCGTGAGCACCCAGACGTCCTTGCCGAACGCATCCGAGGAGTTGATCACCAGCTGCCCCGGCGCCACATGGCGACCGTGGCCACCCGGCAGCACGATGGCCTCGTCACCGATGCGCGCCGTCTGCACGCGGATGCTCGCCGTTCCGCTGCGCAGCTCGCCATCGATCGCGACCGGTGTGCCGGCGAACTCGATCTTCGGTTGGACCACATAGCGATGGGGCGCCGCCGTCATGCGGTCCAGCCAGTCCATGGTCTCGGAATCGGAAAGATGGTCGCCGAACACCGAAGCTGCGGGCGAGACAGGATCGGTGTCGTGGAACACGAATGCCCCTGGGTCGGCGCGCACCGCCGCCAACCGGTCACGATCGCCACACCACCACGTGTCGATCGACGCCAGCTCCAGCGTCTCGCCCAGCAGATGGCGGGCAGCGTCGGCGAGGAACGGTTGCAGCCACAATCGATCAGCCAATCCGCTTCCAAGGGAATTGGCGACACCGACATGGCCCTCGCGGACCGCTTGCAGCAAGCCGGTGACCCCACCCAGCCCGGCAGGGCGCAGCTCCAGGGGATCCGACCCGGTGTCGGCCAGGCGGCGGAAGACGACGTCGATCTGTTCCAAGCCGCCGAGGGTTCGCAGCCACACCCGGCCACCGCGGGTGATCAGGTCTCCGCTGCTCGCCAGGTGGTAGCCGAGATGGGCGGCGAGGTACGACGCCTCTACGAAACCGGGACGCTGCGGATTCGGGCCGAGAAGAATCGTCCGTGGCCCCGTGACCGCGGCGGGTGCGACCGCCGACAATGCTGCCCGCAGATCAGCAAACCACCCGGTCAGTGGACTGACGCCGAGTTGACGGAAGGACTCGGGATACAGACGCGACAGCACGGTGCGATTCATCAACGCGTACCCGCACCCGGTGGGAGCATCAGTGTGATCGCGCAGCACCAACCACTGCCCGGCGCTGTCGCGAACGAGGTCGGCGGCATACAGCATCAGTCGCGGCGGACGCGTAGCGACACCGACGGCTGCAAGTTGATAGGCCCGCGAACCCATCACCGCCACCGTCGGAATCACCCCGTCGAGCAGCAGCCGCCGCGGCCCGTAGAGATCGTCGAGCACGGCGTCGAGTACACGGGTTCGTTGGCCCAACCCCCGCTCGATGCGACGCCACTCCGCAGCACCGATCACGTACGGCACCGGATCGAGACCCCACGGCACCCCGATCTCACGGTCATCGTGGAAAACGTGACCGGCGCCCTCGGCAACCAGCAGACGTTCGGCCACCATCTGTCGTCGAACGATCTCGGCAGCGCCGATCGTCGACCACGTGCGAACCATCGATTCCCAATGGGGACGAACGCCGCCGCTCACGTCGACGAGTTCGTCGAAGCGACCGGCGGTCGGCACATAGGAGGACGGCATGCTCGGGTTCATCGGCTCAGTTCGGCCAGGCCGCGTGGCCGAAGTAGGCGCCGGCGATGCGGTCGTTGATCGAGCCGATGGCGATCTGTAAGCGATCGGCCTTGTCGTGCAATTCGGCGGCGTCGAGAAGCACCCTTGGATCAGAGGACGACAGCTCGACCTGCGCAGCCCTGCACGCCGCAAGGACCGACTCGCTGAGCGGCAACGCCCTGGCACTCGACTGAACGCCGTCGAGGCAGTAGGCCACCGACCGCGGAAAGCTCAGCTCACCGAGAATGAACCTGATCACCTCCACCGCGCCGTCACCCATCGCCGAGCGCCGGTTGTACATCTGCAATGCCGACAGCGACCGCAGCACGCTCGACCACTGCAGGTCGTCGTACAGTTCAACGCGTTCCGACCGGTCGCCGAGCAGCAGGCCGGCACGTACGTCGAGCACTCTGGTCACCATGTCGGCTCGCTCGATGTGGCGGCCGAGCCGCAACATCGTGTAGGCCTCGTCGCGACTCATCGTGGTGGTCAAGATGCCGAGCAGACGCTGGTGTTCGGCGATGACCTTCTCCAAGAACCGCGATCGATGGCGCCGGTGCACACCGTCCGCCGCCCCGCGTGCGGCGGCCAGGTACAGATCGTTGACGGCATTCCACGCCTGCGTGGGGAGGATGTCACGGCACGTCCTCAGGTTCTCGCGAGCCTGGGCGATGCTCGATTGGACGCTGTCGGGGTTCGACCGGTCGGCGACCAGAAACGACACGACAGAGGTCTCGTCGCTGGCGCTGTGGCGCTTGTCGAACCCGTCCCGACCGCCGGTGATGCCGAGTAGATAATCCCATGCCGGCGTGACCGAGAGGGGGAGGTCGACGATGACGTGGGAGTGTTCGCGCACGATCCGCGCCGTGCCCTCGGCACGCTCCAGGTAGCGCGCCGCCCAGTACAGCCGCTCAGCCACCCGTGACAGAAGCATCACGATTCCTCGACGACCCAGGTGTCCTTCGAACCGCCGCCTTGTGACGAGTTCACCACGAGCGAGCCCTCGACCAACGCCACTCTGGTGAGGCCACCCATCGTGACGTAGGTGTCGCGCCCGGACAGCACGAACGGGCGAAGGTCGACATGCCGAGGGGCAAGTTCACCCGCGCACAACGTGGGTGCAGTGGAGATCTGCACTATCGGCTGGGCCACCCAATTGCGCGGATCGGCCTTGATCGCGGCAATCGCGGCGTCGAGTTCGGCCCTGGTCGCCATGCTGCCGATGGTCAATCCGTAGCCACCACTCTCGTTGGCCGGCTTCAGCACCAGTTCGGCGGCGTGCTCGACCACGTACGCCAGCTCATCGGCATAGAGGCATCGATATGTCGGAACATTGGGGAGCAACGGTTCTTCGCCGAGGTAATAGCGGATGAAATCGGGCACCCAGGCGTACACCGCCTTGTCATCGGCGACACCGGCCCCCGGCGCGTTGGCGATTGCCATGTTGCCGCTCCGCCAGGCGCGCATCAGGCCGGGTACACCGAGACGTGAATCGGGACGGAACACCTCCGGATCGAGGAACAGGTCGTCGATGCGGCGATAGACGACATCGACGGGCTTCGGGCCATCGATGGTGCGCATCCAGACCCGATCGCTGGGGTCGACGAACAAGTCGGCGCCCTCCACCAAGGGCACGCCCATCTGCTGTGCCAGGAAAGCGTGTTCGAAGTATGCGCTGCTGTACACACCGGGAGTCAGCACGACCACCTGTGGGTGGCGGACCGCCTGGAGATCATCGGATGCCAACGAGACCAGCAGTCGGCGGAGCCGATCGGGATAATCGTCGACTGGAAGGATCGATTGACGCTCGAACAGATCAGCGAAGGCGCGCTTGGAGATGGCCCGATTCTGCAGCAGGTAGCTGACGCCGGACGGCACCCTGAGGTTGTCTTCGAGCACATAGACGATTCCATCGGCGTCACGCACCAGATCGCTGCCGCAGATGTGTGCCCACACGCCGAACTTCGGTGACATGCCGACACACTCCGGCCGCAGATTCACCGAATCGCTCAACAGTTCAGCCGGAAAGGCGCCGTCGGCGATGATCCGACGCTCGTGGTAGACGTCGTCGATGAACCGGTTCAGAGCGTTCAGCCGCTGCTTCAGTCCTTGCTCGATCCGAGCCCATTCCGACGCCGCGATCACTCGCGGAACGATGTCCATCGGCCAGGCCCGATCGGTGCCGCGCCCGTCGCTGTAGACGGTGAAGGTGATACCGAGCGCCAAGATGTCGACCTCGGCGAGGCTCTGGCGTTGCTGCAGTTCCTCGATGTCCAACGAGCGCAGCCGGTCGACCAAAGCGGCCGCTGCCGGTCGAGGGTTTCCGTGGGCGTCGACCAGCTCATCCCACAGTAGAGGGAGCGTTCGCAGTTCGGCCATTGGTCTCGTCACGTTACATGATCGATGATGACGCCAGGATTTCGACATGGTGCGACGCAGTAGCATCCGTTCATGAGCCACGACTTGCGCTTCCAGGTGCTGGTCATACCGAATGTGCCGTGGCCGGAGTACCTCGACCGATTTCTACGCCTCGAACGACTCGGGTTCGACGTTGCCGCTGCGCCCGATCATTTCTGTGACTGGGGAAACCCGTCGGGACCGTGGCTCGAGGCCTGGACAGGGTTGGCCGCGATCGCGGCACGTACCTCGACGATCAGGTTGACGACATGCGTCACCCAGATCGCGCTGCGCAATCCGGCCGTTCTCGCCCACCAGGCCGTCACGGTCGATCAGATATCCGGCGGCCGCCTGGAGCTCGGCATCGGGACGGGCCTGACGATCGATCCGTCATACGAGATGATCGGTCTGCCCAAGTGGAGTACGGGCGAGCGTGTGGTGCGCTTTGCCGAGTATGTCAAGTTGCTCGACCATTTGCTGGTCGAGGGCGTGACCACCTTCCACGGCACCTATTACCAGGCCAACGGGGCGGTGATGAACCCCGGTTCGGTGCAGAGACCGCGCCTGCCGATCATGGTTGCCGCGCTGGGGCCGCAGATGATGCGTCATGCCGCCGAACACGCCGACATCTGGAACAGCTTGAGCTTCGCCGCCGACTTCGACGAGCAGCTGGCGGAGTTGGGCGATCGGTGCATGACGATGAATGAACTCTGCACAGAGGTCGGACGCGACCCGGCATCGCTACGCCGGTCGTACACCATGTTCGACCCCAAGGCCCGGGCGGGCGGCGGCGCGATCCGCTACTACGAATCCGACGACGTTTTCATCGACATGGTGCGACGTGTCACCGATCTCGGCATCACCGAAGTCTCGCTGTACTACCCCTCAGTCGACGCTCAGCTGCCGGCCTTCGAACGAATCGCCACCGAGGTCCTTCCCGTTCTGCGAAGCGAACATGCGTAGCCCATTCCTCGGCGATCTCGAAGCGCGCTCCGCGGGTCTGGTCGGCGAAGGACTGTTCAAGACCGAGCGGGTGATCGGCTCCACTCAATCAGCACACATTCGCCTGGCCGACGGCTCGTCGGTGCTCAACCTGTGCGCCAACAACTATCTCGGCCTCGCCGACCACCCCGACATCGTCGCTGCCGCCCACCAGGCGCTCGACCGGTATGGCTACGGCATGGCCTCGGTGCGTTTCATCTGCGGCACGCAGACGGTACACAAGGAGTTGGAGGCGCGGTTGTCGGCGTTCCTCGGCACCGACGACACGATCCTCTATTCGTCGTGCTTCGATGCCAACGGCGGCCTGTTCGAAACGATCCTCGATGAGCAGGATGCGGTGATTTCCGACGCGCTCAACCACGCCTCGATCATCGACGGCATCCGCCTCTGTCGCGCCAAACGGTTGCGCTACGACAACAACGATATGGATCAGCTCGAACAGCGCCTGCAAGAGGCGGCCGACACTCGCTACCGGCTGATCGCCACCGACGGCGTGTTCTCGATGGATGGCGTGCTTGCCAACCTGACGGCGATCTGTGACCTCGCCCAGCGGTACGACGCGCTGGTGATGGTCGACGACTCGCACGCTGTCGGGTTCGTGGGCGAGCATGGCCGAGGCAGCCACGAGTTCGCCGGTGTGATGGGGCGCGTCGACATCATCACCGGCACGTTGGGCAAGGCCCTCGGTGGCGCCTCGGGTGGCTACACGTCGGGGCGCAGCGAGGTGATCGGCTGGCTGCGGCAACGCTCGCGCCCCTATCTGTTCTCCAACAGCCTGGCTCCGGCCATCGCCTCCGCCACCATTCGAGTCCTCGACCTGTTGGAGGGAGGCGATGAGTTACGGCTTGGCGTCGAACGCAACGCCACTCGCTTCCGGGCCGGCATGGATCAGGCCGGGTTCACCCTGGCCGGTGCCGGGCACCCGATCATCCCGGTAATGCTCGGCGATGCACGTGTCGCCGCTGAGCTGGCCGACCGCTTGCTCGATGAAGGGATCTACGTGACCGCTTTCTCATTTCCGGTGGTACCTCAGGGCAAGGCGCGCATCCGCACCCAGATGTCGGCGGCACATACCGACGGCGATGTCGATCAGGCGATCGACGCCTTCACCCGCGTCGGGCGAGCCATGGGGATCGTGTCGTGAAGGCGCTGGTGCCTTAGTGAAAGCACTAGTGAAGGCGCGGCGCGAGCCCGGCCTGTGGCTCGACGACGTCGCCAAGCCGGCTCCCACCGATCGCGACGTGCTGATCAAGGTTCGCAAGACGTCGATCTGCGGCACCGATCTGCACATCCACCGCTGGGACGCGTGGGCACAGGCCACGATCCCTGTGCCGATGGTGGTCGGCCACGAGTTCATGGGCGAGATCGAAGCGATCGGCGCCGATGTCGTCGGGCTCGAGGTCGGCCAGCGGGTGGCCGGCGAGGGCCACGTCACCTGCGGTCATTGTCGCAACTGCAAGGGGGGCCGGCGCGAGTTCTGCCACAACCACACCGGTGTCGGCGTCACCCGGCCTGGGGCCTTCGCCGAGTATGTGGTGATTCCCGCCGAGAACGTGTTCGTCGTTCCGGCGCACATCGACGACAACGTGGCGGCCGTGCTCGATCCGTTGGGCAATGCAACCCACACCGCGTTGCGATTCGACGTCGTCGGCGAAGACGTGCTGATCACCGGCGCCGGACCGATCGGCGTGATGGCGGCAGCGATCGTGCGCCACATCGGAGCCCGCAACGTGGTGGTCACCGACGTCAATCGTTTCCGGCTCGACATGGCCGCCAAACAGGGTGCGAGCCGGGTCGTCGATGTGAGCGCCGGGCAACTCGCGCCCGTGATGGCCGAGCTGGGGATGACCGAAGGTTTCGACGTCGGCTTGGAAATGTCGGGGGCCGAGGCCGCGTTCAACCAGATGCTCGATGCCATGAACCACGGCGGGCGCATTGCCGTGTTGGGGATTCCTGCCGGACCGATGACCCTCGATATCAACGACGTGATCTTCAAGGGTCTCGAGATCCAAGGAATCTACGGGCGACGGATATTCGAGACGTGGTACAAGATGGCGGCCATGCTGCAGAGCGGGCTCGACGTGAGCGGCATCATCACCCACGAGCTGCAGGCCGATCGATTCGAGGAAGCATTCGAGATCGTCAGCGGCGGCGAATGCGGCAAGGTCATCCTCGACTGGGCGTGAGTAGACCCTGTGGAGTGTTTGGCAAGCGTACCTGGGCACCTCCGGACACTCCACAGAGGGGCTACGGCGCCACCATGGCGTTGGTCGCCTCGCCGCTCATGCGCGCCAGGTGGCCGAACACGTCGTCGACGTCGAAGTACACGTCTTGCAGGTGGCGTGGCCCGTCGGGCTGATAGGCGGTGCGGGCGTGCAACACCCGGTATCCGTTGACGAACAACGTGTCGCCGGCCGAAAGCCGGAACGAGACATGGTTGAAGGGGTCGGCAATCGCCGCGCCGAGCAGCCGGTAGGCCCGGTACCACGCCGCAAGGTCGGAGTCGTCGTAGGCCAACGGCTGCATCAACTGGTTGGAGAAGCGCAGATGGATGAACCGCCCGAACCGGTCGCGCACGACCAACGGTGCCCGGGTGAAGGCGTCGGCCTCGGTCGAGTACTGCCGGAACCCGACCTCGACTTCGCTCAATACGTCGATTGCCTCGGGATGCTCCCGGCTCAGCCTGTCGAGCACCGACCAACCGTCGACGATCACGCTGTTGCCACCCTGGGCGTCGTTGACCAGCATCGCCAACACCTGGCCGCTCGGCGGATGTGTGTACTGGGCGTTGTCGTTGTGCGGAGGTACGTCTTCGGCGGTGAAGGCGATGTTGTAGCCGGCGGGGTCGAGCTTGACATCGAAGATCAGACCAAGGGATGAATCGCGCAGCGTGATGCCAAGCGCCCGCAAGAAATCGATGACCGTCCCCGGTTCGGTCGGCGACCCGGTGACCACCGCCGCGCCGTCACGACGGAACGCCTCGAACATGGCGCGACGCGTGACCTGGTCGGCGATGCACTGGTGGTGGTCGAAGCGCTCGATCTCGTAGTCGGCCGTCCATAGCCGAGCCGTCCAAGCACCGCGGGCACCGGTGGTGCGTATCTTCTCCCAATCGGTCGGACCGTACGCCGAGCGGTGGCCGCTCGCCCAGCCGATCTGCAATTGGCCGTTGACAACCTCGACGGAGTTCACCACCGGCGCGGAGGGCTCCGACCACGGTTGCCAGCGGCGTTCGTCGGTCTGCTGAATGCGGCATTCGTGACATTGGCAGTTGTCGCGCAACCAGTCGGGCAAAAACAGGGCCGAGCCCTCGGTGAACTGCACCATGACCCCGGCGTCGGTGGCTGATGCGGCCGAGACCGCCCCGGCGGGCAACCGGCTACCGACCGGCCCCATCTCGATATCTCGGAATGGAACTCCCATCACGCATCTCCTTTCGAGGCGAGAGTAGTCGCCGCCTGCGCAGCGAACAGGTCGCTCAACTCGCCGACGACGACGCCGTCATCAAGGGACTTGTCGAAGTGTGAGCCCGATCGCGCCGTGTGTCGCGACACCGGGCTCACACCAGTTCGAGTGTCGTCGAAGTGTGAGCCCGAACGTGCCTTGTGTCGCGACACCGGGCTCACACCAGATCTTCTGAAGTCCCCATCGGGCTAACTGACTGCGTCGACGATCTCGACGCCGCCGTCGCGTGATTCGCTGTAGGCGAGCACACATAGGGCGGCGATGACCCCAGCCATGGCGACGGCCTGGGCCAACGAGATGCGCTCGCCCAGGATCACCCACGCCGCGGCCGACGCGCCGACCGGTTCGGCTTGGATCAACCCCGATGTCACCGAGGCGTCGACACGCGGCTGCGCCCAAGCCACCAAACCGTGCCCGGCGATGCCCGGTCCGAGTGCCAGCAACGTCACCCATGCCCATCCGGCACCGTGGACTTGACCGAGATCGTTGCTGCCGATCACCACCAGCGCCGACACCGTGACAGCGCCGATCAGCGACACCACGAACATGAAGCGCACGGTCTCGACCCTGGCTCGTACCCCTTTGGAGACAAGCAGGTAGGCGACCCACAGCACCAGCGCCAGCAGCGCCCACAGGTACCCGACCGTCGAATTGGTCGTGCCCGATCCTGCGGATGGCGCTGCCAGCACGGCGACGATCACCCCGGCCACCGAGGCCGCGCCGCAGACCACCTTGATGGCCGTCACCCGCTCACCGAAGAACATCACCGACACCGGCAGGGCGACAACGGGGCCCAAGGCGGCGATGATCAGTGCTGTGGCGATGCTGACGGTTTGAATGGCGATGAAGAACACACAGATGTTGAGGCCGAACAGCACGCCGGCCAGGCCGGTACGCCGGAAATCGGAGCGGCTCGGTCATCGCCTGGTGACGGCGACGATCACCAACAGCACCGCGGAGGCGATCCACATCCTCCAGAACGACAGCACCACCCCCGAGGCGTGGGTGGACTTGCCCAGTACCCCGCCGAGCGACCAGAACATGGTCGCCGCCAGCACCGCTACAACCCCACCCCGACCGGCCAATTTCCCCGTTGACGATGCGTCGAATCTCGGGTCGCTTTCCGGGCGGACGCCAGTAGGGAGGCAGCGGTGGTGGTTACGTGTGCACGCTAGCCGTGGAGCGCTCCAGGCCGCCTACATTTGTGGACATGAGCTCCGTGAACTTCGGCACCACCACTGGCTACCTGCGCGAGTCCGATTGTTCCCTGGCCGACTTCATCGAAATCGTCGAGCAGACGACCGAACTCAGCGACTATCCGTTCGCCGAATCGATCATCCACAGCGTCGTGAGCTACGACTGTGACCGGCTTCGATCAGAGTGCATAGACCCCGATACTCGACGGGCGGTGCAGGCCGAACTGAACAAGGCCTTCCTCGAAGGCCCGGGAATCGTCGTGTTCAACCGCGCCTTCCCCGATAACGCTGTCGTCGACGCCGTCACTGTCGCTTTCAAGGCGATGATCGCCGAGCAGCATGCCAGTGGGACGGTGTCGGGCGACCATTACGCCAAGCCCGGCGACAACGATCGGGTTTGGAATGCACTCGAGAAGTTGGCGGTCGACGCTCCCGACGAGTTCGTCGCCTACTACGCCAACGACATCATTTCCATGACCTCGGCTGCATGGCTCGGGCCAGGCTTCACCCTTACCTCACAGGTCAACGTCGTCAATCCCGGTGGCGCTGCCCAGAAGCCGCACCGCGACTATCACCTCGGGTTCATGACCGTCGCAGTTGCCGAGCAGTACCCGGCACATGTCCACCACCTCTCGGCGGCGCTGACGCTCCAAGGGGCGATTGCGCACTGCGACATGCCGGTCGAGAGCGGGCCAACGATGTACCTGCCCCATGCGCAGAAGTATCTGCACGGCTACCTGGCATGGTGGCGGCCGGAGTTTCGCGAATACTTCGAGCAGCACTATGTGCAGTTGCCGTTGCTGAAAGGCGACGCTGTGTTCTTCAATCCGGCGCTCTTCCACGCTGCCGGCACCAACCGAACGACCAATGTGCACCGCATGGCCAACCTCTTGCAGATCAACTCCCCACTCGGCAAGTGTCTGGAAAGCATCGACCACGAGCGGATGTGCAACGCCGTCTATCCATCTTTGTTGAAGCTCAAGGCATCCGGCGCGTCGGCCATCGAGGTCGACAACGCCATCGGTGCCTGCGCAAACGGATACGCCTTCCCCACCAACCTCGACCGCGATCAGCCCCTGGCCGGTTTGACCAACGACGCTCAGGTCGATGTGGTGCGCCGCGCCGTTGCCGAAGAGTGGAGTCCCGAGACCCTGCGTACCGAGCTTGGTTCCTACGCGGCTCGACGCGTAACGCACGGCGAGGTTTCTTCTTGAAGAAGCCGGCCCTTCGCCAACTCGACCTCGTCGACAAGGCGTCTATCCCGCTGTTCGTCGTGACCATGCTGGCCGAGTACGCGGCGTTGCGCAAGGTGCCCAAGCGCGCCCTCGGCGATCTGTACGACGCCGATGAGGAGACTCTGTCGGGCACGCAGCTTCCGCCCGATCCGCTGCTACCCGTCGGCTACGAACGCAACGACACGGTTGCCAGCCTGACGATGCTGGTCGGCAACATCGCTTTCGGCTTCGCCACTCTGGCGGCGTTCAGCCGCGTCGACCGCCTGCTGTTCCGCCACCGCATCTCCAACGTCGGCCTGCGTCGCGGCTCGATCGCCTCGGCGATGGTGCTGTGGGATTTCCTCTACTACTGGGATCATCGTTGGATGCACACGGTGCGCCTGCTGTGGGCCAACCACGTCACCCATCACTCCAGCGAGCGCTACAACCTGTCGACGGCACTGCGTCAGCCATGGTCGGGGTTCTTGACGTTCTGGGTGTTCGCCCCGATGCCGTTGCTCGGCTTCCCCACCGCCAAGACCGCCAAGGCCGGCCAGCTCAACTTGCTGTATCAGTACTGGATCCACACCGAGTCGATCGACCGCCTGCCGGCCCCCGTCGAGAAGATATTCAACACGCCGTCGCACCACCGCGGTCACCATGGCGCCAACCAGCAATACCTCGACAAGAACTACGGCGGGATCCTGATCCTGTGGGACAAGTTGTTCGGCACCTTCGAGCCCGAGGTGCGTCGGGTGAAGTACGGCCTGACCAAGAACATCAACACCCACAACCCGCTGCGCATCGCCTATCACGAGATGGCCGACATCGCCCGCGACGTGCGCTCCGCCCGGGGTGTTCGCCACAAGCTCCGCCACGTGTTCGGCCACCCCGCCTGGACGCCGGCAAAGTAGCGATCAACGACTGATCAACTCGAATGCGTTGGCGTCGAGTTCGGCGTCGGTCCACCGTGCGTCGACCACCAACCCGGCAGCCAACGCGCCGATCGCGTCGGCGCTCTTCGCCGCGTAACCGTTACCGCCGACCGCCATCACGCAGCCGGCGTCGGCAATCTCGACATACGGCAGCCTTGTCGGCGTTTCGGGGATCAGGCACGGCTTGGTCAGCCACTCCTCCGCCCGAAGCCCGGGCAGCACGCCGAGCAGCAACCCGCGCAGCCAGTCGAGATCGGCGCGGTGCGCGGTGCCCGCCATCCATGTGCGCCGCTCCGGCGGCGACAGCACCCGCTCGTCACGGCGCGTCGCGCCGAGTTTCACGTAGACGTTGCCATCCGGATACTCCGTCGGCGGCACGACGTAGAGATGATCGCGTGCAGGGTCATCGACGATGATCGACGCAAGACCGGTCAGCCGCTGTCTCTCGGCGACCGACACTCTGGCCAGCACCACGGTCTCGGCAACGACGTCGATGTGTGGCCGGCGAGGCAGCCCGACCAACTCGTCGGCGTGCGGTCCGGTGGCGATGACGACCTGCTCGGCTTCGACCGCGGGTCCAGCGATGGTGCGAACGAGCCACCCCCCGCCCGGCCGGCGATCGACGCCGACGGCCTGCTCGCTCGACACAACGGCACCCTGTTGCCGGGCAACTGTGAGCTGCGCGGCGAGCATCCGCCGCGGATCGATGAAGCCACCGGGAGCAGGCTCGCGTAGCACGGTGGAAGCTTCCGGCAATGACACACGGTCGTCGCCGCACGGCTCGCCTGGTTCGCACCTGACGAACTCGACGCCCAAGCCCTCGGCCACGGCGATGGTCGCCGCCAGTCGGGCCGCATCGACCTCGGCCATCAACACACCGACCGGTCGGTGGAAGGTGATTCCCGACACGGCCTCGATGCCGGCGTACGCGTCGATGGCCCGCCCGGCAAGCACCGCCCACTCACGCTGCTTGTCGAGCCTGCGGGTGATCCGCCCCGAGTCGTAGTGGCTGGCGAACACGCCTTGGTGAGTGCTCCACTCGAGTGGCTCGGCGGGCCCGATGCCCGCACATCGCAGACCGGATGTCGACAGATGACGCAATGCCGCCGCACCGACAAGTCCAAGACCCACCACGGCGACATCGTGTCGATACTCAACGACCATGTGACGATCTTTCCACGAACACGCCACCGCGCGGCGTGCCTTGCCTGGTACAACAGACGGTGTGAGCGCGACTCCCATGCCCACAGACAAGTTCCGGTGGGATCGGCTCACCTACGCCAGCGCTCTCGGCTATTCATTGCTTGTCGCCGGGCTGAGCATCGGGGTCGTGCTCGGCGAGCTACGCGAGCAGTTCGACCTCTCCGGCGTCATCGCCGCGCTCCACGGCTCGACATTCGGATTCGGGCTGCTGGCTGCCGGGCTCTGGGGTGTGCGGGTCGTCGACCACCTCGGCCGCCGCCGCTCGTTGGTGATGTCGGCAGCAGCCATCACGGCCGGCATCACCCTGTTCTGCCTCGGCCCAGCCTGGCCGATCACACTCACCGGAACAGCGCTGGCGGGCCTCGGTGGGGCCCTGCTGGTGATGGTCATGCCGGGTCTCATCAGCGATCACCACGGCCAGCATCGCGCCGCCGCGTTCGCCGCCGTCAATGGCGCGCCCGGTCTCGCTGGCGTGGGCTTCAGCCTGGTCATCGGTGCGGCGCTGGCCCTGCACTGGTCGTGGCGGCCGCCCTATCTGATCCTGACGGCGGTGATCATGCTCGCTCTCACCGCCGTGGCCTGGCCTGTGCTTATACCCGAGTCGCCTCGGCAGGGCGCGTTCACGCTCACCCATTTTCGCGACCGCGACGTGTTCGTGCCCTGGCTGCACATCGTCAACGCCGTGCTCTCCGAATTCGCAGTCGGGGTGTGGGCCGCCACCTACCTGAAGGAGGTCGGCCGTGCATCCGGCGGACAAGCGGCGGCGCTGGC
Organism: Ilumatobacteraceae bacterium; assembly: GCA_031404635.1. GTDB lineage: Bacteria > Actinomycetota > Acidimicrobiia > Acidimicrobiales > Ilumatobacteraceae > JAENVT01. The sequence continues at coordinate 17,214 of JANNHY010000360.1, forward strand.
CGGAGTGTTCGGAGTGTCGATGTTCCTATCGCGTCTCGCCCTCCCGACAGTCATGCGCTACCTCGGCGATGCGACCATCACGATCAGCTTCGTCGTACTGGCGATCGGGGGCCTGGTGATGTGCTTCGCGCCTGGGCTGCTGCCGCGAGTCGCCGGTCTGACAATCGTCGGCTTCGGTGGCGCACCGCTGTACCCGCTGACCGTCGACCGCTTGTACGCATCGGCTGAACACAAGATCGACTCGATCTCGCTCGGCGCGATCTGCGCTCTCGCCTCCGGCGCTGCAGTCACGTTGGGACCGCTGGCGCTCGGCGTCCTTGCGGATACGTTCGGACTGCGCCGAGCGATGCTGATCGTGCCCGTCATCGCTGTACTCGGGGCGATCACGCAGCGCCCCGCTCGCGCCGTGCGCACTGTCGCTCCGGCGCTGGACTGAGCACTGCCGCGAATACAGTCGGCGGAATGGGTACCACGATCTCACTGACATCGTCCGACGGTTTCGAGTTATCCGCTTACCGTGCCGAGCCGGAAGGCACGGCACGCGGCGGCGTGGTCGTCGTCCAGGAGATCTTCGGAGTCAACGGCCACATCCGCTCGGTCGCCGATCGGTATGCGGCGGCCGGTTACCTGGCCATCGCCCCGGCGATCTTCGACCGCGAACGGCCGGGCATCGAGCTCGGCTACACCGACGACGACATCGCCGTCGGTCGCGATATCGCCCGCGGCAAGCTCGACTTCCAGACCGTGCTGGCCGATGTGGCCGCCGCCGGGGCCGCTGCCCGCGAGGCCGGCAAGGTCGGTGTCGTCGGTTACTGCTTCGGCGGGCTGGTCACCGCCGCGGCCGCGATCCACCTGGCCGAGGTCTTCGACGCGTCTGTGTCGTACTACGGCGGCGGCACCGTCGACCTGATCGATCGGCTCCCCGCGGTTCCGATGATGATGCATTTCGGCGAGCGCGACCACGCCATACCGCTCGACGACGTGCACAAGATCGCCGCTGCCTGGCCCGATGTCACGTTTCATCTGTACGACGCCGAGCACGGGTTCAACTGCGATCATCGGGCCTCGTTCAGTGCCGTGCCGGCGGCCATCGCCCAGGCCCGCACCTTCCGGTTCTTCGCCGATCACCTCGACTGAGCCTTCACCCAGATCGGTCGCTCAGGCCGATGCCACCGCCTGCCGACCGGAGACGTCGCGCAACCTCCACGACGCACCCGACAGCAACGCTCCACTGACGATCAGCGCCAGCATCGCCGCCGCGCAACTGGTGTAGGCGACGGTGCGGCCGAAGTGCTGATAGATCTGGCCGATGACCGCTGCCGTGATGCCGGCAACCAAGGTCTCGACCCCGCCAAGCAAGCCCTGCGCACTTGCTTGGCGCTCGCCCGGCACGACCAACCCGACAGCAACGCCGGAGCTGCTGACGGTGAAGCCGTCGTTGGTGGCGTGCACGAGCGAGATCGCCAACATCACCCCGCCCGACGGCGCGTGACCATAGGCGAACATGGCCGCGGCGCCGACCAGCAAGCCGAAGGTGCCGAGCCGGAACGGCCCGATCGACTGCGCCAGCCTCCCGCCGATCGAGGCGAACAGCACCATCGGTACGGCGAACAAGGTGATGCCGAGATTGGCGATCAGATCACTGGCACGCAGATCGTCGAGCACCAGCACCCACAGCGCGTCGAAGGCGCCGATCATCATGAACACCGCCGATCCCATCGACAACGCGGCCAGATACGGCCGGATGCGCAGCAGATCGAAGGCGAACCTGGGCGGCACTTCCGCCTCGATGTCAGTCTCGGCGACCCGGGTTCGGGCAACGAGCGGGTAGCACGCGATCGTCAGGCCGGCAATCAGCAAAAACGGGGCGGCGATCCCGAACGGGCCGACGAGCACAGCCGAGACGGCCGGCCCGAGTGCGAAGCCGGCCACATCGGCGGCGAGCATGCGCCCGAGGTTCTGCCCCAACCGATCGGGGTCGGCGAGGATCACGATCCGACGCGCCGCCGGATAGGCCAGCCCGACGCCGACACCCATCACGAATCGTGCCGTCAGAAGGACGACAACGCTGCTGCCGTAGGCCATTCCGAGCAGGCCGGCAACGTTGAAGGCCATCCCGAGAACGATCATCACGCGGGCATGCCCTCTGTCGGCGAGCGGGGCGAGGGTCACCTGGGCGAGGAACGACGACAGGAAGCCCATCGCCACGATCAGCCCGAGGGCCCCCTCACCGATCCCGTACTGGTCGCGGAACTCGTCGAGCCCGGTGAACATCACGCCGTACCCGGAGGCGAACAACCCGGTCAGCGTGCCGAAGACGACGACCACCGACCGAGTGCGCATCGCTCCAGTATTGCCCAGGGACCCCAGGTCTTGACCTATCTCCGACTATTCTCTATCATTCGGTATATGTCGGACATTACTCCAGAAACCTCTCACTACGACCTCGGGTATGACCTCGACGAGACCATCAACGCCGACTCCCCCGCCCGCCTCAAGGCCCTCGGCAATCCACTGCGCGCCCTGATTCTCGATCTCGTGCTCGAGCGGGCGATGACCGTCACCGAACTGGCAACTCGGGTACGCAAGCCGCGCGGCACCGTCGCCCACCACGTCGATGTGCTCGTCGACGTCGGGCTGCTGAAGGTCACCGCCACCCGTCGGGTGCGGGCCATCGACGAGCGCTTCTACGGCCGCACAGCGCACACCATCGTCTTTCCGGAGGCGGCGAGGGACGGTGACCTGCCGTTCGTGGCCGACGCCCGCGCCGAGGCCGACCTGTCGGACAGTGATGAAGGCGACTGCGGTTTCACGTTGCGCCACGCCCGAATTCCCGCCGAACAGGCAAAGGAATTCGTCGCCCGGGTCATGGCTCTGGCGACAGAATTCACCCGACTGCCACGCGGCGGCGCTCGAGAATACGCCTTCCTCGCCGGCGTCTTTCCCACCAACCGACCCGTCGCGGCCAAGGATTCCGAATGACCAAGAAGCGCCTCGGGGCCAGCTACCACAAACTGTTCATCTCGACCACGGTGTCGAACATCGGTGACGGAATGTCGCAGATCGCCTATCCATGGCTGGCTTCGGCGCTTACCCGAAATCCGATCCTGATCGCCTCGGTTGCCCTCGTCCAACGGCTGCCGTGGCTGGTGTTCACGCTCCCTGCCGGGGTGATCACCGATCGCGTCGACCGTAAGAAGGCCATGGTGATCGCCGACTTCGCCCGCTTCGGCTTGACCCTCTTGGTCGCATTTGCCGTGCTCGGTCGACAATCCCGCCTGCCGGGCGTCGACGAGCTATCGAGCGTCACCGGCACGTCGACGGGGCTCTACGTCGTGCTTCTCGTCGCCACCTTGCTGCTCGGCATCGCCGAGGTCCTGCGCGACAACTGCGGCCAGACGTTCATGCCGTCCATCGTCGAGGTCGAGCAGTTGGAGAAGGCCAACGCCCGGATGTGGAGTGCCGAGCAGATCGCCAACACCTTCGTCGGTCCACCCCTCGGATCGCTGCTGCTGCTCGTCGCCTTCTCGCTCCCCTTCTTCGTCGACGCCGCATCGTTCTTCGCCGCCGCGGCACTCGTCGCCGCGATCCCCGGCAGCTTCCGAGCCGAACGGCCCGACGATCACGTGCAAGCACCCTGGCGCAGCGAACTGGCCGAAGGCTTCCGCTGGCTGTGGGCCAACGACCTGCTGCGCTCGATGGCCATCATCCTCGGCCTGATGAACATGGCATCGGCGCTCAGCGGCGCCGTGCTGGTGCTCTTCGCCCAGGAGATCCTGAAGGTCGGCCCGCTGGTCTTCACGATCATGGGATTCGGTTTCGCCGCCGGTGCTGTCGTCGGCAGCAACCTCGCCCCGTGGATGTCGAAGCGCCTCGGCAGCGGCACCTGCCTGGCGATGACCCTCGGCTCCGGTGCTGCGACGTCGTTGCTCGTCGGTGTGTCGTCGTGGTGGCCAGTAGTGATGGTGCTGTGGGCAATCGGTGCGACCCTGGGCGCCACTTGGAACGTCATCACGGTCAGCCTCCGCCAGACGATCATCCCGTCTCAACTCCTCGGCCGGGTCAACAGCGTGTACCGCTTCTTCGCCTGGGGGATGATGCCGGTCGGCGCAGCGATCGGTGGCATCACCGTCACCGTCGTGAGCCACCTCGCCAACCGCAGGATCGCGCTGCGCTCGGCGTTCCTGCTCGACGGCGCAATCTACGCCTGCCTGTTCGTCGTCGGCCGCAGCAAGCTGACGACGGCCAAGCTCGAGGCGGCCCGTAGTGCCGTAGTCGCCTGAGCGGGCTGTTGCTGGCCTGGGCCTACCGCGTGTCGATAGCGCGGAAGGGATCGACCTGGGTGCCGCTCGGTGCATCCGTCCCTCGACGTCATCGACCCTCAAGGAGCAACCGGCGACTGCCCGCTGGTCGAGGGGGTCAGCCGCCACGCCCAGCGCAAGGCGTGGTCGAGCGAACCGGTGAAGGCAACACCTTGCCAGGCGATGTCGAAGGCGGTGCCGTGGTCGACCGAGGTGCGCACGATCGGCAGGCCGACGGTCACGTTGACGCCGCTCTCGAAGGCCAGCAGCTTCATCGGCGCGTGACCTTGGTCGTGGTACATGCACACGATGGCATCGAACCGCTTGCGGTGGACAGCCTGGTGGAACACGGTGTCGGCGGGGTGCGGGCCACTGGCGTCGATGCCTGCCGCGCGCGCCGCCTCGATGGCCGGAACGATCTGCTCGGTGTCCTCCGATCCGAACAGGCCATGCTCGCCGGCGTGAGGGTTGACTCCGCAGACGGCGATCCGCGGCCGGTCGAGGAAGCGATGCAGTGTCTCGTAGGTCAGTTCGATCACTTCGGTGACCCGCGCCGTGGTGACTCGGCGAATCGCCTCCTGCAATGAGACGTGGGTACTGACGTGGGTGACGGCGAGATCACCGGCCGTCAGCATCATCGTGTAGCGCTGCACCGCGCATACCGCGGCGATCAACTCGGTGTGCCCGACGAATCCCGGATTACTGAGCTGCGTCGCCTCTTTGTTCATCGGCATCGTCACGATGCCGGCGACGCGGCCGGCCAAGGCGGCAGCCGTCGCCGCGAGCACGTACTGCCGGGCAGCCGCACCCGATGCTGCGTCGATCTCACCGGGTCGATGATCGACGGCCTGTAACAACCCGGCGTCGACGACCTGCAGCATGCCCGACCGCCACTGTCGGGGATCGGTGATCGCTTCGATACCCACGTCGATACCCAACAGCTCAGCGCCATGACGCAAGATGGCCAGGTCCCCGTAGACCACGACTGGCTCGGTGCTGAACGCTCCTTCTGCAGCGCGACGCAGCACGATCTCGGGGCCGACACCGGAGGCATCACCCATCGTGATCGCCATCGGCAGTGTCGACGTCATGTCTGCGGTCCTCTCGTCACCAGATCTGCCAGCGTATTGGCTGTGCCGAAGCCACCGGGTTTGCTGGCGACACGCAGCCGCCGCCCTCGAATCTCCGCCTCGCCAAGACTGACACCGACGTCGATCGATCCGAACACGCGCACCACGTTGTCACCGATGAACGCCGCGGCCGTATCGCCACCGACCAGGATCACGCTGCGCGCCTGCACGGCAGCGACCCGCTGATGAGCGCGTTCCGCCACCTCGGCGGCGACGGCCTCGGGCTCGTAGCCGCGAACTTCCGACGACATCACCACTTCGACGCCGACTTCGGCCAGGCGGGCCATCTGGGTGCGGCTGGCCGGGTGCAAGCTGGCACATACCCCAATGACCGGCGGCGGCAGCCGCGGATCTGGGAGGGCGACGACCAGTGCATCGTTCGGCGACAAGGCGTGGGCAACTGCCGCGACAACCGAAGCCGGCCCAGCCAGCACAACGTCGGCGACGTCGAGCGCCACGGCCACCAGTCGGTCGATGTCGGCGAGGGTCAGCGCATCGACGATCGCCACACCAGCGCTCGACTCGGCGAGCCATGCGGCGAGCGACTCCGGCCCTTCCAGTTCGGCGCCCGACAACGTCTCGCTCGGCCGGCTGCTGCGCACCGGGAGTCGAGGATCGTTGCCGTGTTCGCTGTCGGCGACCGGCACACCGTCGACGAACACCACGCCCCCCGTACACACCCGGCCGACCCTTGGATGCGATGGGATCAAAACCACCCGCCGCCCATCTTCGACAAGGGCGGCCAACTCCTCGGCCCAATTGCCACGGAGCGTGGAATCGATCTTGTGGACCCGACGAGCCTCGGTAATCACCGTCCTGATCCGCCGCCGAGCCTCAGCGGGCGCGACGTGGCGAGATCGAAGATCGATGACGACACAACCGTCCATTGAAGGAGCCACCGGAAGCGACACGCCGAGCGGAATCACCTCCACGCTGAGACCGGCATCGGCACACGCTGCCCCAGCTTCCGTCGCGCCGGTGCTGTCGTCGGCGGTCACCACCAGTGACCCACGCGAATCACTCACTGGCGAGCGCGAGCCAAGTCGTCGACCACCGTCACATTGCCGAGCATCGTCAGCGTCGACGCGGGTGTCAGCACCTTGATCGCTCGGCTGCCGCCACCGAGGATGATCCGGTTGCGCGCCATCACGGCGGCGTCGACCCAGATCGGCAACTCGGCGGGCAGGGCGAACGCCGTCACGCCACCGATCTCCATGCCGGTGAGCTGCATCGTTTCCTCCGCCGAGGCGAACGAGGCCTTGCGTACCTCCAGACGACGCCGAACAACGCCGTTCACATCGAGCCGAGTCGACGCCAAAACCACACAGGCGACCGGGCGCGGCGTCTCACCCTTGCCGATCACAATGATCGTGTTGGCCGAATCGTCGGGCGAGTAGCCGTAGGCCTCGCAGAAGGCCGCCGTATCAGCGAGCGCTGGGTCGCATGGAACGATCTCGTGATCGACGCCAAGGCGGCGCAGATGGGCGACTACGAGTTCCTGCGGACTCACGATGCATGGCGTACCACGACGAACCACTCGTCCCGAAACCAGAGCCCCCGTGCTTCAAAGACAACACCGGTCGCCGGTCATGTCAACTCCGTGTGTCAACCCTTGCGGGCCAGGTCACCGATGATCTGCTGCGACGCCAGCTTCCCCGGCCCGCCGGAAACACACCCACCAGGGTGGGTGCCCGATCCACACTGGTAGTAGCCGTCGATCGGTGTGCGGTACTGGTTCCAACCGGGTGCCGGGCGGAAGAAATACATCTGCGGCGCCAAGAACTCACCGGCAAAGATGTTGCCCTCGGTCAGACCGACCACACGCTCGATGTCGAGCGGTGTCACCACCTCGCGATGCAGCACGAGATCGCCGAACCCGGGAAAGAACGACTCGATCGTGGCCTGCACGTTGTCGCCGAAGTTCTGCCGTTCCCTGTCCCAATCGCCGCCTTTCAACTCGTACGGCGCGTACTGCACGAAGCACGACATCACGTGTTTGCCGGGCGGCGCCATGTCGGGGTCGACCATCGATTGCAAGCAGGCGTCGATATACGGCCGCTTGCTGTACCAGCCGTACTTGGCATCGTCGAAGGCCCGTTCGAGGTAGTCCATCGACGGGCCGATGTTGGTGAAACCGCGGAACTGGTCGGTGCGATCGCCGAGCGCCGGGTAGCGGGGTGCCTCATCGAGCGCGAAGTTGACCTTGGCGGACGTGCCCTGGAAACGGAACCTGCGGATGCTCTCGTTGAGCTCGATCGGCAGTTCGTCCGGGTCGACGAGTTGCGTGAAGGTGCGCCGTGGATCGAGCGAGCTGACGACGACCTTGGCCTTCAGCTCGGTGCCGTCGGCAAGGGCCACGCCGGTGGCCCTGCCGTTGCTGGTGATCACGTGGCTGACCGGGGTGTCGACGACGATCTCGGCGCCGAACGCCTGCGCGGCGCGCGCCAGCACCTGCGTAAATCCGCCATTGCCACCCTTGTGGAACGCCCACGCCCCGAAGTGGCCGTCGTGCTCACCGAGGTTGTGGAACAGCAGCACCAGGCCGGAGCCCTGCGATCGGGGGCCGACCTTGCTACCGATGATGCTCGACGACGACAGCCAGCCCTTGATGATGTCGCTCTCGAAGTAGTCGTCGAGGAAGTCGGCGGAACTGCCGGTCAAAAGGCGGATGCAGTTCTGCAGGACCCGCGACGGCAATGCCTTCAATCGCTTGGCGAGGTCGGCCAACTGCAATGCATCGGCGGGGTCGTTGCCGAACAGGTTCGGCGGCGCCGTGTCGACGAGCGGCTTCAGCGCCTGGCACACCTGGGCCATGTCGTGTTCATACTGATCCATCGCGTCGGCATCGTGCTTGGAATGTCGCGAGATCTGTTTGAGATTTTCGTTGCGGTCGGTGCCCATCAGTAGGTAATCGCCGTTCTCCATCGGAGCGAAGGCGCTCGGCATCTGAATGGGCATGAAGCCGTGCTTGGTCAGCTCGAGGTCGTGGATGATGTCGGGCCGCAGCAGGCTGAGGGCGTACGAGAACGTGGTGAAATGAAAGCCGGGGATCAACTCCTCGGTGATGGCGGCACCGCCGACGATGTGACGTCGCTCGACGATCAAGGTGCGCAGGCCGGACTTGGCGAGGTAGGCACCGTTGACCAACCCGTTGTGGCCGCCGCCGATGACGATCACGTCGAAAGAAGTCTTGGCAGGCATCGGTCTCAGGCTGTCTTTCTCGCCGGGTTGAACAGCGGTGGCCGAGCGACGACTGCCGCAACGGTGTGATAGCGATGGTTGATGGTCAGTTCGAGGTTGACAGTCGAGCCGACCGAGGCCAGATCGGTGCGCACCCTGGCCATGGCGATGTGACGCTGCAATATCGGCGAATACATGAAGCTGGTCGTGTAGCCGACACGGTTGCCGTCATCGTCGTACAGCAGCATTTCGTAGACGATCGGCGTCTCGTCCTTGGGAGGGATCAACCCGGCTCCGCAATAGTGGCGATCCCAGTCCTGCCAATCGATCACCAGTCCGACCATCTTCCAACGGGAGG
>JANNHY010000361.1:0-3089 GCA_031404635.1 Ilumatobacteraceae bacterium
GGCGAAGGCGGTGATCGAGAGTCCGTGCGCCTCGTAGTTCGGATACTGGGCGAGCGAGTTCGGGCAACGGAGTTGCCGTCATCTCCTCAGCGTGATCTGGCGATCGCCCGCCGGAGAACCCGGAGGGCGCAGGTTCAGGGATCTGGGCGCCAGAAATTTCGGTGAACTCAAGTGAACAAACGGGGGAGCGTGGCACCCAGATCGCCGGAATTGGCGTACCCACGCCACCGGACGTCAACTGATAACTGCAACGGTTTGCCCGCCAGCCTCAGTACAGGAACATCGGCTTGCCGAGCAGGTGATTCACCTGGGCCCGGTACTGATCCTTGTCATACAGCTCATCGACGTCGACCCGCTTCAGGCCGGAGATGCACGACTTGATCGGCACGGTCGTGTACATCCCGCTTTGCAAGGCGACCATCACGCCGGTGCGTCCCCGGGCGAGCTGCTGCACGGCGAGATTGCCGTATGACAGTGCGACCATCCGATCGAGCGAGTCCGGTGAACCAGCGCGCATCAGGTACGCCAGTTCCTGTTTGACGATGTCGATGCCGGTGACCTGCTTGATCGCCTCACCGAGGATTGTGCCGATGCCACCCAGCTTGCGGTGACCGTAGGCGTCCTCCAAGCCGTACTCGACGACCTGACCGCCGATCATGCTCGCCCCCTCCGACACCACGACGATCGCGTAGTTGCTCGGGTTCCTGGCGCGGTCCTCGACGAGCAGCCCGGCAAGCCGTTCAATGTCGAACGGCACCTCGCTGATCAGAACCCGGTCGACATCGGACAGATAGGCCGACACCAGGGCCGTCTCGCCGCTGTTGCGTCCGAACAGCTCGACAACCGCGATCCGCTCGTGGCTGCCGGCCGGCGTGCGCAGAGAATGGATGCACTCCACACTGCGCGACACCGCGGTGGAAAACCCGATGCAGTAGTCAGTGCCGAATACATCGTTGTCCATCGTCTTCGGGATGCCCACAACGCGCACGCCCTCCTCGTGCAGACGTACAGCGAACGACAATGTGTCGTCACCGCCGATCGCGATCAGGGCGTCGATGTCGAGGTGCTCGATGACCGAGAGCACGTGTTGGGTGCAGTCGACTCGCTCCTTGCCCTCGAAGGGGTAGTCGTCGACGAGGAACTCAGGCAGATCGGCCGGCCGCACCTTCTGGGGGTTGGTCCTCGAGGTATGCAGATGAGTGCCGCCGTAGCGGTCGATGGTACGCACACCGAGCTTCGTCAGCGGTTCCACCCGCTCGGCCTGCGATCGGGGGTTCGCCGGGTCGTAGTGCAGCAGACCGGCCCAGCCCTGGCGGATGCCAAGCACCGTCCAGTCGTTCGCGTCCGCCTGGTTGACGATGGCCTTGATGCACGGGTTGAGACCGGGCACGTCACCGCCCCCGGTCAGAATGCCTATTCGCATGGCTACTCCTCAATGGACGTCGAGGTGGGGCCGGCCGACGTTCGGCGCGGCGCTCGACCGGCTGATAGGGACATGTGCGAGAAGACGTTACAACGAAGGGACCAAAGTCTCTTTCAGATCGCGGCTCGGTCGATCACGATGCCGAGGTGGCTTCACGTCACCGTGTGCCCGACACGGCGGAAAGGTATGGGCCACGTTCGTCGTAACTCGTCGACCCGCGTCCTGGGTCGACGAGTCAGCGGCGAGGACCTCCCAGCGATAATCAAGCGATACTCATTGCGCGGCGGGTGCTTTCTTCGGGCAGCGGAGTCTTGCGGGTTCAGGGCCATCGGAGAACTCGTGGCCGGTGGTCCGGTAGCGATGCGGCGAGTGTTTCGAGGTCAATGAGGTCGCCGGTCAGGATCGGCTGCGCTAGTCGTAGTGCAACGGCGACGAGGTGGGCATCGACAACGTCGGTAGTCCGCGACCGAGCGAGAATGCTGCCCACGGCAACACCGTCGTCGAATGGGTGGACGACCACCGTGTCGAGGAATCGAGCGAGGCGGGATTGCCGGGACCCGTTGCGCCACACCTGAGCGACGACCGGATGCGTGGTGGAAAGCGGGGTGCCATGACGCACCGTCGCTGTCAGGAACTCTTGAGCAGCCCGTTCACCGCGGTCGATCGAAATCAGGAATCCGACATCAAGAATCAAGGTCGTAGCGTTCGGTCATTGCTGCGACCGCTTCGTCGCTCACCGGCCCGGCGTCGCGTTCCCAGTCGAGCAGCAGGTCTGCAAGCGCGGAACGTCGTTGTGTGTCGGCGGCCAGCAATCGAAGACCCTGACGTAGCGCGTTGGATCGCCCGCCGTGAATCGCTGCAAGTTCATCGAGGGTCTGCTCCTCGTCAGGGTTGAGTCGGACCGTCGTCGTAGACATGGGAAGAACCGTAGCACAAGCGTGCTACACCGCAGATCGTGCCGTTTTGGGGCGCCCAGATAGTTGGCGTCGCCGTGACGACCGCTGTACCAATCAGCGAGCGAGCCTGGCATGGTGATCGTCGTGGTTGGCGGTGACACGGTTGACAGGTTTGGGGCGGTGGCCGCGGTTATGCGGCGAGGGTTTTGGGTGGGCCGGTGGTCATGGTGGTTTGGTCGGGGAGGTTGATGGTGAGGTTGCGGTCGGGTGCGAGTTGGAGTTGCCATTGGCCTTCGTGGGCGTAGTGGTGGTGGCGGGTACATAGCGGTAAAAGGTTGTCGATGTTGGTGGGGCCGCCGTGTCGGAACCAGTTGATGTGGTGGATGACGAGTTTGTCCCAGGTGACGCAGCACCCGGGCACGGCGCAGGTGCGGTACATCGCTCGTAGGGCGCGGCGTTGGGCGCGGTTGGCGAGGCGGGTCGTCGCCCCGAGGTACAACGAGACCCCGTCGGCGGCGACGATGATCGGGGTGATCTCGGCCATGCAGGCCATCCGCCGGATCGTTTCGACAGGCAGATCGATGGGTAGCCCGCAGTCGACGACGGTGCCGTCGTGAGGGCCATTCACCAGTGTGGTCGAGTCGATGAGGATCGAGATGTCGATACCGCCAGGGGTGGCGCCGGTGCCTTCGGTGAGAGCGACCAGAGCGAGGGCGGCGAGGTGGTGTTGTTTCTCGATCGGATCAGAAGGTGCGGTGTCGGGAGTCGAG
>JANNHY010000362.1:0-3142 GCA_031404635.1 Ilumatobacteraceae bacterium
GCCATGCGGGTCTTGAAGTCGGGGAGCGACTCGGGGGCCGGCACGTCGGTAGGCATCTTCAACTGATGATCGGGCCCCGGTTCGTGAACGTGGAAGCTGGCGTGCAGATTGAAGATCGCCTTGCCGTGCTGGATGGCTACAACTCGCCGCGTCGTGAAACTGCGACCGTCGCGGATCCGGTCGACCTCGTACAGGATCGGGCGCAAGGGATCACCACGGCGCAGGAAGTAGGCGTGCAGCGAGTGCACCTGCCGGCCTGGGTCCTCGACGGTGCGGGTCGCCGCGACCAGGGCCTGGCCGGCGACTTGACCACCGAACACTCGCTGGCGATTCTCGTCAGGGGAGTGGCCGCGAAAGATGTTGACCTCGATCGCTTCGAGGTCGAGTAGCTTGACGAGATCGTCGAGGGCGGTCATAACCTCATCCTTGTCGAGACGAACCGGTCGTGTCGCATGTGCCGCCGTCGAGGGCGGCAAGGCGGTAGAGCTCGCCGCCTGGGACCGATGTCTCGAGCTGCAAATCGACGAGGGCGGCGAGGTCCGGCCGGCGTTCCTGGGGGCTGTCGCCGGCATTCAGCAAACTGTCGAACCAACCAAGATAGGCGTGTCCCGAGCACGCTGCCTGCACGGTGTCGTCGGCGTCGAGGGGGTAGTGGCTGTTGCCTGGTCGCGGCCGGGTGAACCCCATCAACGTCGGCTCCCGATCGGTGAACCACCACACCCGTTGCGGGTTGTTGGTGAGGATTGTGGCGTCGTCGGGCAACGCATCGATGGCGTCGTACAAGCGCGGTGCGAACTGGGCCTTGTAGCCGCTACCGCCGGGTGCGAGGGCGGGGAAACGCCCGGCGAACTCGGCGCCATTGTACAAGGACCAACTGAGCAGGACCGTACCGGCCACAGCGACACTGCGGCTGATGCGTCTGTTGCGGTTGGTGCACAGCCGGTCAACGGTGACGCTGGTGAGGTAGATCACCGGGATCAGGATCGGCGACATGACCCGAAGCTCGATGTCGTTGGCGGTGGCGAGGCGGGCGACGATCGGAACGACGAACGAGGTGGCGGCGAAGGTTGCGATACCCAGGTCGAGCGTGGTGGCGCTGCGGCTGCGCAGAGCGAGCACTGCGAGTACGGCGAGGGCGACGATGACCGCGGCTCCGATCGTGGCGCTGCCCGATTCCGACCAGCGGTCGCCGACCACGATGTGACCGGTACCAATCAGGGCCAGACGGATGGTTCGAGTCAGCGGCTCGTTCGCACCCCCTTCGAATCGCGGTCCAAGTGGCTGGCCGGCCACGACGAGGTTGCGGACGATCCATAGCGAGCTGACACCGAGCGAACCAGCCGCGAAGGCGGCGATTCGTCTGATCATCGCCGGGCGGTCGTGGATTCGCGATGCCGATGCTGCAGCCATCACCGCGCCGGTCGCCACCAATCCGGCACCGGCGTAGCGGGTCAAGAAGCCGAAGCCGGCGAGCACTCCACCGATGGCCGCGCCGCCAGTCGTGATCGGGCTGCGCGACAGCACCAGCAGCGTCGCCAGTGCAATCGCCGCGTAGGGGGCTTCGCTCCACACGACGGAAGCCATCCATATCATCCCCCGACTGGCGCCAAAGGCCAGTGCCCCGGCGAACACCACCAGCGGACGGACCCGGCGATGAAGCAGTAGGCCCATCAACGCGCTGCCGGCAGCGATCGACACGGCCCCGACGATCATCGCCCACGCCAAGCTGCGGCCACCGGGGGCCAACAACAGCGGATAGACAGGGCCGAAGACGGTGAGCGGCTTTGTGGTGAAGTCGGTCAACCCATGCCCGCTACGAATGTGGTCGGCGACAGAGAGGTATGTGATCGAGTCGGGAGAAAGCAGCGGATCCTGCCGAGTCGCGATGAACACGAGTGCTGCAGCCAGGCATGGCGCGATCACGAATGTCCACCGCGGTATCGCCCAGGTGGTCGTCGCAGCTTCTGGCACGTGCCGATTATGGTGCCCGGCATGGGTTCCGCACCGCTCAGCCCTGCCGTGCGTGACCACGCCGTCGCCGCCAAGGGCTTCATGCCGGCCGAGGAGGGCGACGCCCTGTACGCCGCGGCGGTCGCTGCCGGACTGCTGGTTAGCGGACCGATGGTCGAGATCGGCTCGTACTGTGGACGATCGACGGTGTGGCTCGGTGCTGCGGCGCGAGCGGCCGGTACGGTGCTGTTCGCCGTCGACCACCACCGCGGCAGCGAAGAGAATCAGGCCGGGTGGGAACACCATGATCCGTCCGTAATCGACGGGCGCACCGGGCGGATGGACACGCTGCCGATCTTCCGGACGACGATTCATGACGCCGGCTTGGAAGATGTCGTGATCGCCGTCGTCGGTCAGTCAAAGACTGTCGCTCGGTACTGGGCCACGCCGTTGTCGCTGCTGTTCATCGACGGTGGTCATGGCCAGGAACCCGCCCGCCTCGACTACTCCGGCTGGGCTGGGCATGTGGCCGCCGGAGGCACGCTGGCCGTTCACGACGTTTTTCCCGATGCGGCAGACGGCGGCCGGCCGCCCTACGAGCAGAACTACCTGCCGGCGCTGCACAGCGGTTTGTTCACCGAGATCGGTGCCACCGGCAGCCTGCGGCTGCTGCGCCGGATCCGCTGACCCGCCGCCCCGCCCCGCCCCCCGTCCTCGCTTGGGCGCGATTCCGGTAGGGCTGATTCGGTTCTCGCGCCCGAGGAGCTGCACGGGCGCGATGTGAGTATTGCCAGTTCATGTTTCGCGCCCAAGGGGTGGGTGAGCGGGTCAGCCGAATTTGACGCCTTGGGCGAGAGGGAGATCGTTGGAGTAGTTGATGGTGTTGGTTGCCCGGCGCATGTAAGCCTTCCAGGCGTCGCTGCCGCTCTCGCGGCCGCCGCCGGTTTCCTTTTCGCCGCCGAACGCGCCGCCAATCTCCGCGCCGCTGGTGCCCGCGTTCACGTTCGCGATGCCGCAATCGCTGCCCCGCGCGCTCAGGAATTCCTCCGCCTCACGGAAGTCGTTCGTGAAGATGCCGGAGCTGAGACCCTGCGGCACGCCGTTCTGCATCGCGATGGCGTCGGCGCCTCGGTACTCGACGGCGCCCAGATCGTCTACGTAGCTCGCGTGAACACGCAGCGGATCATGGGCA